>NZ_DASQZC010000478.1:0-8336 GCF_035638895.1 Nostoc sp. | reverse complement strand
TGGAACCTTTGAGAATCGCTGCACAGGAAGCATTGACGCACCGAGTCACCGCCTCACCTGATTCTCGCACCACTAGTTGACCACAGACTGGGCAATGGGTGGGCATAACGAAAGGTTCAGTGTCAGAGGGACGGAGTTCTTTGAGTACCCTCAGCACTTCTGGGATGATTTCCCCAGCTTTGCGGACAATGACAGTATCGCCAATGCGGATGTCTAATTGAGTAATGCGATCGCTGTTGTGTAAAGTAGCGCGAGAAACTGTTGTCCCCGCCAGTTGTACAGGGCGCATCTCGGCTAATGGCGTTAACGCTCCCGTTCGTCCGACATTTACAGCAATATTTTCTACACGAGTGGGTGCTTCTTCAGCTGGGTACTTTAACGCGATCGCCCAGCGAGGGAATTTCTGGGTAAACCCTAGCTGTTCCTGAAGTTTAAAAGAATCCAGCTTTACTACTACCCCATCAGTCATGTAGGGTAAATTCAGCCGCTCCGTATCCCAGTATTCATAATATTTTGCCACTTCTGCGATCGAAGCACACAATTTATGGTTGGGGTTGACTCGAAAACCCATCTTTTCTAATAACTCCAATGCTTCCCATTGAGTATTGGCAATACTGGCGTCATCTCTACCAGGAATGTGCAAGGTGTAGCCAAAGAAATCTAACCGCCGTTTAGCGACAATGCGCGAGTCTAGTTGTCTGAGTGTACCAGCTGCGGCATTACGGGGATTGGCAAATAATTGCTCACCTGCTTTTTGTCTTTCCTCGTTAATTTGTTTAAATACTTCCAACGGTAAAAACGCCTCGCCGCGTACTTCCACCCTTTCTAGAATTTCTAACCCTTCAAAATTCAAACGCAAGGGAATTGAGCGAATTGTCCGCACATTTTGGGTAATATCTTCACCCGTCACCCCATCACCCCTAGTTGCACCCCTAACTAGAATGCCATCTTGATAGGTCAGAGCCAAAGCAGAACCATCAATTTTGAGTTCACAGACATATTCCACCGAGTCTATTTTCGGTACTTGTCGCCGCCAACGCTGATCCCAGGCTTGCAACTCATCGATATTAAATGCATTCTCCAGGCTGTACAGGGGGATATTATGCCGCACCGAGGTAAACTGCGTTGCTGGTCTTTCACCCACGCGCATAGTCGGACTATCGGGAGTCGCCAATTCTGGATATTGAATTTCCAGTTGTTGCAATTCTCGATATAGCTGGTCATAGACTGCATCCTCCATAATTGGAGCATCTAAAACGTAATAAGCGAAGCTTGCTTGTTGCAATAACTGGCGCAGTTCTTCTATACGTTTTACTTCCGGCTTAATCTGGGTCATTAGACTTATTACAAAATACCTAGCGAATAGAATAGCCTGCATGAGCAGGCTTTGTTTGGGTAGCCGTGACTTGTAGTCGTTGGGATTTAGCGATCCCAGTCTTCGACTTCATATAAAAATCGAGTTTTGCCAATCAGTTTACGATTAGCAGAGGTACTTTGGACAAACACAACATACTTTTCTAGGTTACTTGGTTTAATCCGAATCGTTGCATCCATCGGTAGACCTAACATTTCTCGTGCTGCACCTCCTTCAAATAAATCACCAGTTGCCCGATCCATTAAGATAATTTCTTTTTGAGCCTGGATAGTTTCTGTTTTTGTAAATTCGTAGAAACCCCGCCCAACTTTAAAACTTAAACCATTTTCTAATACGAACGCTTTAATTGATATATCTTGTTCAACCTCTAAAATCTGGAAACGCCCTGGAGAAACTGCCCGTAAATCAGCCGATTCGTAATAAGATGTTGCTTCCCGGTTCATCATGGTGTTAAATATTTTATTTAACCCACGGCTCATGCGTCCTTGGTCAATGACTTCTTGTTCATAAGCTTGTAGCTGATCGTTAGAAGATTGTTGGTAGCAAACTGCTAAAAACAAATCACTAATATAGGAAAACTGGTCTAAGTTGATATGAAAACCGCCAGACTTTTCTGCAAGTTCTTGATAAAAAGGAGTGGCATGAGGGCGATTGAGTGCCTGAACTCCGTAAACTGTAATTTCTGCCTCAGCTAATTTATCTAACTCTTTGCGCCAATTCAGTTTTTTAGGATTGTGTGCTGGAGGATGGGGAATATCATCGCCAATCAAAACCAGTGATTTTGTTGCTGACTTTGACCAAGATAAAGATTGGGATTCATGTAACACCAATTCGTAACATTCTGGTGCATCTCCGCCACCAGTAGGTTCGACATTTTGCACAAAATCACAAATAGCATCAACATCACCGGATATATTAAATATTTTGGTGACATAAGTTGAACCTGCATCACAATAGTCACCATGAGCAATAATCCCAATTTTAATTAAGGGAATTTCGTCTATCAGTCTGGTAACGGTATTTTTGATTTTTCGCCGTACTTGAGTAAGGCAAGGGTACATACTCCCAGTTGTATCAAAACTGAAAACAATCTCAATATTATTACTTGTCATCCGCTCACCTAAATTAATATTTAATTTTTAACTTACAAAGTTACAAATGGCACGCAACTATGGTTAAAATCATTGGTGGAGAATCAAACCGATATCTCGCCCAGAACTAAAGTTCAGTGGCTCTGAGACTCGGAATTCATTCCGAGGCGGGATAGAAACGTAGTGCAAGATTTATTAATGATATGGCTACGACAAGACTTCTTGCATGAATTAAAAGCCCTCACCCTAAATCCCTCTGCCAAGCTTGGGAGAGGGACTTGAAATTTGGCTCCCCTTCTCCCAATTTTGAGAGAAGGTGTTGGGGGATGAGGGCAAATTTTGCATTTGTGCAGTCGTTTATTGAATTTGTGCAGTCGTTTATTGAATTCGGGCAGTTGTTTATTGAATTCGGGCAGCCGTTTATTGAATTCGGGCAGTCGTTTATTGAATAGCGATCGCACTTACCCCCCAAGATTCAGAAGGCTGGCGAGGTAGAGGAATTGCATTAAATGAATTACAACGCTACGAAGAAGCGATCGCCAACATCTTTAGTCATCGATGCTCATGCGACTGGTTTGCTAGGTCTGGACTTTCCGCAATGAAGACTGTTTTTTGCCACTAGACTTTCAAGGAAATCCCCAAGGGGAATATGAACTATTTTTTAGCTTAGGTGTTGATAGAGTATTTAGCGACTATCCAGATACGGCAGGTTTTAACTCTACTGTTCAGTGGTAATTTTGTAAGGGAATAAAAAATTACGGAAAAGTCACATGCTTTTACTTAAGTGGAAATCCTGTATAACAGCAATAACCTTGACCGCAATCAGTTTTACTGCATCCAAGTCGGCGTTGGCAGTATCTCTATACTCAGTTACTGACTTAGGCCGTCTTACAGGAGAAACCTTCAGTTTTGCTACAGACATCAATGACTTAGGTGAGGTAGCCATTAATTCTTCGGGGCGTTCTTTTTTTTACAGCAATGGTTCACTTAAAAAAATTAGTCCCCTACCTGGCGATAATCAACTTGCAGTAACTAGTATCAATAACTTGGGGCAAGTAGTTGGTAATTCGGTTGGTAGTAATAACTTTACTGGAAATAACCCTTTCCTATACAGCAATGGCATCACCCAACCCCTCCCTATCCGAGACGCTATTCCTTATGCCATTAACGATCGCACCCAAATAGTAGGGGGAGCAACGGGACTTGGCCCTTTTTTATATAGTGATGGTATAGCAACCAGCATAGGAACTCCTGGTACTGTTGCCTACGGTTTAAATAACTTGGGACAAGTAGTAGGCATTCTCAATTCAAACACAGCTTTTCTGTACCAAAACGGCCAAACTACTAACTTGGGAACTTTGCCAGGTGATGGGTACAGCGTAGCCAATGATATTAATGACTCAGGACAAGTGGTAGGTGGTTCGGGACTTACTGGAGTAGATGATAGTCATGCTTTTCTGTACAGTTCCAACACCGGACTCCAAGACCTTGGTAAGTTACGTCCTACAGATTTGTTTAGTTTTGGTGGGGGGATCAATAATTTAGGTCAAGCAGTCGGGTTTTCTGGCACTAATCCTAACTTTTTTGCACCAGATGGCAATGGTTTGCGGGCTTTTCTTTATAGTGATAACACTCTGTACGACTTAAATGACCTGATTGCTCCTGGTTCAGACGCTGGCTTTACCTTGACAGCAGCATCTGCGATTAATAATAAGGGACAAATTGTCGGTCGTGGTGCAGTTAATGGTGAATTACGCGCCTTCCTCTTGACGCCAACCTCATCTGTTTCTGTACCTGAACCAACTTCAGGCGTTCCTATTTTGTCGTTTGGTGCTGTTGTAACTTTATTTGCAGCACTCAAGGGCAAACGTAACTCTAGCAGTGCAGTCATACAACAAAAGCTTCAGGTAAATAAAGGGATTACTTGAGAATAGGGATTGATATAACGTGTGGCAAAAGTCCCCATCTTCTCTACGTTCGCGCAGCGTGTCGCAGACAGACGCTACGCGAACAAGGTACTCCTAAGATGGGGATTGCATAAGCGTATTTGTTTTCACAAACTAGTCATAACCTGAGCCAATTGATTAGATAAATCAATTACAGAATCCTGGCATTTGTTAAATAAAACGCCAGCTAGAAAATAATAATCGCCAGAATAAAATGCCATGTTGTTTTTTCGGAGTTCTTCTATGTGGTTCTTTACCTTGGGATCGGAGCTATAGTAGCCGAACTGTAAAGGTAACACCATGAAATTTTGAACACAATAACCATTTTCTTTGGCTAGGTTTAGCGTACTTGTTGGATTAGAAAAACTAGATATTAAAACCAACACATTTTCGTAACCTAACGACAAAAGATCATTCGTAACTGTGGCTCCATCCACGCCCCCAAATAAGAGCGGCATATAAATATCATTATCTGGAGCCGGGAGATAGGGCGGATTGGCTACAAGATACTCGGCATCGGGTTGAGAAGAATTAAACAAAGATGAATTATGGATTATATATTTATTAGTGAGATTATATTCATCAATGGTTGAATTTGCTACTTTCCATGCAGAAGTATTTAATTCAAATCCCTGAATGACGCCATCGAAGTTATTTCTTAATAAGGAATTAATGACAGGGCTGCCATCTCCTGAGCCAAACTCCACAATAGATTCATAATTTTTACAATTTCTGAGAACAAAGTTTTCTAAACAGTTTGAGTAAAAATTAGATTCTTCAGGGCAAAAAAAGATATCTTTCATTTGACTGCACTTCAATGTGTAAGGTATAATCAATGTAATAGAAGGTCATTTAATACCTTAATATTAAGGAAATAAATAACCCTTCCTTTAGTAAAGAAGTCCTCACTAAAGAAATTGGATTGTAGGTAGATTAGCAATACAATGATTTAAAAATGTGAAATTACAAACACCAGAAAAAATCTGCTATTTCTAATTTTTTAGATTTATTAGATGAGTCAGACAGATTGTTTTGCTTCACGTATTGATCGCACAACAGCAATACCGGCGCGATCGCCCATTAGTTTTTCTTGGTCATACCCAAGTACTAATTCCCAGGCATCATTGGGATATCGTTCTGCCAAAGGCAAAGCCACATCATCCAACATCCAACGGCCGTGACGCTCATCTTCCCTGATATGCAGTTCCCAATAACCCATCGCCGCCTCTGACAGCCCCAATCGTTGCGCCGCCGCCAGATAGTTTTTGTAAGCCGCAGGGCCAGCCACCTCAAAATATGTCAACGCACCACAATAACGTAAGAAATAGCGTTTGCGATCGGTGGTCAGAAAGTTATGATTAGCGCAAGCTAGGACTTCCCAAGGTACTAAATCAAAGTATCCTTCTGGTTCAGTGTTCATCCCAAACTCAGCCAGCATTTGAGCAAAAAATGTAGAGTGCTTGCGGGATAAACGACCATTACCGTATTCTTCTAGTAATACTCGCACCAGCGTACACTGCATTTCATTAGCAGCTCCACCCAATACGTAGCAAAGACGACTACCTTCAACTAAGCCATCAAAGGAGCCGATCGCTAGCAGGTGACGATAGCCAGATTCAGTCATTTCTTCCCGAATGTAGCGGCTACTGTCTGACAAAAGCGGATCTAAATCGGCAGATGCACGCTCAATTAAAGCTTGTTTTACGTCCAGTTGTTGCAGTGCAGCTAGATCGATTTGTGCCAGTTCCCACTGTTGCCAAGCAGCTTCAATTTGGTCACGACATGAGTACAAGTAAAGCGATCGCTCATTAGTATAGTGCCGCAAATCGTCATACCAGAACAGCTTTAGCCGATTAATTCGATAAAGTATCCGTTGGAGAAAACGGTGAGCCTGTTCATCAGAGCGATCGTTTTTATAAGCAGCGCGAATTGCCTTTGAGAGTGCCTGTTCAAACTCACTAGCTATTCCAGGTTTTACATCTAGTTGATGATCTAAATCCTCCGTTGCTAGCAGTTTTATAAATTGCTCCTCAGCCCTGTCGTACTTGGTAATTGTTCCTTCTTCTTGCGTACTCTTTTTTGCAGCCTCAGCGTTAGGAAATATAACTAAATTGCTTTGCATGGAATCTTCGGTAGCATTGGAAAAGTGAAAAATTATTTTCACCTCTAATACTTAACTTCCCACACAAGTAGCTTTCTCTACCTCTTTCCTTGGTTATAAAGAAAAATTAAGTTTAGGGGAACAAAGAAAAGGGGCATTGGGCAAGAGGACTTGGGGACAAGGAGAATTGGGGACAAGGGGAAAGACTGGTTGTAAGTTCTACACTTTTGTCCCCTTGTCCCCTTGTCCCTTGCTCCCCCTGCTCCCCCTGCTCCCCCTACTCCCTACTCCCCACTCCCTTCTACCCAATTAACTAGCGTCCGAACGCCGTAGCCGGTTGCCCCCGCGCTGTCGTAGCCATTTTCTTTATCTGTCCACACTGGGCCAGCAATATCTAAGTGTGCCCAAGGTGTATCTTTGACGAATTGCTTAAGGAAAAGGGCGGCGGTAATAGAACCACCTGGACGCGGGCCAGTATTTTTCATGTCCGCAATGCCAGACTTTAGCCCTTCAAAATATTTTTCTTCCATTGGCATCCGCCAAATCTTTTCTCCTGAAGTTTGGGCAGCTTTTTCTAGCTGGGAAGCTACAGCATCATCGGGAGTGTACAAACCAGCAATATCCTCACCCAAGGCTATGACGTTAGCGCCGGTTAGGGTGGCTAAATCCACGATCGCATCTAATCCCAATTTGTCGGCATACACCAAGGCATCTGCTAGGGTTAAACGTCCTTCAGCGTCGGTGTTGTTAACTTCGATTGTTTTGCCGTTTGATGCTGTAAGAATGTCTCCAGGGTGCATGGCGCGACCGCTAATCATGTTTTCAGCCACCGCCGAGATAAAGTGAACCTCAACATCTGGCTTAATTTGAGCAATTGCTTTTGCCGCGCCCAAGGTAGCAGCTGCACCGCCCATATCCATTTTCATGGTTTCGATGCCGCTACCTGCACCTTTAATGTTGAGTCCACCGGAATCGAAGGTTACACCTTTGCCAATAATTGCTAGTTTCTTTTTGGGTGTACCTTCTGGCTTGTAAGTCAGGTGAATGAATTTAGGTGGCAACTCGGAACCTTGGGCTACTCCCAAAAAAGCACCCATACCCAATTTTTCACAGTCTTCTCTTTCTAGAATTTCTACTTGTAAACCGTGGTCTTTAGCGATCGCTTGAGCAGTTTCTGCCAAAGTAATTGGTGTTACTGCATTAGCTGGTGCTGCTACTAACTCCCGTGCCAAGTTTACGCCTGACACAATTTGATTGGCGCGGGTGATGGCTGCTTCTTGTCCACTGAATCCTAGTAAATCTACGGTTTCTATTTGAGAACCTTTATCTTCTGGTTCTGATTTAAAGCGAATATCTTGGTAAAGCGCCAATTCTATACCTTCTGCGATCGCTTGGGCGCTTGCGGCTGGATCGTTATTCCACAATGGGAAATTAAATCCCAAAATTTTGCTTTTTTGCTTTTTTGCCACTCTGGCTACAGCAGCAGCAGCGCGTCGCAAAGTGTCAAGTTTTAGTGCATCTGGTTTACCTAAGCCTACCAAAATCAATTTCCGCACTGGGCTACCAGGATTAACACGAGTGAAGATAGTACTATTGGCTTTACCTTTAAATTCTTCTTCAGCAATTAGTTCTTTTAATACCCCAGAAAACTTTTGATCTAAAGTTGCCAATTCTCCAGTTAACTCTACTGCATCTTCAAATAATCCAATTGCCAAACTATCGCCTGCCCACTCTAGCAAAGGCTTATCACTAGGTTGAATTGTCATGTTGGGATTTTGTGTAAATATTCCTTCTTGTACCAGTATTGCTCAAATTTCTTGTTT
>NZ_DASQZC010000477.1:0-44546 GCF_035638895.1 Nostoc sp. | reverse complement strand
TTAACACCCATTGCCATCATTCGTTGGGCAGGAACTCCTCGTCAACAAATTTGGACAGCGCAACTGGGCAATATTGTCGAACAAACCACCGAATTATCCCTTTCTCCAGCAGTAATTGTTATTGGCGAAGTTGTTGGGCTACGGAAGTACTTACAACCTGAGAATATATATTTAGACGAAATTATCAGGCAAGAGTCTGGAGAAAAGCATTCCCAGGTTCCGCCTGTGACCGAGAGTATTTTTATACCCCAACCTATGTTAAATAACTTCCCATCATCTCCTCTTCCTCTCAGTGGCAAAACAATCTTAGTGACACGTTCAGTTGGACAGTCGAGCCAATTTAGCGATCGCCTCATCGCATTAGGTGCAACAGTCATCGAAATGCCTACCTTAGAAATCGGCCCGCCCTCCTGTTGGGAAGCTTTGGATAATGCGATCGCTCATTTATCTGACTTCGACTGGTTAATTCTCACTTCTACCAATGCCATAGACTACTTTTTTGAAAGGCTAAACGCCCAAGGTAAAGATAGCCGTGCCTTAGCAGGCGTTAAAATTGCCGTCGTTGGCGAGAAAACAGCCCATTGTCTAAAACAACACTCTCTCCAAGCAGATTTTATTCCCCCCAATTTTATTGCCGATTCTTTAGTCGAAAATTTCCCAGAGGATCTGCATGGTAAAAAGATTTTATTTCCCAGAGTTGAAAGCGGCGGCAGAGAAATTTTAGTTAAGGAATTAACTCTCAAGGGAGCAAAGGTGATAGAAGTTGCCGCATATCAATCTTGTTGTCCGAGTGGTATTCCACCAGAGGCACAGCTAGCTCTCCAAAACCGCAAGATAGATGTGATTACTTTTGCCAGTTCTAAAACTGTGCAATTTTTCTGTCAACTTACTAACAAGATATTTTCCAACAACTCTGATCCTAGTCAATTGTTAGAGGGCGTTTGTATTGCCTCTATCGGGCCTCAAACCTCCAAAACCTGTGATTTTTTATTCAGGCGTGTGGATATAGAAGCCCAAGAATATACTTTAGATGGTTTAACCCAAGCATTGATAACATGGGCGACAAATTATTAGATGAGGAGCAGGGGGCAGAGGAAGCAGGGGAGGCAGGGGGAGCAGAGGAAGTAGGGGGAGAATAACTAATGACTAATGACTAATGACTAAACGTATAATCGGCTTAACCGGCGGTATTGCCACAGGCAAAACTACTGTCACCAATTATTTAGCTAGCGCTTATAACCTGCCGATTCTGGATGCAGATATTTATGCTAGAGAGGCAGTATCTTTAGGTTCGCCTATTCTTGGTGCGATCGCTCAACGTTACGGCGAACAAATTTTATTAGCAGATGGCAGCCTCAACCGCCAAAAGCTAGGCGAAATTATCTTTAATCGTCAAAATGAACGCAACTGGATAGACAATTTGATTCATCCAGATGTGCGCGATCGGTTTGAGGAAGCGATCGCCCTATCTTCCTCACAAACACTGGTGTTAGTAGTGCCTCTATTATTTGAAGCTGGCATGACTGATTTAGTTACAGAAATTTGGGTAGTGCGTTGTTCACAAGAGCAACAGCAACAAAGATTGATACAACGAAACCATTTAAATAGAGAACAGGCACAAGCCAGGATCAATAGCCAATTATCTATCGAAGAAAAAGTGGTTCATGCAGATGTAGTTTTAGATAACTCTTCCACCTTAGAAGTACTACTGAAGCAAGTAGATGTAGCTCTAACCACAACTAGGGACTAAATACTATTTATATTAAAAAATATACTTAGAATACATTCTCAAAATATAAAAGATTTACAAAATAAATGTTATTTATTTAAGTAAAAAATCCTCCTATCTAACCCAAATTTGTAAAATAATTCGGTGGTTTTACAGTTGAAGGTGTGGTTTATAGTAATGTAAATTTAAATGGTTAATTAGTAAATAACTGCTATATATCTCTGATATTATACTGGATAATATGATTGTAATGATGCTCAAAGTTCAAGATATAAAGTAATCAACGGTTGATTTTTACCTGATATATGGAAAATCAGGAACGATTTGCAAGGGTTATTGAGCAAAAAATATCATTGTGTAAAAATTAAATATTAATAACTAATAATTAAGATTTAAGAAAACTTAATTACTTGGTTATCCCTTCTAATTTACAATTATTTTTCTAAGTACCTTGTCAACCATCTGTTTGTAATTTATTTTTTGCTACTTGTGAGTGCAGGCACTTAATTAGACATTGGGTGATGTATTGGCTTTACTAGCTGTCAATGCGGTTGATTTCTAACTAGATTTTTCACCTGTTCATTCTGGATTGGTAATTGAAAGAAATTGAGATTCACCTAGAGTCCAGAACTCTTCGTTATAGATTTCTTTTTGGGGAAAACTCACTTATGTCTTTGATCAGGACAAGTATGAACTTAAGTTTTAGTTTTTTAAGTAAGTTAGTCCTAGTTAACTTTCCAACAAACCAATTAAAACAGAAGCATAAAGTACACGATTATAGCCAACTAGTTTCTGGAAGCGACTACGTATTTGAGCGCCTCAATGAAGGAACAATCGGATATATGACTGGAAGCGGGACAGGCATTAAACCCTCCGATCGCATTATTTTACAAGAAGGTTGTGACTCTTATCAATATCAAGTTGAGGAAGTTGATTATTACTCAGATCCGTCCGATATGTGGATAGCTTTACTCAAGCAAGTGCCGATTGACTAAATATTAAAGTCAAGATAATTTATAATTTAAATTTTGTTCAACGCTAATCGGTTTAATATTCCTTAACATAGTTCAACAGAAAAAGTTCTACGCCGCATTCCAGAACTTTTACCCAATAAAGTTAAGTTACTTATTTTAATTAGATAAAGTCGAATTAAGCTGTCGGAGAAACTCAATATTCAAATCTAGCTTTTCTCCTAACCATAAAGAATGAACTGCGTGATTAGCTACAGCATCGCCCGTCTCAGGGTGGACGAGAACATCCAATCCCTCACGATTAAGCATTAACCAGGGAACAACTTTATCAAACTGATTCGGTAAGAAAGCAACTTGATACATTCCTTTTGGGTGGGGCCCGATGGGCTTGTCAAACCAGCGTCCGAGTTGCACGTCAAACTTAGCACCCAATCCTTCACGTACACGCGCAGCTACATCCCGACTGGCGGGATCGAAGTAAACATGAGCATGAAAACCAGTGATCTTGATAGTATCTTCTTCCATAGATCCACTTTTCGTTCTCAACTCTAATTTTGGGTAGCAGACTTTTTCTTTTTCACTGAAAAAGCGATGTCTACGCTTAATTTTAGCCCAATACCGTGCCGTTAAGGATCGGTTGTGGAGATTGAAAAAAGTAGGTAGCTGAAAATAAACGCAATTCAGAGTTTGGCTCGCTCAAATTTATGCAATGTTACTAATTAGTTAACGCTTAAACTGCTTGTAGTTTCTTTGACGACTTCATGTGTTTTAGGAGCAACTGAAAGATGTACAACATGTACCGTACAAGGAGCATGGTGAAGAACATAGTTACTCACACTACCGAGAAATAGTTCCATCAGCCCAGAACGACCCCGACGCCCCATCACAATTAGGTCAGCATCATAACTATGAGCAAAATCACAAATGATGCGACCAGGATTACCAATATTTTGTGTAAATTCTGTAGTTATACCTGCTACATTAGCTTGGGCACAGAAAGATTGTAACATCTGGATTCCTAAGTCTTTAAAGGTATCCCACTGCTTTTGATATAACTCGAAGCTTTGACTGCTCAATCCTGGATAGTAGTCAAAATTAGACACCATAGGTACGTAAGGACTACCCTCTTCTTCGGGAGATAGGACATGCACTAGCATTAAACTAGCTTGTGTTAACTTTGCTAAACTTAAGGCTTCCTCAAAAACCTGTTGCCCTATTTCCGAACGATCTAATGCAACTAAAATCTTTTTAAACATCATAATAGACCTCCGATTTCATTGGTAAATGGTCTTTACGGTTTCTGGTTTCCAAATGCTGGATTGTCAAAAATGACTAATCTCTCGACTATGTTTAGTGACTTGTGAATTTTAAATTTCTTAAAGGTTTTCGCCCTATATTTATGTTTATAGCAAAATAATTTGAGGAACTTGTGAAGAAGACATTTATCTTTAATTACTAAGAAAAATAATGTTTTATAAAATACATTGCTAATTCAGTATTGAGTTTGGGCAGATTTTCGTACCTTCGCTTTCACAAATATCACACGGCATTTGCCGCTTTACTAGGGCGTGTCATCAAATAGGTATCAATCTCGACACGCCGCTATGCATTGCGAGATAATCATTGGGAACGCATCAAAGACTTACTACCAGGGCAAAAAAAACCGTAGGAGTAACAGGTAAAGATAATCGATCGAAATGGAAAAATTCTGTTCTACTTGCTTTAATAGTTTAATTACTAGACCGAAAACGGCTGGCTAAGACTTGTTCTCCATTCTGCATTAGCATTTATAAAAGTTACCTACTCTTCCAAGATTTTTATTACTAATTGATGTATTTTGATAATGTTTTTGATTAAGAGTTTTTAGCCTCGCAACTGTATCGACAAACTATTCAAGTATTTTAGTATTAATGGATTAATTCATAATTAATAGATTGCGCTTAGTTTCTAATTAGTATTAATAAGCCATTATATGATAGTCTAATGGTTAAAATAATTTTTGTAGGCTCTTGTAACCTCAGAGTTTATAAGTTCCGAATCTAATGTACAGTTTTTCGTAAGTGGTATTGAGGAAAAAACGTGGAATTTCAGAAGTTATTGTATATTTTTACTCTAGTAAAGATTGCTACGTTTGCTCTGGGTTTACCTGTATTTGCTCAAATCGCGCAGACTCCCCCCAATTCTTCACAGTCGAGTTGTCGTGCAACTAAAGTAGATACTGCAATTTTCAAAGAACCTTCAACATCATCCAACGCTATCAGAATATTGCCGGCAAAAACGAACATTGCTTTAGCATATATACCAGCTAGTGGAGATAGATTTGTCAGAATTAAATCTCCGACTTCAGGGTTTATTCAAACTGCTGTGCTGAGATTTTGTCAGGCGAATGACAAGGCTCAAAACGTGTTGACTAAACCTATTATTGGCAGTACATGTCGGCGAATTGTACAACCTGTAACTCTACGTGGTCAACCAAGTACAAAAGGAGCTTTTATTGCAACACTTGATTTCAATACAACCGTGTTTGTGAACTTGGTTACAGGTAATATAGTTAAGTCATACAAATCTGAAAATTATATTTGGGTAGAAATCGACCTTGCCAGAAGTTTCCCTGGAGAGTTATCCGGTAATGGTTGGATAGCCAATACTGACTTAGTAAATACTCCCGGATTAAGCAATCTAGCTTATTGTAGCTAGTAGCTTATTTCGCCCAATATTGCCACCCGGTATAAGTAGGGCGATGTAAATAATTATTGTTGGGATAAGGCAGGAGGCAGGGGGCAGGGGACAGGGGGAGAAGAGAAGCAAGGGAAGAGAAATTGCTACTCTCTTTCCTCCCCTGCCTCCCCTGCTTATCCGAACCGTATTGGGTGCGGTGGAGATAAGCTTTTTCCTCTCCCCCTGCCCCCTGCTAAGCTGTTGCGCCTTTAATTTGCACTAATATTTTTTCAAAATGCTTGTGGGGTGGGCATCTTGCCCGCCCTGATTGTGCAAGTTGTATACATAACAGCTTATGATCAACGGTATAGCCAAACACGCAATAGTGAAAGCAGTTGTTCAGTATCTACGGGTTTTGTGATGTAGTCTGATGCGCCGGCTTCAATACACTTTTCGCGATCGCCTTGCATGGCTTTAGCGGTCAGTGCAATAATCGGCAAAGATTTAAATTGCTCGTTTTCGCGGATTAACCGTGTTGTTTCGTAACCATCCATTTCTGGCATCATGACATCCATCAAAACGACATCAATATCTGGTGTAGTTTCCAATAGGGTAATCCCTTCCCTGCCGTTTTCAGCATATAAAACCTGTATCTGATAACGCTCTAGCATACTTGTCAGGGCAAAGATATTACGCACATCGTCATCGACAATTAGCGCTTTTTTGCCAGACAGTAAGTAGTCTACAGAATGCAGTTGTTCAAGTATTTGTCGTTTGGGTGCAGGTAAATTTGCTTGGACTCGGTGTAAAAATAATGCTGTTTCATCAAGGAGACGTTCGGGCGATCGCACATCTTTAATGATGATTGTTTCGGCAATTCGTCTGAGTTCCGTTTCTTGAGCTTTGCTAATTTCTCTACCTGTGTAGACAATAATTGGTAAATTTCTGCCGTGAGGTAAAAGCTTTATCTGCTCAATCAGTTCAAACCCGGTCATGTCGGGTAGCCCTAAATCGAGAACGAGGCAATCAAAATGCTGTGAGCCAATAGCTTCTAAAGCTGCTGCACCGGTGCCCACAGCAGTGGTAGCAACATCGCTGTTACCAATTAACTCAACAATACTAAGCCGTTGAGTGTCGTCGTCTTCGACTACTAACAAATTTTTCACCTGACGCTCAACAAAACCTTTAATTTTGGCCAACGCTTCGGATATTGTCTCGCTGGTTAAGGGCTTTTGCAGATATGCGATCGCTCCTAGTTGCAAACCGCGTTGTCTTCCTTCCTCAACGGTCATAATATGTACAGGAATGTGGCGGGTATTCGGGTCATGCTTTAGACGATCTAATACAGTCCAACCATCCATTTCTGGTAACCTGATATCTAGCAAAATGGCTGAAGGCTGGAATTGCTGCGCTAACATCAAACCTGTACTGCCTGTTTGGGCAGTGATCACCTTGAATCCCTGCTGTTGTGACATCTCTAGCAGGATACGCGCAAAATTAACGTCATCCTCAACAATTAGTAACACGCGATCGCCTCTTTCAATAACAGCGCGATCGTCATTTAGGAGCGGGGAGTGAGGAGTGGGGAGTGGGGAATAGGGAGTGGGGAGTGGGGAGTAGGTAGAGACGCGATTAATCGCGTCTCTACCAGATTGTGTTGATGTTGACTCAGCACTCAGCACTCGGAACTCAGGACTCAATTGGGGGAAGTAGAAGGTAAAGGTGCTGCCTTGACCGGGTTGACTAATTAGTTTAATTTCGCCGCCAAAGAGACGGGCAATTTCACGGCTAATTGATAAGCCCAATCCGGTACCGCCGTATCTCCGACTGGTAGAGCCATCGGCTTGCTGAAATGCCTCGAAAATCACTTTCTGCTTATCAGGGGCAATGCCAATGCCTGTATCGCTAACTGAGAAGGCGATGACAATCTGGGCGCGATTTAAAGTTACTTGGTCTTTGCTCCATCCTTGCTTCGCCACCGCAATCTGTAAGCGTACCTCTCCTTTTTCTGTAAATTTAAAAGCGTTGGAAAGGAGATTTTTCAACACCTGTTGTAAGCGTTTGACATCTGTATAGATGGTTGTGGGCAATTCGGGAGCCAATTCAATTGTGAAAGCAAGTCCTTTGCTCTGAGCGATTTGTCGGAAGGTGCGCTCAATTTGATCGCCCAATTCTGTTAATGGCATTTGGGTCATGTCAATGGACATAGTTCCAGATTCAATTTTGGCGAGATCCAGAATGTCATTGATTAACGCCAACAAATCATTACCTGCTGAGTAAATTGTTTGGCTGTATTCGACTTGCTTGGCGCTGAGGTTGTGATCAATGTTATCTGCCAACAACTTCGCCAAAATCAACAAGCTGTTTAGAGGTGTCCGCAGTTCATGGGACATGTTGGCGAGAAACTCAGACTTGTATTTTGAAGAAAGGGCGAGTTGTTCAGCCTTGTCTTCTAAAGAGAGTCTTGCTTGTTCAATTTCCCGATTTTTGCGCTCGACTTCTTGCTTTTGTATAGCCAACAACTCTGCCTTTTCTTCTAACTCAGCGTTAGTTTGTTGCAGTTCCTCTTGCTGTCCTTTGAGTAAATCTTCTGAGGTTTTGAGTGATTGGGCTTGTTGTTCTAGGCGCTTGTTGGTTTCTCGGAGTTCATTTTGCTGGGTTTGGAGTTCTTCAGCCAAAGATTGCGACTGCTTGAGTAATTCTTCAGTTCGCATGGATGCTGCGATCGTGTTGAGGACGATCGCTATACTTTCGGTAAGTTGGTCGAAGAATGTCAGATGAATTTCGCTAAAGCGCCGGAAGGATGCTAATTCTATGACTGCTGTCACCTGTCCTTCAAAAAGCACAGGTAACACCACGGCATTAAGTGGAGACGATTCTCCTAAACCAGAGGCAATTCTGACATAATCACTTGGTACATCCGTTAGCAGAATTCGCTCTTTTTCTAAAGCGCATTGTCCTACCAAACCTTCACCTAAGTGGAAGCGGTTAGCCAAATGTCTGCGTTCGCGGTAAGCGTAGCTACTAATTAATTTCAAATACGGTGTATTTTCCCCAGACTCCATCAGGAAGAATACGCCGTGTTGCGCTCCTACTAAGGGTGCTAGTTCTGAGAGAATTAGTTTAGATACGGTTTCTAAGTCTCGCTGACCTTGCAGCATTCGGGTAAACTTAGCTAGGTTAGTTTTCAACCAGTCTTGCTCGGTGTTTTTCTGCGTTGTCTCGCGCAGATTAGCAATCATTTGGTTGATGTTGTCTTTGAGTATCGCTACTTCTCCTAGTGCTTCGACGGCAATTGAACGAGTTAAATCACCTTTAGTTACAGCTGTAGCAACTTCTGCGATCGCTCGCAACTGAGTTGTCAGTGTAGCAGCCAGTTCATTCACATTATCCGTCAAATCTTTCCAAGTTCCAGCCGCCCCAGGTACTCTAGCTTGTCCGCCTAACTTCCCTTCAATTCCCACTTCCCGCGCTACTGTGGTTACTTGATTAGCAAATGTTGCTAGAGTATCAATCATCTCGTTGATTGTCTCTGCCAAGGTTTCAATTTCTCCCTTAGCATCTAACATCAGTTTCCGTTTCAAGTCACCGTTAGCAACTGCCGTTACAACTCTGGCAATACCGCGCACTTGTGCCGTTAAGTTCCCCGCCATCGAGTTAACGTTATCTGTTAAATCCTTCCAAGTCCCTGCAACACCTTGGACTTGCGCTTGTCCGCCCAACTTCCCTTCAGTTCCCACTTCCCGCGCCACCCGCGTCACTTCACTGGCAAAGGAACTGAGTTGATCCACCATTGTATTGGTAGTGTTCTTCAAGTCTAAAATTTCGCCTTTGGCATCGACGGTAATTTTCTTAGACAAGTCGCCATTAGCTACCGCCTTAGTAACTTCCGCGATGTTGCGAACTTGTCCGGTGAGGTTCCCCGCCATCGAGTTAACGTTGTCTGTTAAATCTTTCCAAGTCCCTGCAACTCCTCTGACGTAAGCTTGCACGCCTAATTTACCTTCCGTTCCCACCTCACGGGCAACCCTGGTAACTTCTGATGCAAAAGAATTTAGTTGATCCACCATTGTATTAATGGTGTTTTTAAGCTCTTGAATTTCACCTTTCACATCGACAGTGATTTTCTTGGATAAGTCGCCATTAGCTACCGCCGTGGTAACTTCGGCAATGTTCCGCACCTGTGCCGTCAAGCTTCCCGCCATAAAGTTCACACTTTCTGTGAGATCCTTCCAAGTACCGGCGACTCCCTTAACTTCTGCTTGTACGCCCAATTTACCTTCAGTTCCCACCTCCCGCGCCACGCGTGTCACTTCACTTGCAAAGGAGTTGAGTTGATCCACCATCGTATTGATGGTGTTCTTGAGTTCCAATATTTCACCTTTGACATCAACGGAAATTTTCTTCGAGAGGTCGCCATTTGCCACCGCCGTAGTGACTGTAGCAATGTTTCGCACCTGTGCCGTTAAGCTTCCCGCCATGAAGTTCACGCTGTCGGTGAGATCCTTCCAAGTTCCAGCTACGCCGCGCACATCTGCTTGTACACCTAATTTACCTTCGCTTCCCACTTCCCGCGCCACCCGCGTCACTTCACTTGCAAAGGAGTTGAGTTGATCCACCATTATATTGATGGTATTCTTGAGTTCGAGAATTTCGCCTTTGACGGCAACAGTAATTTTCTTGGATAAGTCACCATTTGCGATCGCAGTTGTCACTTCGGCAATGTTCCGCACCTGTGCCGTCAAGCTTCCCGCCATGAAGTTCACGCTGTCGGTTAAATCTTTCCAAGTACCAGCTACGTCTTTCACTTCCGCTTGTACACCCAATTTACCCTCAGTTCCCACCTCACGCGCAACTCGCGTCACTTCACTAGCAAAGGAACTGAGTTGATCCACCATTGTATTAATGGTATTTTTCAACTCCAGAATTTCACCTTTGACATCAACAGTAATTTTTTTAGATAAGTCGCCTGTTGCAACCGCCGTAGTTACTTCGGCAATGTTTCGCACCTGCGCCGTTAAGCTTCCCGCCATGAAATTCACGCTGTCGGTTAAATCTTTCCACGTACCAGCCACGCCGCGCACTTCTGCTTGTACGCCGAGTTTACCCTCACTTCCCACCTCACGGGCAACCCTTGTTACTTCACTTGCAAAGGAATTGAGTTGATCCACCATTGTATTAATGGTATTTTTCAACTCTAGAATTTCGCCTTTCACATCAACAGTGATTTTCTTGGATAAGTCACCTGTTGCAACGGCGGTAGTTACTTCCGCAATATTCCGCACCTGTGCCGTTAAACTTCCCGCCATGAAGTTTACGCTGTCAGTTAAATCTTTCCATGTACCAGCTACACCGCGCACATCGGCTTGCACTCCCAGTTTACCTTCACTTCCCACTTCACGCGCCACCCGCGTTACTTCACTTGCAAAGGAACTGAGTTGATCTACCATTATATTGATGGTATTTTTCAGTTCAAAAATTTCACCTCTAACATCGACGGTGATTTTTTTAGATAGATCGCCATTTGCGATCGCAGTAGCAACTTCGGCAATATTTCGCACCTGTCCGGTGAGATTACCCGCCATTAAGTTAACGTTGTCAGTTAAATCTTTCCAAGTCCCCGCAACTCCCCGGACTTCTGCTTGTACGCCTAACTTCCCTTCAGTTCCCACCTCACGGGCAACTCTTGTCACTTCCGATGCAAAAGAATTAAGTTGATCCACCATTGTATTGATGGTATTTTTCAACTCCAGAATTTCGCCTTTCACATCGACAGTGATTTTCTTAGATAAGTCGCCATTCGCCACCGCCGTTGTCACTTCGGCAATATTCCGCACTTGTGCCGTCAAGCTTCCCGCCATGAAATTCACACTATCGGTAAGGTCTTTCCACGTACCCGCTACCCCGCGAACTTCTGCTTGACCACCTAATTTTCCTTCTGCACCCACCTCACGCGCAACTCTTGTTACTTCTGATGCAAAAGAATTAAGTTGATCCACCATGATGTTGACGGTGTTTTTCAACTCTAAAATTTCGCCTTTGACATCAACAGTAATTTTCTTGGATAAATCGCCATTCGCTACCGCCGTTGTCACTTCCGCAATGTTACGGACTTGGGCTGTTAAATTACCTGCCATCAAGTTAACGTTGTCTGTCAGATCCTTCCAAGTACCTGCTACTCCTTTAACTTCTGCTTGTACGCCCAACTTCCCTTCAGTTCCCACCTCACGCGCAACTCGCGTTACTTCACTAGCAAAAGAATTAAGCTGATCCACCATCGTGTTGACGGTGTTTTTTAGTTCTAGAATTTCGCCTTTGACATTGACAGTGATTTTTTTAGATAAGTCACCATTTGCGATCGCAGTGGCAACTTCGGCAATATTTCGCACCTGTCCGGTGAGATTACCTGCCATCAAGTTAACGTTATCAGTCAAATCTTTCCAAGTGCCAGCTACACCTTGCACTTCGGCTTGAACGCCCAACTTCCCTTCGGTTCCCACCTCACGCGCCACCCGCGTTACTTCCGATGCAAAGGAACCCAGCCGATCTACCATCGTATTGACAATATTAGCAGTTTGGAGAAACTCACCTTGGAGAGGTCGGCCTTCAATTTCTGTAGCGATCGTTTGCGATAAGTCACCATTGGCGACTGACCGAATTACCCGAGTAGTTTCAGCTGTTGGTTGAACTAAATCTGTAATTAGAGTATTGACAGAAGTAACACAATCTGACCAAGAACCTTGAACATCTCCGAGAGAGGCGCGATCGGCAATTTTGCCTTCTTTGCCGACAACGTTACCAATGCGTTGTAGTTCGGCCGCCATCCGCTCATTCTGGTAAATAATATCATTGAGCGTATCAGCTATTTTCCCTGCCACACCAGTATGGTCTATAGGCATCCGAGCCGAGAAGTCACCCTGTTTAACAGCATTCAGCGTTTTTAGTAGCTGATTTAAATCTAGATTATCACTGTCTCTAGTTAACTGTTCGGTTGCCATAGCCGTATCCTTAATCTTAATCCTTAAAGAATTTTTTGTATTTTTTCTACCCCGTACTTATTTAAAGTACTTTTAGTCAATGCGGATCAAAATAGAGAGTGGGGAATAGAAAGTGGATCAAACTAATTTTATAGGGGTGTGAGTGTAAGCAGTTGATAAAGACTGCTAACTAAATGGTATTGCCGTCGATGTATCTGGCATACCACTTAGCTAATGATAGCTAGTTAGACTCTGTTATGCAGCATTAATTGTCGGCGATGTTTAACTTAGGCGAGTAAGCGATCGCACAGTAGAACACACGATGATTATTAACATCACGTTTTATGATTTTTGGAATTTGAGGAAAGCAGCAAATCAAGAAATTCTAACTTGATAACTGAGGTTTGCTAAAGTCAGAAATATCAGGCAACTCCAAGGATTAGCAAATGGTTAGAGAGTACTCACCCCAGAGACATCTGCCTCCGCTTGAAAGTGGCGTAGGCGTAGCCCGTCGTAGACATCGGCTAACTCGCCCTGAATTTGAACGGCGTTATGCGGCTGCACCCCATATCAAGAAAGTAGAACTGATAGAAGGAATCGTTTACGTCGCATCTCCGTTAAGACATGAGCAACATGGCAAACCCCACAGTCGGGTCATAACTTGGTTAGGAGTCTACCAATCACTGACTCCTGGAGTTGATTTGAGTGATGCCCCAACCGTCAGGCTAGATTTAGACAATGAACCCCAGTTAATTGTCATGGTGTAAGCTTGTATAGTCAATCCTTGGCCAAAGTCAAGTTCTACACTGATAGATTGCAAACTTTCAATCCGGCGATCGGCTCGTTCTAAAATGGTGGAATTTCTTTTAGGGACTTCCAAGAAATGAATTATCCAATCTTGTGGGGTGGGCATCTTGCCCGCCTTTGACTATGGGCGGGCGCCCACCCCACAATAAATAGTTGTATATTTTTTTATTTGGAAGTCCCTTACGACGTGCCATAATGCATCTCTGCTACTAAGTGTTAGTACTGTTTCATACCAAAATATTTTTGATTGTCATGGGAAAATATAGCAAATCAGTTGCAATTACATTTTTAAAAGTTTAGTTAATTTCACTTAGACTATATTTTATTCCAGGTACTAAATAAGTTTATAAGTTCACTACAACAATTGCTGCAATGACTTAAGCCTTTCTTATACATGGAAGAACATTTGTTGCAAAGTATTAAGCGTTTGCAGCAACGACTTATACATTTGGCTTGACAATACTATATTTATTCAACAGGAGTAAATTTTCATGATTAATCTTCCTAAATTAAATAAAATT
Organism: Nostoc sp.; assembly: GCF_035638895.1. GTDB lineage: Bacteria > Cyanobacteriota > Cyanobacteriia > Cyanobacteriales > Nostocaceae > Nostoc. The sequence goes on along the minus strand of NZ_DASQZC010000477.1, from coordinate 30,883 downwards.
GACTTTTTGGTTTTGATTTGTGTTCTCATAATTGGTTTGATAAATTTGCCTTTCCCATTTGCAGGAGATCAAGCACTATTTACAACAGGTGCTTTAGAGATGCAACAAGGAAAGGTACTCTATCGGGATTTTTGGGATCTAAAGCAACCTGGAATTTATTACTTTTATTTCTTAGCAGGAACTTTATTTGGTTTTAATGATATTGGCATCCATATCTTTGAACTTATTTACATGATGCTTTTCTCTATAATATTGCAGCTAACTCTAAAAAGTTATTTTCGGCATCAGATAGTAGCAAGTTTAGTACCTTTATTAACAGTTGGTGTTTACTATATTGTTTCATATCATAAGCAATTTACTCAAGTAGAGGGACTAGTTGGTTTTCCTTTATTTTTATGTCTTTGGCTAACTCATCAATCTTTTAACCATGAAGGAAAGCAGAGATTTATTCAACTTTTACTCTCAGGCTTCATGGGTGGAATTGTCCTAATATTTAAATTAATATTTTTGCCTATACTACTTTGTTTCTGGCTAACTATTTTTCTCCATTCTATATTGGTCAAACATCAAAAAGCTAAAATAATTATTCTTGAAATTTGCCTACCAATTTTTATAGGAATTCTCTTTCCCATTTTACTTACTGTCAGCTATTTTGCCTCGGTCGATAGTTTATCAATTGTATATAAGACATTCTTTGTATATCCAAGTCAGGTGGTTGCTAATGGCAGACTTGATAAATCTAAGTTACTTTCTGGAAACCGATGGTTTTTAAAGAATTTTATAACTTTAGTTGTAATGGCTCTTGTTGCAGTAAATGTATCATTGCGTAAGAATAAAGACTTATTGACCTTGCTATTGGTTGTTTGGTTTGTTTTGGGGTTGGGTATTATTTTTATCCAAATTAGGTCACTTTGGATATATCATTATTTACTCTTATTTGTACCTACAGGTATTTTAGCAACTAAAGGTTTAGATATATTATGGGAGCGTTTCAAGGAATTAAGTTCACCAATAATTAAAATTTTGCTATCCTTGTTGTTTTTATCGCCTTTATTATGGAATTTACAAATTAAGAGTATCGCTTTAGTTAAGAATAATTTTGCTTTAACTGAAGATACCCGATTTAAATATCAGAGTGTATTTAGAGGTGATTATGCATCACTTCGTTCAGAGATTGCCTTTCTCTCGCAACCAGGAAGTTTACCTGGTGAAATTCTTGTTGCTGGCGACCCGTCTATTTATTATTTCTCTGGTCGTACTCAAGCAACATCACTAAATGCATGGTCACTTGAATTATTTCTACCTGAGCAATGGCCACAACTTCTAGGAGAGTTAGATTCATCCAAGCCTCCTTATATATTCATTACTAATAAATATCAGGCTCTGATTAAAGAAGAGTTTCCAAAAATTCTAGAATTTGTTGAAAAAAGATATCATATTTTATCTAAAACTAGTTATGGTACTTGGTATCTAAATCATTCGAGAAACTCAGATCCCCGACTTCTCAAAGAAGTCGGGGATCTGAGTTTCTCGATTCTCACAACTTATTTAGGATTGCTATGATACGTTAATAAACTTTAACGCATCTACTTTCTAAACCGTCACACCCTCCAACTCCTCATCTGTCAACTCATATAATTGCCGCAACTTATCTAACTTATCAGCATCAGCTTCCCAGAAACCCCGCCCATGCGCCTCCAACATTCTTCCTAAAATATTGCGGAAAGCTTCAGGATTTGCCTTGCGTAATTTATCCGCCATCTCTGCATCTAAGGCATAAGTATCAGCCGCTTGGTCATAAACCCAATCATCGGTAAAATCGGCAGTACCACCCCAGCCAATCAACGCCGTCATTCGTTGGGAAATTTCAAATGTACCACCAGAACCTTGATTCGCCATCGCTTGCGCCCATTTGGGATTTACCAACTTAGTGCGGTACTCCATTCGCAGCAAATCATCTAAATTGCGCGGTGTAGTATCCTTCGAGAAACTTTCCACAAAGCTGGTTGTAACCTTCTTACCGCCTTGTTTTTCTGCTGCCCTTTTCAAACCGCCAGTATTAGCGTAATATTCTTGAATATCAGTTAAACCATATTCTACCGAATCGATTTCTTGGACAATGCGATCGCTAGTTTTTAACAAAGTATTCAACACTTCCGGTCTAGCTTGACCTTTATCTTCTCTCCCGTAGCTGAATACATTGCGACTTTGCCAAGTATTGCCTAACTCCTCACCAGATTCCCAGTTACCATCAACCACTCTATCATTCACCAAAGAACCAAAATCACCCGCCGGATTAGAAAACAATCTCGCTGATGCATTTTCCACTCCTTGGGCTTTTAAAGCTAAAGCATGTCTTCTAATAAAATTTTGATCATCCGGTTCATTAGCATCAGCCGCCCGTTGAAATAAATCATCTAATAATTCGATGATATTTACAAAACTATCCCGGAAAATTCCAGACAAATTACCCAACACATCAATGCGGGGATGTCCAACCTGCGCCAACGGCTTTAATTCATAACGAACAATTCTACCAGTTCCTTCCTTAACAGGTTCAGCCCCCACCAATTCCAAAAGAATCCCCAAAGATTCACCCTTAGTTTTAATCGCATCTAATCCCCATAACATCACCGCCACTGTTTCAGGATATTTCCCATATTCATCCAAATGCTGGGCGATAATTTTTTGAGCAATTTCTCGCCCTCGTTCATACGCCGCAGGCGAAGGCATCCGATAAGGATCTAAAGCATGAATATTTCTCCCCGTAGGTAAAACCCCAGCCCCATCCCTTAACAAATCCCCCCCAGGCGCAGGCGGAATATACTCCCCATTCAACCCCCTTAACAAATTCGTTAACTCATCCGTAGATTGCATCAACAAATCTTTGATTAGTTTTTCTTCTTCTATTTCTCCTTGCTTCTCGCCAAAATAAGCTTCCAAATACGACCTCAACTCCTCCTCATTCGGTGCTTCCCCCAACGTATGCAACCCCGAAGAAAACAACCGATTTTCTAAAACCTGCAAATATTCATACAACTCCACCAAATAATCATCAAAAGCATGACCGCTAAACATCCGAACATTCTCTGGAGTAAACGCAATCCCCAACTTCTTCGCATCCTCAAAGGGACAATCTGCATCCAACCCAGAATCTACAATTTTCTTACAAATGCCTTCTTTCAAAACATAATTCTTTTGCGGATCTTCCCGATACTCTGCAATCAAATCGCGCAACGCCACCAATTCCTTATACAAACCTGCACGACCATAAGGCGGTACATTATGAGAAATCAATACACCATAACCGCGACGTTTCGCCAACATCGATTCAGAGGGATTATTCGCCGCATATATATATAGATTAGGCAAATTTCCTAACAGAATATCCGACCAAGAATAACCCGTATTACCCAACGGAGAACCAGGCAACCATTCCACCGTTCCATGCATCCCAAAGTGAACTATAGCATCAGCTTCAAACTCATTTTGCAACCATTTATAATAAGCGGCATATTGGGGATGTGGCGTTAAATCTCGTTCAAACATTAAGCGCATCGGGTCGCCTTGTATCCCCAAAGGTGGTTGTACACCTATCCACACATTTCCTAATTGCACACCGCCAATCTGAAACTCATCGCCATAAGTTTTAATACCAGTTCCCGTCAGAGATTTCCATTGTTTTTCGATGCGGGAGGTTTGCAGATATCCCAACCATTTTTCTAAAGTGCGAGCATTGACACTATTTGTGGGGTGGGCATCTTGCCCGCCATTATCTAGGGGCAGGCGAGACGACTGCCCCACAAGAGAATTAGCTTCATCCGCTTCTTTCACCCAGCGAATCAATTCTTCTCCATCTTCTGGTAAATCTCCAACGATATAGCCTTGTTGTTTAAGTGCATGGAGAAACTTCAGCAAACTACGTGGCACATTTAATAATGCAGCTGTACCCACAGCACCATAACCCGGCGGGAAGCCATATAAAATGATGGCAATCTTACGTTCCGATGCAGGTTTTTGCCGCAAAGACACCCAAGTTTTTACCCTACCAATTAATCGCTGCACCCGTTCGGGAACTAGATAAATATTTTCGCCCACCAAACCGCCGAGGGGAACGGTATCAATAGCCCCATCCAATTCTGGTAACGCATACAACACTACACTTTGCAATCCGCCAACACCTTGGCGCGTCCACGAGGAAATATCTTGAATTAATAGTGGTGCAGCAACAATATAAGGTACATTTTTGGCAGTGAGGATGCGCTTTGCTACTTCTATTTGACGGCCTGCTTCCATTGAACCAGCTGGGCCACCCACCAGAGGAAAGCCAATTGTCGAAACGATCGCATCTACTTTAACTGCTTCACTAGATAGTGAGGGAGTTTCTGTATTGCCTAGTTGTCGTTGCTGAATTTCATAGTCGGTTGTCATCAAATCTCGTACCGCCACATGTCCTTCCACCCCATTAATGAAAATAGGCAAAGGAGTTAACCCAGCTTTTTCAAAACTCCGAATCAGTTGGGGAATATAGGGTTGTTTGGTGATGACGTGTTTACGGTAGAGGAGAATTCCGACAACTGGGGAGTGGGGAGTGGGGAGTGGGGAGGGGGAATTAGTCATGTTCCCTATTCCCCATTCCCTATTCCCTACTCCCTTCTTCTGATACCATTCCAAATATGCTTTTGGCGATTCAAAAAACCCTTGATAGTCGGGGTGGAGTAATCCGATGTTGGGGGTTTCAATTAGCGGGGGAATGTCGCCGACTTTTAAATTTAAATATTTTTCTGCTAGTGTCCAGAATAATGAGGCTACGTTTTCTGGGCCGCCAGCATTCCAGTAACCATAGATGATTAACCAGTTGCGTAAGTCTTGGACTTTTTGCACTGGGACATATTTCAGTAGTTTGGGGCCAATCTTTAAGAAGCTGATGTAACCAGCAAGTTTGTCTTCTTCTCGTCCGTTGCTAAATTTGTCAAGGATGAATTTAACTGGTTTGGGCATTCCTTTGGGTTTGTCGCCAATGGCAAAAATACCCAGCTTGGTTAAACTCATCAATTCCAAGGCTGACTCGAAAACTAGGCGGATGGGAATTTGGGCAATGCGATCGCGCAACCACACAACCTGGTCATAATCAAATAGGAGGCTACCGAAAAACACATCAGCGCCATCGAGTGCTGTTTCTACCTCAGTGCGTTTGTTGGTAAGATCGCGATCGCTAAATACCCGAATATCCAACTCAGGACAGCGAGAGTTAGCCAAAAAGGCTGCTTTTCTATACAAATCAGCGTTGAACGATTCAAACCCAGCAACCAAGACGATGCGTTTCATGCCTGTAAGCTACGAAATATTTCTTTACTTTGATCTTAAACCTGCTTTCAGGCTGATTGTTAAATATCTACCAGCAGATTTTGGTCATTTAGCCGTACTAGTACCGTAAGGCAAAAGTTAGCCCCAACTCTTGGAGACGCTGCGCGAATCGGGAAGTCAAAAGTTGGTATTATTGGTTTTCTTGCTTTTACGCCTCTGCCTTCTTGCAGTAATACAGGTTGGCACAAATAAACCTACCATTTCATTACAGGCAGAAAGCCTAAAATTAAAGCAGGCGTGACTTTTAACTTCCGCTTTGCGGTACTAGGTACATTTGTCATAGCTTTCTACTTTTACGAAGCGTTATTATTTTAAGGATGGGGCTAATTGCTGCATTTCAGTTTATTGCAACAATCACTAGATTGTTCCTGATTTTGATAAATTATGAGAGTTGTGTTTTTTCTTCCAATAAATCTTGCAAAAAGCGGGCTTTGATACATAAAATCTGCTGAAAAAGGTTGCAAAAAACTTATTTTATTTATCAGTATGTTAATGATTAAAATCATACGGACGTTGCCACCAAGTAGCTAAAGAAATTTAGGAACAAAACTTTTCCTCTCAAACTTGAAGAGTTTTGAAGCAGTATCAAAATAAGTAAGTTAAGGATTAAATCATGAAATTTGGAATTGATAGTGGCCACAATTGTCCACCAGACACAGGAGCTAGAGGCATCAAAGTTGAGGATAATTTAACTCTCGATATAGGTAATAGAGTTATAGGTAAATTAAGAGCTTTAGGAAATGAAGTCGTAGTATGTAAACCAAGTAGTGCTAATACAGTCCGTGACTCACTCTCAAAAAGATGTTCTATAGCTAATGCGAGTAGAGTAGATATTTTTGTTTCAATTCATTTTAATGCTTTTAACAGACAAGCTAATGGCACAGAAGTATTTGCAACTAGCGAAAATGGGAGAAAAATCGCTAAACCTGTATTAGATGAAATCGTTAAGTTAGGATTTTTTAGTCGTGGCGTTAAAAGTGGTTCGCACTTGTTTGTTCTGAAAAATACAGATATGCCTGCTATCTTGATAGAATGTTGCTTCATCGATTCGCAAAAAGATATGAATCTTTATAATCCTGAAGCAATGGCTAATGCGATCGTTAAAGGCTTAACTGGTAAGTTGCCAAGTGTTCCTGTTAACCCTGTACAAGATGAAGAAGATAATGCAGATGCCACTATTCTCAGACTGCAAAAATCCTTAAATCGACTCAAAATAACTGATAGAAATGGTAAGGCGTTAATACAAGATGGCTTCACCGGGGCTAATACAAAATCTGCCGTAGAAAAATTTCAGACTATTGTTGGAGTTCAACCGACTGGAATTGCTGACTCAACTACATGGAATGCCATAAATCTAATTTTGGCAAAACGAATTATCAGAGCAAACCATGCCGGTGGTTCAGTTGTCAGATACTTACAATACCGTTTAGGTGTTGAGAATGATGGTGTCTACGGGCCGCAAACAGAGGTTGCTATTAAGAACTTTCAAAAGCAAAATAGTTTAGATGCCGATGGGATTTTCGGCCCTGCTAGCTGGCAGAAATTAATTGGTTAGATTGAGGGGTAGGTGTTGTTCGTAGTTGGGGCTTTAGCGCTAAAGCACCAACTACGAATTTATCCAATTGGTTATTACCAAAAAATCAGTCTATAGCTCAATACGCTTGAGTTAAGGCTAAAAAATAAAACTGGTGTAGTGGCGTGACATTTGGATAAGGTTTTTTGATGACACGCCCTAGCTCCAAAGACGCGATAAATCGCCGTCTCTACAAAGGACTGATTCTTGTAGAGACGGCGATTTATTGCATTTCTTGCCTTAACCGAACCGTATTGGGTTGGGTTGAGGAACGAAACCCAACATTATCAAAGCTTTGTTGGGTTTCACTTCGTACCCCTACGGGAATCTTGCTACAACCCAAGCTTCGATAGCCCCTGCTTCTGCTAGTAGTCCAATCTTCAATTGAAATGTTAATAAATATTTCACCAACAGTATCATGAATAGAACATAAAACCGGGTTAATCTTAAAAACTTTACTCGATAAAACTTATATATAGCAGGGCTTTTGAGACTATCTCGCAGGTTTTTACTTGTATCTCAGTTCAATACGGCAAATCACACAAATCCGAATTAAGAGGTTGAAATGGGAAACCTAAGGGTATCGGCTCGAAAATCATGTAGTGATGAATCAGATGATCGGCGATCGCCCCATTTTATTTGAATCCAATTCTCAAAACAGTGATGACTTTAGTTTGTCACAGATGGTTGATCTGATTGCTGATACATTCGGCATTCACATCAAACCACAGTATCAAGATACATTAAAGAAAAATCTTTTAACTCGCATCCGGGCGCTGGGATTATGCTCACTCAATGATTACTATCAGTTCTTGGTGGCAACAAATCAATTAATTCCCAGTGCGACAGAGTGGCGAGAACTAATTTCTTTACTCACTGTCACTGAAACTTATTTTTTTCGGGATCAGGGGCAGATGTCGCTGCTCAAAAATCAGCTGCTCCCAGAGTTAATCGAGCGCAAAACTGTACTTAGTTTAACTCAGTGCAACGCTGCTAATGGAAAATTTCATCGGCCGACATTACGGCTTTGGAGTGCCGGGTGTTCGACTGGTGAAGAAGCTTACTCACTTGCCATTCTGGTGAAGGAACTAATCCCTGACAATCAGGCATGGGACATTCTGATTTTAGGCACAGATATTAATCAACCCGCGATCGCCCTGGCTCAACAAGGAATTTACAGCGATTGGTCTTTTCGGACAACCACTCCAGAGATCAAAAATCACTACTTTCGATCCCACAAACAAGGTTGGAAAATCGATCCTGCTATTCGAGCAATGGTCAAATTTCAACCTGGAAACCTGATGCAGGATAACTTTCCCGCTTACGCGTCCAGCATTCACGATTTCGATTTGATTATTTGCCGCAATGTGTTTATTTATTTTGACTTCAATGCGATCGCACAAATTATAGGCAAGTTTTACTCCTCTCTGACACCGGGAGGTTTTCTGCTCACAGGGCACACGGAATTACACGGACAAAAAACTGAACCGTTTCAAGTCAGAAATTTTCCACAATCTGCGGTTTATCAAAGGCATACCTCGCTCAACAAGCACAAAGTCTTGAATACCATAATACCTGATGCCATTGAGAGCAGGGAAACCAAAATTTCTTCCCTCTCTCTCCCAAGCTTGGGGACGGGCTTTGACGTGAGTGCAAACACTCAAACTCTTTTAGATGCGGCCAAGGAATTACTAATTCAAAAAGCTTATGCCGATGTCATTCAAATAGCTGAACAAGTGATTGCTCTTGTCCCCCAACACTTTCAGGCATATTGTTTGATGGCAGAAGCTTACGCAAATTATGGCAATTACTCCCAGGCGAATCAGGCGTGTCAGCAGGCACTCCAGATCAGCCCGTTGGCGATCGAACCCTATCATTTGTTGGCTCAAATTGCCGAAGAGCAAGGAGATCACAACAGTGCAAAATTATTCTTAAAACGTATTATTTATCTCGCTCCTAATTCTGTTAATGCTCACATGGAATTGGGTTCTATTTATGAACGGGAAGGAAATGTAAAACAGGCTCAAAAAATCTGGCGATCGCTTCTAGAAATTTTGCAAAATCTACCCCAACAAGCGATCGATTTCCATAACCAGCAAACCACTGCTGAACTAAAAGCACACGTTCTTAAGCACTTAAATTCAACTAGCTATGAGCTATGAATCTTATTTAATGTTTAAACTCAATCATTCACGCTATGGCATTCCGGCTATAGCCGTGCAAGAACTCTTCTTTCTGCCAGAAGTGACTGCGATCGCGGAAACTCCCAGGACAATTTTAGGCGTGATTAACCTGCGAGGGAAGTTTCTCCCCGTGATGGATTTATATCACCGTTTAGAACAAACACGTCCGCCTTTTCAATTGACTGACAGCATGATTGTCCTAGAGTGGCAAACTCATCGAATCGGAATCATCGTCAATCAAGTGGATAGCGTGCAAGCGATCGCACCCGATCAGATCGCTGCCAATGTTTGTGGTCAATCAAAAGAGAGTTTGCCGGATGGATTGGTGACTGGCATTGCCAACGTTGAGGAGGGCATCGTTACATTGCTTAATCCTGAAGTGTTGGTGGAATACGCCCTGATAGAGACTGCTTTCAATCCAAATTCTGATTTTAACAACGGCTCAGTCAATGACGTACTAAAACACCCCTCTGATTCGGGCTTATACGATCATTTCGATTCGCAGGAACGACAGATTTTGCAAGAGCGAACTGAAACTCTCCGATGTTCTATTGATAACGAGGATTCGGCGTGGCTCTTGCCTCTAGCGGTTGTGGGGTTGGGGGGTGAGTACTTCGGGTTTGCCTTGGAAACGGTGCATGAGTTTACCGAGATTCACAAGATTACCCCGATTCCCTGCTGTCCGCCGCACATTGTTGGCAACATCAACTTGCGAGGCGAAATTGTCACCTTAATTAACATCAATGGTGTAGTTGAATTGCCCATGAATGGGGTGCGATCGCCTACGGCGGGGCGTAGCCCATCGCATCAGCAAGCCGTTGTCGTGCGTCTGGATCAACGAGTGGCGGGCATTGCCGTAGATGACATTTTTGATGTGACGTATATCCATCCTTCCCAAATGACCACGGCTCCAATTGCCCTGCATTCTGCCAAAGACGAATATCTCCAGGGTGTCGCACCTTATCGCGATCGGATGATGAGCATCATCAATTTGTCTAAACTACTCACTTCAGAAGCGTTGGTTGTCAATGAAGAGGTCTAATATGCAATACAATTTCAAGCTCGGTCGGGTTGTTACCTTTGGATTTGGTTCGGTATTTGTAGTCATGGTTGTGATTGGCATTGTCTCCAAGCTCACGACCAACAAGTTAGTGGAGTCCAATGGCTGGGTCAGCCACACTTACCAGGTTGAGGGACATCTAGAAAATATTAGCAAGCTGCTAGTCGATGCCGAAACCGGACAGCGTGGCTTTATCCTGACCCAAAAGGCGAACTATTTGGAGCCTTACAACACATCCGTTGCCAATTTTGAGAAAACCTTTGATGAGGTCAACAAGCTGATTCAGGACAACCCGGAACAACTGACACGGCTGAATCAGGTCAAGCAACTGGCAAAAGACAAAATGGCAGAACTTGCTGAAACCATTGAGTTGACGCAGCAGGGAAAACGCCAGGAAGCCCTGAATCTCATCCTTTCTAATAAAGGCAAGCAAATCATGGATGAGGTTCGGGCCAAATTGGCAGAAATGACGCAGATTGAGGATCGCTTGCTGGCAGACAGGCAACAGATAGCGAAGCAGACAGCATTTATGGCAGACTTGGTTTCCTTAGGAGGAACCACAATCGCGATCTTATTCGGCTCATTCGTGTTGTTTTTCATTGGCCGGGAAATTGTGCGACCGATTACTCAGGTCGCTAATGCGATCGCCTCCTCATCCAATGAAATTGCAGCTACGGTCGAGCAACAAGAGCGCACTGCCACCCAACAGGCAACCTCGGTTAGCGAAACCACCACCACAATGGACGAACTTAGCGCCTCTGCCCAACAGTCTGCCAAGCAAGCAGCAACTGCCTCCACCAGCGCTCAACAGGTCTTAAATTTGGCAGATCATGGCAATCAATCACTGACCCGCACCCTGGAAGGAATGACAGCCTTGAGCCACAAAGTTAGTACAGTAGCAGACCAGATGCTGCGCCTGAACGAACAAACCAAGCAAATTGGTAGTATTTCCGGGTTGGTGAGTGACCTAGCAAATCAGACTAATATGTTGGCGCTAAATGCAGCAGTAGAAGCAGTCCGAGCGAGAGAACAGGGCAAGGGATTTGCAGTCGTCGCCGCCGAAATTCGCAAACTGGCAGACCAAAGCAAGAAATCGGCTGAAAAAATTAATGGGCTGGTCAATGACATTCAATCCGCCATCAACTCAACCGTTGTGATGACGGATGAAAGCACGAAAACTGCTGAACAGGGGGCGGTAATGACTGAGCAGACGGTGCAAGTCTTTACCAATGTCACCGATGCCGTCAACCAGATGGTGTTGAATATTCAGCAAATCTCGCTCAACGCCAATCAGCAAGCTACGGCGGTTCAGCAAATTTTACAGGTAATGAATGCACTCAATAGCTCTGCTAGAGATACAGCCACCGGCATCAGTCAGACTCGCGTTAGCACTCACCAACTCAATGACGCAGCTTATAAGCTACAGAGTGTTGTGTAATCAGAGGCAGGGAGTAGGGGGTAGGAGGAAATGGCCTCTTCCTCCTGCTCTGAAGCCTACTAGTTTTTTAGAGTTACTGCGTAACGATGCAACAAAGGTGCAGAGCAAGAGACTTGTGTGTATACCCTAGCTTTAGGCATGGGGCAATACAGTTCAGTTAAGCTTTTTTTCTCCCCCTGCTTCCTCTGCCTCCCCTGCTCCCCCTGCCTGCCTTAACAGATAAATTTGCTTAACCCAAGCGTATTGAGGCATGGGGTCAATCTAAAATCTAAAATCCAAAATTGTGTGAGAGCAATATCTCGAAATCTTTGAATTCATTCACTCACAGAAGATAGCAAGATGGAAAGTAAGCGAAATTGGAAACTGAGATACTGGATTATTGGCGGGTATGCCGTTCCCGTGCTGGCATTGTTAGTTTCTGCCGGTGCGATGATTATTAATATCAACACTGTGAACCAACGATCGGAAGACTTAGTTGCTTCTTATGAGGTCAATTCAGTCATTAGTGACCTTAATGTTAATGTGCAAAGTGCTGCTAAGTCAATCCGAGGCTATTTGTTGGTAAAAAATCAACGGTCGCTTGAGGACTACCGCAAGTCTGAGAAGGACTCCAAGGAATTTCTTGCAAAAATGATGACACTTGCCCGATCAGAAAAGGAACGACAGTCTTTAACCAAACTGGAGGGACTGCTGAATAACCTGACTACTTTGCAGTATGACCTGATTGCAAAGGTAGATGAGGGCAAAGTTAGAGAAGCCGTTGAAACCTGGATCAAGGGAAATGCCCACTCTCTGGTTGAGGATGTTGTAGACCTGATCGAAGAAATACAGCTTCGAGAAGACGAGATTGTTGCAAATGCCGTGAAACAGGAGCAAGAGGCGCTCAATGCCCTCAAGCTCACGATGATGCTAGCAAGTGGACTCTCCCTAGTACTATCTGTTTTGATTGGCATTTGGGTCATTAGCCGCGCTGCCCAACAGATGAATGCCTCTGCCAGTGCGATCGCGGCTTCTACAATCGAAATTACCACAACAATTGAGCAGCAAGAACGCACTACCATGCAACAAGCCAGTTCTGTCAACCAAACCACCACCACAATGGATGAATTGGCGGCTTCGTCGCGCCAGTCTGCCGAACAAGCAGAAGCCTCAGCCGCAGGAGCGCGGCAGGTGTTGTTACTGGTAGACGGTCGCACTCAAGAGGGTCAGTTCAGCCAATCGAGTCTACGCGAGAAAGTAGGCGACATTGCCGCCCAAATTCTCCATCTAAGCGAACAAACCAATCAAATCGGCATGATCTCCACCCTGGTTAGTGATTTAGCAAGTCAAACTAATATGCTGGCGCTCAACGCGGCAGTTGAAGCGGTGCGAGCCGGGGAAAATGGCAAAGGCTTTGCCGTTGTTGCTGCCGAAATTCGCAAACTGGCAGACCAGAGTAAGCGATCGGCTGAAAAAATTAATGTACTGGTCGTAGACATTCAAAAATCGACCAATTCCACCGTTATGGTGACAGGTGAAGGCACGAAAACCGTAGAAAAGATTGTGGATGCCATTAGAACGATCGCGGTGAATGGTCAGCAAATTTCCCTTACTTCCAATCAACAAGCGATCGCAGTGCAACAAGTGGTAGAAGCAATGAACTCGCTCAACATTGCCGCCAGAGAAACCGCTTCTGGCATCAGTCAGATCAAAGTCGGTACGCAACGGCTGAATGATGCCGCCCAGGAGCTAAAAACTGTTGTTTAAAAATGTATTGGAGTTACGGGTATGTTGAAAAATATGTCTTTGCATGGACGATTGATGGGTTCATTTTTGCTGATGGGCGGTGTCGTTTTGGCTGTAGGGTCTGTCGGCTGGTGGGGTACCCATCAATTAACCAGACATATCGACACCCTCAGCCATACCAGCCTACCCAGTATTAACGGGTTGTGGAGAATTAATGAAGGACAAACCCAGATCCAGGCGGCAGAGCGGGCGCTTGTCAATCCTGAGCTACCCCCCTCAGGCAGACAGTCTGAGTTAAATCGGATACAGGTAGCCTGGAAGCAAATCGACGCGGGCTTTGAGCAATATGAACCCGCGCCCCGCACTCCCGAAGAAGACAAGCTCTACCAGACGTTTAAGCAACAGTGGCAGGAGTGGAAGCAGGATCATTCTACATATCTTCGGGCTTACCAAGACTTTGCCCGCTTAGGTATTATTAACCCCAATGCCAGACGGTTGGAACTTTTAAGTCAGGGACGAGAGAATTCTCCAGAAATGAAGGAAGCGATCGCTGCTGCCGCTCAACTCACAAAAATCAGCCAAAACGCTGTTGTAGAAAATGATGATTCATTTGCGGTTACAACTGAATCATTACTGCAACTGATCAAAATCAATCAGACGGTTGCTGATGATGCCATTCAAGCAGCCAGTAACGATGCCAGAATTACAGTAGCTTGGGTGATTACTGGTATTATTGCTGGGCCTCTGGGGGCAATCTTACTAGGATTTTTTCTGAGCAACAAAATTGCTAAACCGTTGACAGGCAAAATTGCTCAAATTGTTCAAACAATGGCTGCCTCCACCAATGAAATCGCCGCTACGGTTGAGCAGCAAGAACGGACTGCGACTCGGCAGGCAAGTTCTGTCAATCAAACCACTATCACCATCGATGAATTGGGAGCCTCATCGCACCAGTCAGCCGAACAGGCAGAATCGGCGGTAGCAGGGGCACGGCAGGCGTTAACTCTTGCAGGTAATGGTGCTGATGCTGTAAAACGCACCCTCAAGGGCATGGAAACCCTACAGCAGAAAGTCGCAGCCATTGCGGAGCATATCACACGCTTAAATGAACAAACTAAGCAGATTGACAGTATCTCTGGTCTGGTAGGCGAGTTGGCAAGCCAGACTAATATGCTGGCGTTAAATGCGGCTGTAGAAGCAGTTCGGGCAGGGGAGCATGGTAAAGGCTTTGCTGTTGTCGCTGCTGAAATTCGCAAACTAGCAGACCAGAGCAAAAAATCAACCGAAAAGATCAGCACCTTGGTACGCGACATTCAATCTGCCATCAGCATCACTGTCGTTGTCACCCATGAAGGCACTAAAACTGTGGAAGAAGGGACGCGAATTGCCCAGGAAACGTCAGAATCCTTTGCTGGTGTAGAAGGTGCAGTGAATAACATTGTCATCAACAGTCAACAGATTTCACTCAATATCAACCAGCAAGCGATCGCCATTCAGCAAATTGTCTCTGCTATGAATGACCTAAATATTGCTGCGCGTGACACTGCCAGTGGTATTAGCCAGATCCGCTCTGGTACTCAACAACTAAACGAGTCAGCGCAAGCGCTCAAGGCAACCATTTAGTCGTTCAACCTCTAACTACTTAAAACTATGATGATCGATGATGAAGAACTGAGAGACGTTTTCAAAGTAGCCAGCGAAGAACACCTGCAAAATCTGGATGATGGATTACTGCATCTGGAAAACCATCCCGACGATCTGGCTGTCCTGGAAGCCTTGATGCGAGAGGCGCATTCCCTTAAAGGCGATGCCAATATGCTGGGAGTCAAAGATGTAGGTACTCTGGCACATCAGATTGAGCATATTTTGACTCAACTCAAGCAACAAGAAAACCCTACATCTTCGGTGGGCAATGGCACAACAGACACACCCTATGAACGCCTTGCTCATGCGATCGCCGCTATCCGCAAACTCGTTCATGAAGCCGTCACCGGAGAACCTGCCAGGGTTGATACCTTTTATGCTCTGGCCGAATTGATGGGAGCGCAGCCAGGAAAAGGGGGTACGGGAGATAGCCCAAACCAGGAGCTAGAAGTCAACAGTATTAAAGTTATAAATATAGTAAAAACCAATACTTTAAATATAAGTCAAGAGCCAAAGGAAAACGGATCAATCCAAAATCCAAAATCCAAAATCGTTCGACTGAGCGAAGCCGAAGTCCAAAATCCCCACACCCCCACCAATAGCTACCGCATCGAAACCATCCGCGTTGGCACTCGTTACCTGGATACGTTGATGACGCAAGCAGGGGAGTTAACTGTAACCAAAATTCGGATTGCTCATCGGCTGGGAGAAATTGAGGCGATCGCTAATCTGTGGGAAGAATGGAATCGAGATTTATTCACTAATCGGTTTGCATTCAGCCGAGAGCAGCAAGGTGATGTCGCCCTCCAACGTTTGGAAACTTTTCATCATCACTCTGAAGAACGATTGGAACAATTGGGTCATTTGGTAAACACGTTGCGGAGTTCCCTTTCAGAAGATACAACTCGACTAGAACACCTAAGTAGCGATCTAGAAGAGGGCATTCGTACCCTTCGATTGCTACCCTTTGCAACGATTTTCAACCTTTTTCCCCGGATGGTGCGCGATCTGGCGCAGCAGCAGGGAAAATCGGTGGAGTTGATCACAGAAGGCAAAGACACCCTTGCCGACAAACGTCTGTTGGAAGAAATGAAAGATCCGCTAATGCACATCCTGCGGAATGCGATCGATCACGGGATTGAGCCACCACAAGAACGGGAACGGCTAGGAAAACCAACAACAGCAACGATTCGGCTCAAAGCTTACCAAACTCCCACTAACATTGTGCTGGAAATCAGTGATGATGGCCGGGGGCTTGACCTGGATAAAATTAAACAAATAGCGGTGAAGCGGGGCATTTGCGGGGAGGAAGAATTGGCAGCAATGGCTCCCAGCCAGATCCAGGCGTTGATCTTCGCACCGGGGTTTTCAACAGCCCCCCTGGTGACAGAAGTATCAGGACGGGGTGTGGGGTTGGATGTGGTGCAAACCAATGTGGAGAAATTGAAAGGTACGATTCAGGTAGAATCGTTTCCCGGGCTGGGATGCACACTGCGCGTCAATCTTGGTATCACCTTGGCAACCGCCCATGTCTTGATTGTGCAAGTGAACCAAATGCCCTATGCCATCCCAGTAGAGTTTGTGCAAACCGCTTGCTTAATCAAGTCAGAAGAGATTTTTCCCTTGGAGGGACGGGACACAATAATTCGGGATAGCCAACCCATTTCGATTGTGCAGTTGGCCGATCTATTAGAACTGCCCCCAATGCCATCTGGATTAACTCAAGAAACAGCCCTTTCCTGTATTATTCTCCAGGTTGGGCAAGCACAACTGGGTGTAGTGGTAGATGCCTTAGTGGATGAGCAAGATGTAGTGATTAAACCCCAAAGTCAGTTACTTAAACGAGTCCGCAATGTTTCTGGAGCAACAATTTTAGGCACTGGAGATGTGTGTATGGTGCTGAATCCCCAGGATTTGGTGAAGTCAGCCCGATCGCGATCGCAGTCTATCTCCTCCACTCAAACTCGTCAACTTGCGCCTACAAAACAAACCGTCCTATTAGTCGAAGATTCTATTGCCACACGCACGCAAGAAAAGCGAATTTTAGAAACCGCAGGTTATCAAGTAATTACTGCTGTAGATGGTTTGGATGGATTGAACAAGCTGCGATCGCACACCGTTGATGCCGTTGTTAGTGATGTGCAAATGCCAAACCTTGATGGCTTGGGGTTAACTGCCAAAATCCGCCAATATCAAGAATATAGCGAACTTCCAATTATCCTGGTTACTTCCCTTGCCAGCGATGAAGATAAACGTCGGGGTGCAGAAGCCGGAGCCAATGCCTACATTATCAAAGGCAGCTTTAATCAAGAAGCCTTGCTGTCAGCCCTCAAACGGTTAGTGTAGAGGTTTTCGGATGGATGAAGAATAATTTTTTCGTATAGCCGTAGTCCACATAAATTAGGACATTTTAAAAGCGTGAATGCTAGCAATAGCAATAGTTTTCCCTCCTTCCTCCTGCCTTCTGCTATAAAATCTCAACTTACTGTCAATTAATGAAAAACTCTGCCCCGATTCGCGTCTTTCTGGTGGAGGATTCGCTCGTCGCCTTAACCATCCTCAAGCGGATTCTGGCAAGTTCCCCGGAGGTGGATGTGGTGGGAACTGCTCCCAATGGTGTGGAAGCATTGGAGCGAATTCCAGCCGCACAGCCCCAGGTAATCTGCACCGATTTACACATGCCCAAAATGGATGGACTGAAACTAACCCGCCGGATTATGGCAGACTATCCCCGTCCCATTCTAGTAATCAGCGCCTCCGTCAACACCCAAGAAGATTCGCGCAATGTTTTTAAACTGCTGCAAGCGGGTGCTTTGGATGTTTTTCCTAAACCCAGCATTGACTTAATTTCAGACTATGAACAAGTCAAGCACGAATTAATCAACCGGATCAAAGTTCTGGCAGGGGTTACAGTCTTTACTCGCCACACTTCCCGAACTGCGACGATAGAGCCGAGAACGCATCCTGCTAGCCCCGAAAGTAAGCCAGAACCATTCAGCCCAAAACCGATCAATAACTCGCAATTCCCCATTCGTAATTCCCTGTCCCTGCCCAAAGTCGTGGCGATCGGAGCCTCCACAGGCGGCCCCCAGGCACTATACACGATCCTAAAACAACTGCCTGCAAACTTTCCCGTACCTATTCTGTGTGTCCAACATATCAGCGAAGGATTTCTGCAAGGACTGGTAGATTGGCTGGCAGCAGAATGTTTCCTGCGCGTGACGATCGCCCAACCGGGAGAATTTCCCAAACCGGGTACTGTCTACTTCGCTCCCGAACGACAACACCTGCAACTCGACACTCAAGGGCGATTAACCACCATCAGCACCCCTCCAGTTTCCGGTCATCGTCCCTCCGTTACAGTTTTGTTTCAAGGCGTTGCCACCTGCTACCCACGATCGGCGGTTGGTATTTTACTGACTGGCATGGGACGGGATGGTGCAGATGGATTACAAGCGATCGCCCAAGCCGGAGGCACTACCATTGCCCAGGATGAACAAACCTGCGTTGTCTTCGGGATGCCCAAAGAAGCGATCGCTCTGGGAGCCGCCCAACATATTTTGGCGATCGGCGAAATTGCCCCCATGCTATTAAATCGCATTTCCAGTTATCGGCTGAGTTAGGTGTAGCCATAACCCATCAATGCTATACATGTCCAAATGCCAAAATCTGAGCAGCACTTAGCTTAAAATCAGGAATGACCGTCGATACCAGGGGAGTGTCATCCGTATAAATCGTGTCTTCATATTGCCCGTTCACCCATAAGCACAGCGTCACTTGCTGCATTTCCGGGTCAATAATCCAGTATTCTGCAATCCCTCGCGCCGCATATTCTGTGCGTTTGTAACGATAGTTTCGGTCGCGATTCTCCTGTCCCGGTGACACCACCTCAATTACGATCGCAGGTGGCGGCATATCCCGTGTTAAGGTTGCCCGCCTTGCTCCTGCCAAGGCAGTTCGTGATTCTTCTGTATGAACCAGCATATCTGGCAACCGACACTTTGCCAGTCGCCCAGTTACTTCAACCTCTGTTCCCACAGCAATTAATGCAATTGTTCAGGAGGCAGGAGTTAGGAGGCAGGAGGCAGGAGGAACCCACGTTTAAAAACATGGGATTGAAGAAACAATGACGCCTTGTGTCTCGTGCTACGCATCTCGACACAAATCTTTCTATACTAGTGGGCTTTATACCCACAACTAAAGTTTTAATTGATACTCTTAACCTTCTGCCTCCTGCCTCCTGCCCTCTGCCTCTCTTTGTAAATGTTTTGCCAACTCAAATAATAGATATTTAGCAATGTCTAAATTGCCCTGGCTTTCAGTCGGTATTTCTACTAACTCTCCATCTACAAGCTCATAGCGCGTGTCAGTACCGTCGTCATAGGCAAGGTATTCCTCTATTGTCATCAACTTTGGGAAATTGAGTGCAGTTTGAGTCATGGTTATGAATCTCCGCGATCGCTGCCGCAAGGTTGTCAGGATAGAAAACTGGCTGTGCCAATCTTAGCAAATCCTCATTCTGCGCCGATGTTTTCTCCATCCTACAGATTCGCAATCTAATATCTCAAATTGGATGATGAACAAGCAGATTAGGAGCCAATAAATTTTCGTACAGCTTCGCGCAATTGTTCAGCATCAAAAGGTTTGATCAGATATTCTGTTGCACCCGCGAGATGACCCTTCACCCGGTCGAAGGGGGAATCTTGAGAAGTCACCATAATCACAGGCAAATGCTGAAACTGGGGCAGGCTCCGCACCGTGCGGCAAAACTCCAACCCGTTTACATCCGGCATCTGCACATCTAATAGCAAGACTGAAATCGGTTGATGATAAATGATCGACAGGGCATCAAGGGCGTTAGCGGCTGTTATTACTTGATAGCCCGGTTCTAAGGCTCGTTTAATCATTTGATGAATTACAAGGCTATCATCAAGCGCGAGAACAATCGGTGAGCTTGTCGTACCATTTGACATACTTTACAAGTCGATGAGTCAATCATCGTAGGCGTTTACCCTAGCATTCCCAAAGGAAGACTTGAACAATTGATATTTTGATAATTTTATACACACTTTAAGTATTTTTAACCAGAGGCTCAACCGGAATTTGAATCAAAAACTCGCTGCCTTTCCCAAGTTCTGAGGAGCATTTTAAAATGCCGCCATGTTTTTCAACCACAATTTGATAGCTGATGGACAGTCCCAGCCCGGTTCCCTTGCCGATGGGTTTGGTGGTGAAGAATGGATTGAACAGTTTTTGCTGAGTTGTTTCTGTCATTCCAGAACCGTTATCTCGAATCCGAATCACTACACTATCTGCGTGGGAAACTTGGGATAGATCGGAACTACCCGATTCTCTACTAATGAGTTCTGTTTGAATGGTAATGATCGGATTAGGCGTTTCATCTAAGGCATCGATCGCGTTACCCAAAAGATTCATGAATACTTGATTTAATTGCCCCGCATAACAATCAACAGGCGGTAAATTTTCGTATGCTTTAATCACTTGAATCTCAAACTTGGCGCTGGTTAATTTCAAGCGACTCTTCAAAATTAACAACGTGTTGTCAATCCCTTCATGGATATCCACAGCTTTCATCTCGGCTTCATCCAGGCGCGAGAAGTTCCGCAAAGACAAAACAATTTGTCGAATTCGTTCTCCACCCATTCGCATCGAGGACAATAGACTGGGCAAATCTTGTGTTAAGAAATCAAAGTCTATGGTCTCCATCTTTTCCTGAATAGCAGCAGTCGCATTGGGATAGGTTTCCTGATAAAGATGCAATAGTTCTAGTAAATCCCGAACATAGTCGGTTGCATAAGCAATATTGCCGTTAATAAAGTTGATCGGGTTGTTGATTTCATGGGCAACTCCGGCCACCAATTGTCCCAGGCTCGACATCTTCTCTTGCTGTATCAGTTGCATTTGGGTTTGCTGTAACTGGCTCAGTGCGTTCCCTAGATAGTTAGCTTGAGTTTGAGCGGCAAAGGCAGTTGCTCGTGTTTGGGCAAGCAGTTCTGCTTGATCAAGAGCGATCGCTACTTGATCGGTAACAGCTTTGAGTAACCGGATTTCGCTATTAGTCCATTGGCGCGAACCGCGACAGTGATGGCAAATAATAGCACCTAATTGACCAGAATGCGTTCTGAGTGGCAGCAACAGCACCGAGGTTACTCCCAGTTGATGCAGCAAGGCGCGATCTTCCGAGGTGAGTGCCTCTGAGGTGGTAGAAACATCTTCAATCCGCAGCATATCTAGATTTAAGATAGTTTCTGCCAGAACGGAGCCTAAGCCTAGGGAAAGTTCTCCTAGCGCCATTTGAATCTCTGGGTTAGTCGCTTCATGAGTCACCATAAAGTTGAACTGATCTTTGTTGGGCAGACACCACACAAAGTCACAGCGATCAACTCGCAACAGAGTATGAATCTCATTTACTGCCGTTTGTAAAATCGTGTCCAGATCCAGAGAATTACGGATTTGATTTGCCAGATTAAACAGAATTGAATCTTGTTGACCAACCAATTCCTGAGTAATCAATTGCTGTTTTAGTTGTTTGATTTCCGGGATCATTTGACGCAACTTTGTGGTGTTGCGCTTTAGCTCCAATTGCGCTACTACTTGGTGGCTGAGTGTCTGCAATCCCTTCTGTTGTTTCTGGCTCAGATCACGCGGTTCATAGTCCATGACGCAGAGTGTACCTAGGACGCAACCGCCAGCTGTTACCAGGGGGACTCCGGCATAAAACCGGATATTAGGAGCATTTATAACGAAGGGATTGGTGGCAAAGTGGGGGTCAGCTAAGGTATCTGGAATCACAAATACATCTGACTGACGAATGGTGTGGTTACAAAACGTGATATCTCGACGAATTTCTCTTAATGTGATTCCCACGTTAGACTTAACTAACTGGCGATCGGCTCCGATAAAACTCACTAGTGCCATTGGAGTTTGGCACAGATCAGCTGCCAGTGCTGTTAAGTCATCTAATGCCTGATCAGGTACAGTATCTAAACCCTGAAACTGATACACTGCTTTGAGTCGTGTCAGTTCGTTGTTGCAGGGTCTGGTTGTACAAGAGAGCATGGAATCAAGTAATAATTCAGGGATTTTCATAGTTTTATTTTAATTAAGGTGCGATCGCTAATTTGACAGTCAAACAGGTAGATTTGCAATCACTACTCTAAGTTTTTCTAAAGCTTTAGATTTCATAAGTTCTTATTTAGTAGCAATATTTTAAATCAAATTATGAATGCGACTTTAAGTATAACGCTGTTCACTTCGATACTGTTAATAATCTGCGATCGCTGAACTTAAACAAAATTCATTTTGAGCTACAGGCGCGGCAAAACAAGCACCTTCTCTACGAGAGGCGCTTGCGATCGCTTATCCTTCCATTACCCGGATCTTTCTTAACATTTGCAAGAGTGTTGACTCAGGTTTTTATAACCCTGATTCGTTCGTTGATCATTCTCAATAAAAACGCAGTTAGCGAGAACATTAAAAGCGATTTTGTCAAGTATGCCTAACTTCTCAGTGTCTAAGACGGTTATAGAACATGGGTTTCAAGATTGTAAATAGAGATGTGGGTAACGCATAGCCTGGTAGGGAAGGGGGAGAATTCAAAGCCTCTCAAGAGCAGGAGAGAGGAATGGAAGTGAGGTCAAAAATTAAGTTGCACATCGCGTGATATTACTAATTTGTAGAACTGCTAAAAGATAGTGCAGATGCTTTCAATAGATGCGGATGGTAGCGTTGCCAAAAACTCAAAATCTGTTCGCCAACCTGTTGTGGATAGAAGTAGTGAAAGAAATGATATCCTTGTGGGCATTCCCAGAGTTTATCTTCTGGCTTCAACCAATTCAACCAGTCATGCAATACAGTTGAGTTGACTACCGGATCACTCTTGCTACCACATACCATCATTGGCATAGAAACTCCACCCTTGGGTAAATAAACCAACTTAAATAAAGAGTGTGACGAGGGAGATTGTTCTAAATCTTTATCTAAGGCAGCTACTAACTTTTTAGCGGTATGAGGCGGTTGACTTCCAAATAGACTGCGAACGCTGCTTGCTAAAACTAGTTCACGGCTGATGCTAAAAAGTTGTCTTTGAAAGTAATAATGAGCTTGCCAATTGTTTGCAGGTTGAGCAGCTACAGCCAGCAAAGTGAGCGATCGCACTTTTTGTGGAAATCGCCGCGCAAAGCTTAAGGCGATCGCACCACTCATACCATGACCTGCCAAATGCACGGGGCGATCGCGCCATTCTAAAAACTCATATAGCAACTCCACAGCTTGATCTATGGAACTGGCTTCATCTTTGGTTTGCTGGTATTCCCACTGGGCGATTCTCATATACCCAGATAAGTATTGAAGTAATGGTTTATCAAAACGCTTCAAAATAGGACTGGCATTTAACCACAGAACATCAAATGAATCAGACATAAATACCTATAACTTCTAAATTATCAATTTCAGATGTGCTACCTTACTCATGCCGAATTTTTTCAGCATCAAATTCAGTGTTACTAGTCTGATCCCTGTAAAATAAACTGATTTTTTTCGACATACTTTCACCTGTATATAGTTTTGCGTTAGCGAAGCTCACCGAAGGTATCGCCAAAATACCTATTTGCCTTGTTGAAATATATTTTGGCTTAATGAATATCTATCTCAATAAGTCTGAAGATATCCTACCAGAGTTATTAAAACTTTTTATCATTTAGCTTAAGTTAAATTTTGTAAAGTATTTCAGGAAACAAACCGAAAAGGCGGGTGGCGCTTCATTGCACCCCAACTTCTTGTAAGTGGCTTACGATATGCTCACACAATATTCAGAATCATTACTGGTTTCAAAAGATACATGTGCAGAAGAAGCTAGAGAAAGTAAATTTTTTGTGCATTTATGAAATTCATCCAAACACTAAAAGTAGCTGTAATTCCTGTTTTGACTGTGTTGAGCTTGTTGTCTGCATCAAATAAAGTACTAGCTGACTATTTAACTAGTCAGGGTTCAGGAGGTAATTCCCGTTACGAATTATGGTCTACTGATGATAATAGCCGTTACTATTTGAAAATTTGGTCGTCTGAAGCAAGTCCAAACAGTGAACCATACTACACAAGTAGAGCATTCACCTCTACTGGGGAAGCTTTAATTTATTTTGATTGCAACTACGCTGGTAAGAATTTACCTGAATGTCAGAATGTTCAATAATAATTTTGAACCCTTCTCAAAGAATCCTGGGAGGGTTAGCCGTAGGAATTATATTTAATTTGTGAAAATTTGCGGTGTCGAGATCCCCGACTTCTTTAAGAAGTCGGGGATTTAACTTTTCACGAATAATATCATGTCCGCTTAATTACTTATTAAACTCGAAGAACCCCACCCCGCCAAAGCTACGCTTTGTCTCCCCTCCCCGCAAGCGGGGAGAGGTTGGGGGTGGGGTGTAATGACTGTGGTTAGCATAACTATTTATGCGGACATGATATAGTTTAGGATTATTATATTTTTTCTTTGGTAATATTTTAAATTGAATAATTTATAAATATAAATTACCTATATTTTTGGTTAATTTTTAATATTTTGAGTAAACTACAGAGACAAAAGTGAAAACCTACTTTCTTTCCGCTAATTGGGCTGATGTCAAGATAATTCGTAGTTCGTAATTAAAAAATTAAATTACGAATTACGAATTACGAATTACGAATTACGCTTCGGCTGGTTGATATTCTTCTTGTCTTTCTACAAAAGTCTGTACACGAGTGCGGTAGTTTCTCACAGTCTCATCTACCCATTCGCGATCGTTGCTATTTGCATACAAATGCACCAGTGGTTCGCTGGCATCAGGTAAAACTAACAGCCAACTATCATCGTAGGGCTGACAAATTTTCACTCCATCGATGAGTTCTAGGTTTTGGGCTGGATGAGTTTCCACCAAGTAACGCATCAAAGCACCTTTGGCAGTCCACGGGCAGCGTACTGTATAACTTTTGTGAATTACACGCGGCAATTCTGACCGTGCAGCAGCAAGCGATCGCTCCTGTATAGTCAACATCTCAATTATCTTTGCAATGCAGAACATGGCATCAAACCCCGGATGCAGTTGCGGGAAAATAAAACCAGTCTCTCCACTTCCTCCTAATACCACATTCGGGTTTTTCTGACAAGCTTCCATTAAAGCTGTAGGGTTGGCTTTAGTGCGAATCACTCTGCCATCATGGCGGCGGGCGACTTGTTCAATAGCACTGGAAGCATGAACTGGTACAACTACTGTTCCTCTGGGGTTAGCTGTCAGAATCATGTCTACCATCAGTGCAGTTAGAGTTTCGCCACGAATTGGGTAGCCTGATTCATCAACTAAAATTAGTTGTTCTCCATTAGCCGTGACTTGCACACCAAAGTTAGCTTTCAACGCCTCCACTACATGACCTAACTGAGCCAGCAGTCCTTCGCGATCGGTGATTGACATCGCACTTTTATTGACACTGGCATTCAGTACTACTGCATCAGCACCAAATTTATCCAGCATTTGGGGTAAAACTGCCCCTGATACTGCATAAACATAGTCAATAACCACTTTTGCGCGGCTATTGCGGAGTGTATGAACATGCAATAGTTTCTCAAAAGCAGTGCAGTAGCGATCCATGACTTGGCTAGGATAAGAGACATCGCCAATTTCATGAATTAGCGCCCGCCGCATATCTTCCTTAAAGTAAGCCCCTTCAATTTTCTTTTCCAGGGCTTTGGTGATATTAATGCCCTTTACATCCATGAATTCAATCAAAATGTAGTCAGGGCGATCGGGGTGGACTCGCACATGGATACCACCAACTACCGACATTGTGGGTATAACCGTGCGGGCGATGGGGATAGCTGTAGCATCGAGGTTTTGAATATCAATACCTACTGACATCAAACCAGCAATAAGCGATCGCGTCACCATCCGAGAGACATTACGCTGGTCACGGGAAACCGTTACTTTAGAACCTGGTTTTAAGGTAGAACCGTAAGCAGATCCCAATTTCACAGCAAATTCTGGGGTGATGTCAATATTAGCTAATCCTTGGACACCACGCTGTCCAAATAAATTCCGTTGGGCGGTGTTCCCCCAAATTAAGTTAATGTTTAAAACTGCCCCTGACTCAATCTTTTTACTAGGCCAAACGCGCACGCCAGGGCTAATTTGAGCTTCTTCTCCTACCGTGGAAAGCGAACCAACAACAGCAGCTTCTAATACATGGGCGCGGCGGTCTACACGAGCACCACGGGAAATTACACAAGCAGAAAGATGTGCTTCATCGCCAATAAATGCCCCATTCCACACTATGGGACGTTTGAGATTCGCATCAGCGCCAACAGTGACATTATCGCCAATAACAGTTCCTGCCTCAATTTGGACTCTTGCACCGATGCGGCAGTTGTCACCAATTACTGCTGGGGTTTCAATAACAGCCGTCTGGTCGATGTAAGTATTTTGACCCACCCATAACTCATGAGAAACTTGTTTGTAGGCATAATCTAATTGCACTTTCCCCTCTAAAGCGTCATATTGAGCTTCCCGATAAGCATCTAAGTGACCAACATCGCACCAATAACCTTGAGCAATGTAGCCATACATTGGCTCATCTTTTGCTAATAGTAAGGGGAATAAGTCTTTAGAAAAGTCACATTCAATGTTTGCTGGCAGATATTCCAAAACTTCTGGTTCGAGAATGTAAGTGCCAGTGTTGACGGTATCAGAAAAAATTTCACTACTAGAGGGTTTTTCTAAAAATCGGCTAATTCGCCTTTCCTCATCGGTAATCACCACCCCAAATTCAATCGGGTTGGGAACCCTGGTCAAAATCAAAGTAGCTTTCGACTTATTTTGTTTGTGAAATGCGATCGCAGCCGTGAGGTCAAAATCTGTTATGCTATCGCCGCTAATGACTAAAAAGGTTTCATCAAGAAGTTCAGCAATGTTTTTCACACAGCCTGCTGTACCCAGAGGTTGATCTTCTTCGACGGCATAAGTCATTTGGACACCAAAATCACTGCCATCTTGAAAATAGTCTCGCAAGACATCAGGTAAATAATGCAACGTCGCAATAACTTCTGTAATTTGATGTCGTTTGAGGAGATTGATAATATGTTCGGCTATTGGTCGATTAAGGATCGGCACCATCGGTTTAGGCAGATCGCAAGTTAACGGGCGAAGCCGCGTTCCCGAACCCCCCGCCATCAGTACTGCACGCATAAATCCTCCTTAACTTGGTTACAGCCTTCGCTGCTTGAAAACGTGTCAGATATATTTTGTTCTTCTTTATCTAGTCTGCTATGGATATCGATATTTGAGGAACTTCCACAAGATGCATTACCGCAAGGCGGAAGTCAAAAGTTAAAAGTCAAAAGTTTTGTACAAGGCTTTTGCAGGGAATTGGGCATTGGTTATTCTTCTTGTCTTCCTCATCTCCCCCTGCTTCCCCTGATCCTTACTCTCCACTCCCCACCTTATTGGCAATGATAAAGTTTATACTCGTAGCCATCTATGCTAGGCATTGATTGAGTATCAGGTATAACGCAGGTTTTGACGGCTTCTGCTACTGGTGCGTAAAAGTTTACCAGCCACAAGTCAAAAGGGCGTGGTAATTTATTTAAAGTATTTTCCAAAGCAATAGTGGAAGTATTCGGGTCTTTGTCTTGATGAGCGAGGAGAAACAAAGGTTTTTGGAGTGAGTTAGCAAGTTTAATCTCCCTAGCGACTCCCATCATTTCTCCAGTGTGTACATAAGTTCTGTGGGTGGCGGCAATTAGTACTGGTGTGGCAGATGTCTGTTGAATCAGTTGCACAAATAGATCAGGGCGATAATATTTTTGATAGCCAAGATTGCAGATTACTGTAACTGCACTGAAAAATCCCATTAGCCAAATTAACATCACGGCTTTTTTACCGTTTATTCCCCATTTACCTATGCCTTTTATTTCCTTGGGGGGATGCCAACAAACTGCGAGACTTGCCCCTAGTAAAACAACGATCGCGGGAAAGTAAACAAAGTTATATCTAGCACCCCTAGTCAGGTCAATACCCAAAAAGTACGTAAAGATAAAGAATAAAGCGATCGCACTGCTCACTACTCCAGCAAACACCTGAATCATAATCCGGTTTTCTGAGGGCTGTAGTTGAATCTTGATTGCACGCAGCAAAATTGGTACTGCCCAAATAAAAAAAGTCAGCATCACCACTCCAGAAGGAATCACAACCAAAGCTTGAGAAGATTCAACTGGTAATAGGGAAATCATTGCAATCAATGTTCCTAAAGCTTGAAAAATTGGGCTTAACCACTCTAGTCCAACACGCGAACCTCGAATCCACTCGGTCAAATTATCACGATTTTTATTCTCTGATAAGATTGGTATCCAAATTAAACCCGCCACACAAGTACCTACAACAACGGCATAGATGCGCCGCCAAGGAGAAGAAAAGAAAAGAGAAAATTTGCTGCTAGTTTGCAATTGAAGCCAAGCAAGAAAAATCAAAACTATGGCTTCTGTGCAGAGGGTAAGGCTGAAGAAATAATGAGTAGCAAATCCTAAAGCATTAATTCCTACCCATAAAAGTGCTACCCATATAGGTAAAGGTGTACGGTTTTGAATATGACGTGTAGCAATAACTAAGCAGGTGAGAGAACCAATTACCCATAAGATTGCTAAAGTGTAATGACGCGCTTCTTGTGCTAAAAATACGCCATAAGGTGATACCGCGATCATGGCAGCAGTCAAGTGCCCCACTAATTTCGAGCGAAATGCTACTTTGCCTAACACATAAAAACACGGTATAGAAGCAGCACCGAGTATAGCTGGTAGCGATCGCGCCCCAAACAACGATACTAAGCCTCCGTCGCTGGAAAATAATTTCATCCACAGGAAAGCCAGCACAAAATACAGTGGTGGATGACTATCTTGTGTAGCTAAGTTATGAACCACATCACCAATGCTAGCTGCTGGGTTTGGTTGCAGTGGTTGCAATAAGATATCAGGCGCGATCGCTTGATCTAGGGGTACTGATAAAAAAGTATTCCCCAAGCTAAACACCAAGGTGGCAAACTCATCAGTCCAAGGAGGCTTTGCCGTCAAGTTGGTTAGACGTAAACTGATGCCGATGATCAACCACACTAAGTTCAACAACGGGTGAAGCCAGGAAGCAGGGAGGCGAGTCTGCCAATTATGCCAATGCTTGCGTTGTGAGGTAGAATTTGCATCTACTATGGGCAGAAAACGGGCAGCATAGACAGGTAGCAACGAGATAATTTTTCTGTAAAAATCAAATGCACCTTGGAAAAAAGCTCTCATTGCTGGGCCTCACACAAATGGACTTGTAGATTTGACGTTTTAGATTTTAGTTCGTTCTAAAGTCTAAGAACAAAAATCAAAATCTCAAATCCCTCGTTGTGATTATTTCACATCAGTGACGCGCCAGCTAAGTTTCAAATTAATCCAGAAATTCCAGATGGTAGCAACTGCGATCGCAATAAAGTTCGCAATATAACGGTTAGGAATAAGAAAATTAAATACCAAATTTAATATCAGTACATTTAATACCAGTCCAGCAAGGCAAATGGCGTTAAATTTCAAAAATCGCTTCAGGCGTTGCTGCCATTCTTGCTGTCTGGCGCTGACATCAGCAAATGTCCAAGCGTCATTCCAAAAGAAATTATTTAAAATTGCAATTTCACCAGCAAGAATTTTGCTGCGCGTCAGCGGCCAAGCCAAGGTAGTTGGATCACTAAGCAAGTAAAGAATTGCCATATCTACAAATACCCCACTAAAGCCAACCAACCCAAAGCGGACGAATCGACCAATTGGGAAATTGACTTTTCTATTCAATCGTCCTACCCGTCCTGTGGAAAGCCGCAACCGTACCAAGTGGTGGATGTAATCGATATATTGCTTCCATGTCACCTTACTCTCACCCTCTTTGCGTTCACAGAACACATACCCAACTTCGGCAACTTGGTCTACCTTTCCCCGTCCGATTACTTCTAGGAGAATTTTGTATCCAACTGGATTGAGTGTTGCATTTGCGATCGCACTCCGACGCACCATAAAATAACCACTCATGGGGTCGGAAACTCTTCCCAGTACCCCCGGTAAGATCACCAAGCCCAACAACTGAGCGCCACGAGACAAGAAACGCCGAGCAACACTCCAGCTACTGACGCCGCCTCCGTCCACATGACGGCTGGCTACTGCCAAATCTGCTCCCTGCTCAACACTACGCAACAGTTGCATCAGCACCTCTGGTGGATGCTGCAAATCTCCATCAATCACCCCCAAAATATTCCCTGTGGCTGCTTGCCACCCACGAATCACCGCAGAAGATAGCCCCCGTTCTTGTTGGCGTCGCATCACGCGCAACTGAGGGTATTCTGTCGTCAAGGATTGTGCTATTTCCCAAGTTCGGTCTGGGCTATCATCGTCTACCACAATCAATTCATACTGTCTTGGAATAGATTCATCCAGTAACTGACTCAATATATTGACCACATTCTTGATGTTGTCACGTTCTTTATAAGTAGGAATTACTAGGGAAAGATGGATAGATTCACCATTTATACCTACACCGTTAGGGGGCAACTCTGAAATCTTTAATGGCCCAGTTGGTACTGTTAACAGCGAGTTGGATGAGTTTTCCTTCATAATTTCACCTTACAGAAGAAGGATGTGTAAAAACCGAGAGAAACAAAGCCGAACATCTGCTGGCTTGATTGATTGAATTTGGTTAGTTAATTGATGAATACTTTTATTGCAGTTAGCTGTTTTGAAAAGTTTAGTAATTTCCGCGCCTCAATTCAAAATATTTTCCTAAACTTCATCTAAACTTTACATTTAACCACTCGGTTTTATAGTATGCTTATGA
>NZ_DASQZC010000476.1:0-1518 GCF_035638895.1 Nostoc sp. | reverse complement strand
GAGGAACGTAGACCCAAAGGGGCTTCCCGCAGCGTAACCCAACATTTTCTTTCTCTTTGTTGCGTTTCACGACCTTCAACCCAACCTACAAATCTGCATCATAGCCTTAGTGGAGTGGATGGAGCGATCGCAGAATAAATTGTTGGGAAATTGAGTATGAATTGAGTCAGAGAACTCAATAAATGCATTCCCATACTCTGTATGGGAACGAGGAAAAACTTCCCACTCCCTACTCCCCACTCCCCACTCCCCACTCTTCCGCCTTTTTCCACGGAAGTTTGACTGTAAAACGACTACCTTTACCTAACTGGCTTTCAGCATGGACAGTACCACCATGCAACTCGACAATTCTTTGCACCATTACTAATCCTAAACCAGTACCTCTAGCATCACGGTTAGCGGAATTTTCAACTTGTACAAAAGGTTTAAATAATTGGAAAAGGTCATCGGAAAGCATACCAATACCTGTATCTACCACACTGAAAAAGATATATTCATTTGTGGAATTTGGCTGGACTTCAATCCAAACTTTGCCTCCTTCTTTAGTAAACTTGATAGCGTTAGTCAACAGGTTGATAAATACTTGGCGGATGCGGCTTTCATCGACTTGGATGGGTTCGAGTTCTTCAGGTATTTGTCCACTCAGATAGATATTTTTCTCGAACGCTAAATGTTTAACAAAACTCAAGCTAGAGTCACATAATCCTTGAATCGAAGTAGCAGCTAGTTGCAGTTCTATCTTGCTGGATTCGATATCGGTAAGCTCAAGGATCTGGTTAATCAATTCTAGTAAATTCTTACCGTTGGATTCGAGAGTATTTAGGGACTGGCGCTGTTCTTCATTTACGGGGCCGTACACTTTATTTTGGAGTGCTTCTGTGATTCCTAGAATGGAGGTTAAGGGAGTCCTCAGTTGATGGCTGATGTTTCCTAAAAAGGTGCTTTTGGCACGATTTGCGATTTCGGCAGCTTTCTTAGCCTCACGTAGAGCGGATTCTGCCCGTTTGCGATCGCATACTTCTAAAGTCAGGGTAACAAATTCTACTATTGAGCTAACAAAGTTTTGCTCACTTATTTCCCATATCCGGGGAATATCAACCTGCTCATACAATATTGTTCCCACTACTTCCCCTCCAACCCAAATGGAAGTATTAATTAGGGATACAATATTATTTGGTTCTAGCAATTCATCGCATAATTCTTGTGTCCGTAAATCGTTGCGAGTGTCGCTGACGGCAATAATCCGTGCAGATGTCAAGGATTTAAAGTAGATGGGATAATCTGCAAGGTTGCGTTCTAAACCTCCTGAATGTCTCTGATTGCTACGTTCATAGAGACTTATACATTGTAGTTTAGTGCGGTCGCCATTGAATAACCACACACTGACTCGTTCTATTTCTAAAGCATTTGCTGCTTTCTCAGTAATAACTTTGAGTGCCGTTTCCAGCTTTCCTTCTGAAATCGCTCTGTGATTTGCCAGTTTTGCCAACACCTGATGATGCTTTTCCAGTCTTTGCT
>NZ_DASQZC010000475.1:0-2868 GCF_035638895.1 Nostoc sp. | reverse complement strand
ACACTGAACCCTTCCCGAACTCAGAGGTGAAACGCTGCTGCGGCCACGATAGTTTAGGGGTAGCCCTACGCAAAAATAGCTCGATGCCAGGGATAATTATTCAAACAAAAAGCCTTCTCAAACTAATTTGAGAAGGCTTTTTGTTTAGCTGATAAGATGGCTTAATATTTAGCGCTTAAGCCTTATAACCCACATTCCGCAGGTGCGCTCGTAAATGCTGTATTTTTGAAAATGACCTAAATGCTGCGTTTTAGAAGCATGACAGCATCACTAATAGATAGATAGATATCAGGGTACAGGATATTGACCACTGCGGGATAGTCGCAGGCATCTGTGATGAGATGAATCTAGTAGAACAAATTAATCGGTTGTTGGGAACTCACTCTCAAGAAATCATCAGTGCAGGTCAAGTTGTAAAAGCAATGATTTTAAATGGACTAGGGTTTGTAAGTGCACCATTATATTTATTTGAAAAGTTTTTCGTAGGTAAAGCTACAGAGCATCTTTTAGGAGAAGGAATACGCCCAGAACATTTAAACGATGACCGTTTGGGTCGAGTATTGGACAAATTATATGCGGCTGGACTAACTGAAGTATTTGTGACAGTGCCGCTTTGTGCAGCACGTAAATTCGGGGTCAAAATGGATAGCCTACACCTCGATTCAAGTTCTTTCCACGTTGATGGCGATTACATGAATCAATGCAACAGCAGAGGAGGCGGAACCAGGAGGAATTAAAATTACCTATGGTTATTCAAGAGACCACCGCCCAGACTTGAAACAATTTATTCTAGACTTAATGTGCACTGGGGATGGAGATATTCCCCTATACTTAAGAGTTGGAGACGGTAATGAATCAGACTCAGCAATGTTTGCCACTATCATTGCTGATTTCAAGCGGCAATGGCAAATCGATGCCTTATTTGTTGCGGATGCCGCACTTTACACAGAAGAAAACTTGCAACAAATGAAACATCTTCGTTGGGTATCGAGAGTCCCAGGTACCATAACTGCTGCAAAAATGCTGTTAGAGGAGATGCCAGAAGTTGCGTTTAATGACAGTGCAATGCCTGGATATCGAATTGCACCAAGTTGTAGTGAATATGGTGGTGTACGACAGTCCTGGTTAGTTGTTGAAAGTCAAGCCAGAAAACAAGCTGACCTCAAGCAGTTGGAAAAACGTTTGATTAAAAAGTCATCAGTTGCCCAATCGAAACTTCGGCAGTTGCTCCCACCAAGAATTCGCTTGCTCAAAAGATGCTCTGATTGCTGCACAAAGGCTCAGTTCTAAGTTGCCCTTACACCAACTGGCTAATATCCAGGTTAAGGAGATAAAAAAACATCCTGGACGTGGTAGACCAAGCAAGGATGCTTCCCCCACCTGTTACTACCAAGTTGATGCAACCCTAGAACCCAAGGAATTAGCCATCGCTATTGAAGCCAAACGAGCTGGAAGATTTATTTTAGCAACCAATATCCTCGATACTGAACAACTCAGCAATGACGATGTTTTGCGGGAATACAAGGCACAGCAGTCTACTGAGCGCGGTTTTCGGTTTCTCAAAGACCCTTGATTTTTTACTTCGAGTGTATTCCTCAATTCGACTGAGCGAGTTGCTGCACGCTTCTATGGTTATGGGTTTGTGCTTGCTTGTTTATAGTCTCGGTCAAAGGGCTTTACGTCAAGCTTTAGAACGGGCAAAAAAAACTATTGATAATCAGTTGGGTAAACCAACTTCTACTCCAACCTTACGTTGGGTGTTTCAATGTTTTATGTCGATTCATTTGGTTACGGTCGCCCAAATCAAACAGATTGCCAATTTAACACATGAAAGACAATGGATTCTCCAATTTTTTGGTGCTCCTTGTCGAAAATATTATCTTCTTTCTTAACTGACCTGCGGAATGTGGGTTATAAGCCTTTACCAGCATTTATCAACAACAAATCCATAGATTCAACGCTTTTTCGTTCCTCACTTTGTCGCTGCCGGAAGGGCGGCGGTAAGCTTGGTCTTTATACGCCTGACTTATTCAAGTCGCATCGATATATAGTCAGTAGTTACACGAATTTAGTCATTCGTGGAATCGGCGATTGAAACTGTTTCTATGTAGACCACCTGTTCTATATTTCTGTAGGCATCTGGTGATTGTTGAGGTATCTTTATGCCAAGCGGTTTCCAATTTCTTGCTGTTTCTTTATCTGACCGCTTTTTATCAACCACAGCATCTGTAATTTTTCTTTCTGATTTACCAAATTTCCTATTTGAAGACGTTTTTTTAGTTCTTCTTCACTTTCCTGCTATTTCCATCTTAAATGGGCGGCTCATGGCTATTTTAATTTCTTGTTCTTATTTTCCCTATTATATGCACCTTCATATAAAAATGGTATTACTTTAATATTCGTTTTACATTCTATTTATAATTATGGCCTTAAAATTAGCTAAACTTCATACTTGAGAATATACTCTACCTCTTCACTATTGCTTAGAAAAACATAATATGTTTCTTCATGATTACTTAAATTAAATGTCATTAGTTATACCCTTGTAGTAGCAGCTTAAAAGATTGATATTAGATAAGTAGTTTAAAAATATAGTTTGTCTACTACATGAATAAAAAATGGGCTGCTAAACGACTTACAATCAATCTCACATCAAGTGAGGCACAGAAGCTTGAACAATACTGTTCAATGACGGGAAGACCAGCAACCGATGTTATTCGGGAGTTAATTCGCTCTCTTTCTACTCAAGGGGAAAAAGCGTCCCAAACCTATTAAATCATACTCAACAAAAAATAAAATCATGATGAGTACATCTCAATTCCTGAGTCAAAGATAGTGTTTCACACTTATCAATGATTTTCCTGTAAA
>NZ_DASQZC010000474.1:0-5194 GCF_035638895.1 Nostoc sp. | reverse complement strand
GTAAAGCTCTGCCATTGAATTTATTCCAAGGAACTACAAACACTATTATGTCTTGCGATCGCCACCCTAACCCATGACAGTAAACCAATCAGCCAGAAATGTCCGTTTGCTAATCGGCGGCGCGGATTACACCCCCTGCCTCATCTCCTTTCAAGGTAGCGATAGCCATCTTGACCAATCTGGGCTGATTACTTTCACTGGGCAAATCTTGCTAGGCAAGGCATTAGGATTTAACCAACCACTAGACGATCGCAAAAGTCCGAGTAGCTTCTGTCGTGGCAAAACAGTAACTCTTGATATAGCTGATACCAGTGGCAGCTTAAGAAGACATCCCAGAGGCACACTGCGACTGCTAACTCCTAAATATGATTCAGAAAAGCAGCAGCTAACTTTGGAAGTGGGCGACTTGATTACCCTGCTCAACTTCAAAGAACCCACAGACCCTGACAAGGCGGACAATAAAACTTCAGTTTCTCAATCAGCAACAAGCGTAATCACCAAGCTGCTGGATGAAGCTGGGATTGATAACTTCTCTGGAACTCTGCCAGATACTCTTTATAATTACCCCTTAAATCTTTCAGGTTCTTATCTGCAATCTGTCGGTAAGTTGCTGTATGCCAACAACCGAGTAGGTTGGATTGATAATCAGGAGCGGTTTAGAATTTCTACGGTTAATGTCAAATCTACTCAATCCTTGGTTTCACTAGTAGTCGGTAAAAACGAACTTTGGTATCGGCGATTGAGTGGAGCCGAATCACCTTGCGAGAAGGTGAAGTGCGTGGGGACGCAGATGGTAACGCGGGAGATTGAGCTTGATAGCATAATCACCACGGAACAATACGGCTCACCTGCAATTATTGACCCGGAATTTTCTGGGCTGATTATAATTAATAAAACTACCGAAACCCAAAAATGGGATGAGCATGTTCGCGGAGCGTCTCGAAGAGAAGGGATTTTTACTATCAAGTCAGAGGTTGAGAAGCCTTGGGGGTTGATAGTCCCGCGAGTTTTTTGGGATAAAGTGAACTCTCCCCCAATATTTCGGCTTTATCTTGGAGAGATACGCACCGAAGAATCAATCTTTGAAGATGCGGAATCAGGCGGGAAATTAGTTCAAAAAATTACCACTTTCAATACAGAGAAATCGCAGTATTTAGCAGAGATTGAAGAAGCTAGACCCGACTTTATTATTGGCAGCTTTCTGGGGCTGTTTCAGACTAAAATCATCACTGAAACATTCACCTATAACCCAAAAGAAGTACTTTTAAATAAAGTTACCGAAACTAAAGAAATTGCGGTAATTGTGTTGAATGGCGGTGATGAAAATTGGGATGATTGGCTAGAAATTCCTGAGTTTCTGGTAACATCTGAATATAAATATGAAGAATGGAAAGAAATTGATAAATATACTTGGCAGTATGAAAATTATACTCTTAAACCCCTGATCAAAACCGAAGGTGGCACAACAGTAGAATATCCTGATGATGCCGAGACTAGATCAAAACAAAAACTAGGATTAGTTTATGATTCTGCCGAAAAGCGCCGATCTAATTCAGGGCAAGAAACCCCACCCGCAGCCGAGCGCAGGCCAACAAACACAAGAATTGAAGAAAACCCCATTGAATACACCGCTCGTTTTGAAGACCCGTGTAGCGGCAATTTCAAACAGCGAGAGCGCACTTACAACGTGGAGTTTTTGGCAGGAATCCAGATACCTTATGCTCAATTTGTAATCAGTAGCGGCGATTCGAGGGCAAACGATCAACTAAAAGCGATCGCCCAACGCGAGGGTAGATTGCTCAGAGGGCGGTGGCAGGGGCAGGAAATGGCGGGGGCAATCCCCAATAGTTTACTTGGTGGCTATGAGCCATTGTTTGGGGTAAATGTAACTGAATACGATGGCACAGGACAAAATTATTTAGCTGATGGGTGCAGTTGGGTAGTGACTGCCCAAAAGGCACTGTGGTCGTGCGATGGTATTTGGGTAGGGCAATCACAATCTGCAATTCCAGTTAGGGGCAGCATTGTAATCACTGCAACCACTCTCACTATTAATGGTGCGATCGTCCCTGATGCCGTGATTACATCTGATGGTAACGCTGTAGTAGGCAACGTGACTATTACACCAGATGGCAATACCATAATCAATGGTGTAACCCTCCCGCCGGATGGTAGCGTGGTGATTCCCGGCGCAGTAACTTTGCCATATACCGAGATTGAGCCAATACCTGGGGGAATGGCTCTAGGAGTTGAATTCACCTCTTATCCCTATCTTCTCACCACCACTTATGCACAAATTGAATTGGGTATGGGTATTGGGACGCAGTGGAGTAGTGGATTTGTACTACCTTGTGGCTTAGGGCAAGGCGTACAATTCACAGGGGACTTCATCTCGGCAACTTGGGAAGATTTCACCTGGGATGGAATTGATGAAAGTGCCTGGAATGCAATGCAATCTTCACCTACTTGGGAATCGGCGGTTTGGGAAGGAGACGATTGGGACAGAATTTTGTAGTCATTGGTCATTGGGGAGTGGGGAGTGGGGAGTGGGGAGTGGGGAGTGGGGAGTGGGGAGCAGGGGAATGGGGAAAAATTCTTATAACTCCTAACTCCTAACTCACCATGCCAAGCGGAATTTTCTGCAACAGTTGGATAAGCCAAAGCGCCAAAATTTTATTCAGGGGCACGACTCCCCCCGATGCCAACAAGTTTAGACTATGCTTGGCGAACACTGCGACACTATCCCGTAGCAGTTCGTTGGCTGATTTTCTAGCCAGCGAACTGCTACCCACAAATGGCTATGCTAGGGCAACTGCTAACTTTGGTGGTGATGGTAGCTATGATTCCACAGACCAACGGCACGAACTGCCCACGATTAGCGCCAGCTTCACGGCATCGGGCGGGGCGTTGCAATTTCAGACAGCTTTTTTAATTGCCGACTCAACCGCCGTAGCGTCTAAGTCTTTCACCAATGCCAATGTCAACGCGACGAGCGATCGCATTACAATCACTGCTCATGGTTTTGTCAATGGCGACAAGCTTACTTTTACAGCTGATAGCCTAGCGACACTTCCCTCTGGGATTACTGCTGGCACTATTTATCAAGTTGCCAGCACGACTACCAACGACTTTCAATTGCAACCTAACGGAGGCGGAACGACAATAGATATTACGGATACAGGTTCCGGCACATTCCGCGCCAGGAGCGCCAACGGTATCATCGTCGCCTACGCAGTGGAATCAACACCCATCACAGTTGCAGATGGGCAAGGTTATAGCTATCAAATTCCCCTTGTAGTTTTAAATAGTGGCTATGTCGCAGGAAGCTGATATTTTGAGGGGGCAGCAGCACCTTAATCGCCATTTATATCAGCAGAGAATTGCTGATGCTGCGGAGGCCCTTTTCCGACAGGTAATGCCCACTGCCTATACTGGATTTGATGCAGAACTTGGATTAGCAAGACTAAAAGATGCTAACGGCAATATTTTTTATGGCGCTGCCCAAACTAATGGGGCTGTGGGCAAAGGCGAAAATATCAGATTGAGGCGGGGTGGGGTACTTGCCAAATACGACGAGATGCCACACCGGACAACTGATGCAATAGTTCTTGAAAAATCAGCAGAAACATATAACTTTATTGCCTTTGTAGGCACTAAAGCTATGCGGCATGACAGCTCATTCTTGCGGGCTTCAAACAATTTTACGGTAAAGCTTTTTGTCGGTTTTGAAACACAAACAATTTCTATTGCTTTTTATGGGTTACTTGGGGGCTACGTCCAAATTACTTATCCAGGGGGAGAATTTACTACAGAAAAAATAACTTCAGGAATTATTTTTAGCCAGGATTTTATTTATACTCCCACACCAGAAACAGATGGATACATTGAATGTAGTTCACCAGCATTGAAAGAAATAGACCTTCTCGTTGTCTATCAAATATTTTATTATCTGAGTAATGGCGAAAAAATTATTAAACTGCCATACCAAATTAATAATCAAAGAGCTACATTACCTGATTATTTTTCGGTTTTATCATATACAAAAGAATATACATACATAACTTTCAAAGAAACAGACAATAACCAACTTGGTGGTTCTTACAATAAAATTACAATAATTACTACTGACAAAAAATTAAATATTATTAGCACGGAAACTTTTGAAAATACAGGAGAATCAACTCTTGATTTGCCTAACAATAAAGACTGGCGAAAATCCCTAACACACTCATTCCTAGCTAATCCTCCAGATGATGAAATTGCTTGCATTAACAGTTTTAGGGCGGATAAATATGCTCATATAGATTTATTGAAGCGATTTATATCTACTGGCGGGTCGAATATTTTATCGGCAAGCAAATTAATTCATTTTAAGCGAGGCAAGTTTAACCCAAGTCAAAACTCCTGCTCTCCTATTTATCAATCAAAAACCATCTCTACAAAAATCAAGCCGGAGGTGGCAAAAGTAATTAAGTACTGCGATATCGCTGGGGTTGCTATTTATGTCTGAAGCTTCAATGCTAATGAATTTAAGTTTGATTAATCGCGCTGGTTATCAATCGCGTCAGGTGCAGGTACAAAGTAAGAGCGATCACACCCTAGAAAACAGCGTCAAAATCCTCAATTACGATGCCCAACTGGGGCAATATAACGTAAAAAATACCGCAGGGCAAATATTTTCAGCAAGGGCAATTTCTAATGGCGTATTTGCTATCGGCGACCAAGTAAGCCTAGTAGCGCCAGTGGGAGGAATACCAATCATTGATGCTATGCCGAGGTGAAAATGGCCATTCAAACTGGATACGCGATCGCCGATATCGCCACATTAAAAACCTTAACCAGTAGCCAGAGGGTTGATGGCTATTCGCGTCAAGTCAAAGTTGATGCCAATGGCTTGCCTTCCTGGTACACCTTCATCAATGCAAGCACAGCTACTGGTGATGATGATTTAGTATTGCTTCCCAATGACAGCCCTAGTAATGGTAGATGGCTTAAAAGTGGGGGCGCTGGGGGCGGTGCAAGCTTTGGAGGGCAAATTATTTGTACTTCTGGCTGCACTACTGCGGCGGGTGGTAGTGGGAAAGCGTTTCAGTTTTACGCACCGCAGACAAATTTAGGGCTAATAATTCAGCCTAGCTTTGGCATCAGTATTCAGTCGGGTAGTAATGCAGTTGCCATCTACAGATGGTCGGCA
>NZ_DASQZC010000473.1:0-31313 GCF_035638895.1 Nostoc sp. | reverse complement strand
TTAGACGACTGGCTCAAGCGCGATCGCTTCGTATTCGTAGGTTGGTCAGGGATACTATTGTTCCCCTGCGCCTTCCTAGCACTAGGCGGTTGGCTGACCGGTACCACCTTCGTCACCTCTTGGTACACCCACGGGTTAGCCTCCTCCTACTTAGAAGGCGCTAACTTCCTAACAGTGGCAGTATCCACCCCCGCCGACAGCATGGGACATTCCCTATTGCTGTTGTGGGGACCAGAAGCCCAAGGCAACCTCACCCGTTGGTTTCAATTGGGTGGC
Source organism: Nostoc sp. (assembly GCF_035638895.1). Lineage (GTDB taxonomy): Bacteria > Cyanobacteriota > Cyanobacteriia > Cyanobacteriales > Nostocaceae > Nostoc. The sequence continues at coordinate 31,037 of NZ_DASQZC010000473.1, read as the reverse complement.
TTGTGGCCATTCGTAGCCCTGCACGGAGCCTTTGGTTTGATTGGCTTCATGTTGCGCCAATTTGAAATTGCCCGTCTAGTAGGTATCCGTCCTTACAACGCCCTGGCCTTCTCCGCTCCCATTGCAGTATTCGTCAGTGTATTCCTGATGTACCCCTTGGGACAATCGTCGTGGTTCTTTGCACCCAGCTTTGGTGTGGCTGCAATTTTCCGGTTCCTACTCTTCTTGCAAGGGTTCCATAACTGGACACTCAACCCCTTCCACATGATGGGTGTTGCGGGTGTATTGGGTGGTGCGCTACTGTGCGCCATTCACGGAGCTACAGTAGAAAATACCTTGTTTGAAGACGGTGATGGTGCTAACACCTTCCGCGCCTTCAATCCAACCCAGTCTGAAGAAACCTACTCAATGGTGACGGCAAACCGTTTCTGGTCACAGATTTTCGGTATTGCTTTCTCTAACAAACGCTGGTTGCACTTCTTCATGTTGTTCGTGCCAGTCACAGGCTTGTGGATGAGCGCCGTCGGCATCGTCGGTTTGGCACTCAACCTGCGGGCTTATGATTTCGTCTCCCAAGAATTGCGGGCGGCAGAAGACCCTGAGTTTGAAACCTTCTATACCAAAAACATTTTGCTCAACGAGGGTATCCGCGCTTGGATGGCTCCTCAAGATCAACCCCACGAACAATTTGTATTCCCTGAGGAAGTTCTACCTCGTGGTAACGCTCTCTAATATTAAAAGCCGACTCATTACTTAAATCAGAGTTGTGGTTGCCAAAAATTGACACCAACCAGATTAAATAATCTTTTTTGCATAAGCCAATAAAGTGTCAATATTCCGCATTCTCCAGTCATCTCCCGCCTTTTGGTGGGGGATTTTTTTTATATCGTTAATATCTCTAAATTTATGTGTTATCTTAGATGAAGGTTATAAGCCCGGAGCAAATGCTCTGCCCTTTTGAGACTAAGACCGCTTAGGCAACAAGGAGGTGATGCCCATGATAGAAAGTAGTAAATGCATGGGTCATCAGGTTGCAGTTAGCCGGCTGTGTGCCGGGGCTGTTCTCTAAAAGTTAGCCTTAGTTATCTTTGAGATACTAAGTTAGCTCAATTAGCTAGGCAAGCTCGGAGTTCCTTCCGGCAGTCTGGTTGCAACCTGAAGACCCGCTAGACCGCTCTGAGATAGATTATCTGATCTAACTCAGAGCGGATAGTTTTTTGTGGGTAACTTTTTTAACCTTTGATTAAAAATAAAAATATCTTGCATCAAACCTTGGCTTCTGACTAGATGTGAGAAGTAGGGTCTATTCATTAAGTCTGATTTAAATATACACACACGCATTATGCTTTAGTTGATCCTCGCATCCTTTCTCTATGGAGAATAAAAGGGATTTTATCTAATGAAATATATACAATGTGGCCCAAATAATACAATTAGGAATATTTTGATATGGCACAACTACTCGCTGAGGCGGAAATTCAAGAAAGTGCAAAGGTTCTGCCTGGTTGGACTGTTAAAGGCTCCAACTTAGAGATTACCCGCACATTCAAGGATTTTATCCAAGCAATTGAGTTTGTCAATAAGCTGGTGGAGCCTGCGGAATCGGCAGGACATCATCCAGATTTAGAGATTTCCTACAACAAAGTGAAGATTGCCCTTACAACACATGATGCAGGTGGGCTGACGCAGGCTGACTTTGATTTAGCGCAAGCGATTTCCCAAATTAACTAAGTAATTTATTCTGACATCTTTAAGTAATTAACTGGAAGTCACAGCGACGGGAGACGCAGAGTTTAGCAAGCTTTAAGATTAGAAGTACAGGTTTTGGTTTGGAGTGCGGTGGTTTCAAAACTCTTGATTCATAAGCTGGTGTTTGCGATCGCAATAGCAGATAAACTATCCCGCATAAAGGCTTTGCCTAAATTTGTATAGCTGAGTCAGTATGTTTTAATTTTTAATTGGTATGCGAATTTTAGTAAGGCTAAGTGCAAGAAGAGATTTTTACCCATAATCTGCTAAGTGTCTAAGCTTGGAGCAGTTTAGCCTGGGTAACAAGCGAATGCCCTAAAGTCTACTCTCTGCTTAGATATTTAGATAATTATGTGTGACAGTTCTTAAGGCGATCACTGTAATCTTGTCATTTAGATCCGATGTTTTATAATGTTATGATATAAAGATATGTTTTTGCATAAGTTAATCACATAAGTTTTTAACCCTAAGTTAATCGTTTATTAGCTTTGCAAAAACTAAAATTGTAGTAGTGGCAACCATGCCTCATCCATAGGTTTCAATGAGATGTCGCATTTGTGAGAATTAGGTGCAACGAAACCAATTATCTAAACAAGGTGTGAGGAGTAAAGAGAAGATGTCTAATATATTGTGGAAATCCTTAGTGGTTAGCCCAGCAGTTCTGGGAGCAACATTGTTAGTTTCGGCAACAGCAATTGCGGCCCCAAACAAAACAACTGAAGTATCACCAGCCGCACAAGCAGGTGTAACTGAAGTTGCCCAACAGCCAGAAATATTGGCTCAAACAACCATAGACCAAGTTAATCGCTACAGCAACGAAGGCAACCAAAATAACTCTCAGTCTCAAGTAACATCGGTTTCTCAATTTTCCGATGTACAACCCACCGACTGGGCATTCCAAGCATTGCAGTCCTTGGTTGAGCGCTATGGTTGTATTGCAGGTTACCCAAATGCTACTTATCGCGGTAATCGTGCTTTAACCCGTTATGAATTTGCTGCTGGTTTAAATGCCTGTTTGGATCGGGTTAACGAATTGATTGCCACAGCAACAGCTGACTTGGTGACCAAACAAGATTTAGCTACCTTACAACGGTTACAAGAAGAATTTTCCGCAGAATTGGCAACTTTACGCGGTCGCGTAGATTCCCTAGAAGCGCGGACTGCTGAATTGGAAGCTAATCAGTTCTCCACTACTACCAAACTAGTTGGTGAAGCCATTTTTGCAGTTAGTGATGTGTTTGGGGGTGACACCGGTGACAACAACAACACCGTCTTCCAAAATCGGGTACGTTTAGACTTGCAAACCAGCTTCACTGGTAGAGACATTTTACACACACGTTTAGCAGCAGGTAATGCAGCAGCCTTTACACAATTTGATAACGGTGGTGCTGCTCTAGCTACTGCTGAAGGTACACAAACGTTTCAAGTTGGTAATCAGGGTGGTAACAACAGTGTCAATATAGATCGTTTGACCTATGAAGCTCCCATAGGCCCAGCCAACGTTTACTTAGCAGCTAGTGGTGGACGACACAGCCATTATGCAGCCGTCAATAATCCTTACTTCTTTGATCAAACTGATGGCGGTAACGGCGCTTTATCCACCTTTGCTTCTGAAAGTCCGATCTATCGGATTGGTGGTGGTGCAGGTATAGCGCTCAATCTACCTCTTGGTAGAGGTCAGGGTATTCTAGGAAATAGCTCAATCACTGCGGGTTACTTAGCAACGGATGCTAATAATCCTGGTATTAGTTCAGGTCTGACCAACGGCGACTATGCAGCTCTTGGACAGTTGAACTTTAGTGTTGGCGATCGCTTGGCTTTAGCTGCTACCTATGTCCACGGATACAGCGCAGGCGGTTTCTTGTTTGACTCCGGTACTTCATCAAACGTAAACAACGCTTTTGGATCTTCTGTTGCAGTAGGTACTCAACAAGCTAACACTCTACTAGGCTCAGGTTCTAGCAATTCCTACGGTGTGTCGGCTGCATTTAGACCTAGCGACAAGTTGTCAGTTAGTGGCTTTGTTTCTTACCACGATGTCACCGGCTCTGGTTCAAGTGATGATTATGAAGCTTGGAGCTATGGTCTTGGGGTAGCCTTACCTGATTTCGGTAAAAAGGGTAACGTTTTAGGTGTTTTTGCTGGTGCAGAACCTTATTCCTTTAACCGTCCAGGTTTTGGTGGTAATAATGATATACCCTATCACTTTGAAGGTTTCTACAAATATCGGGTGTCAGATAACATCTCTGTTACCCCTGGTGTAATCTGGTTGACCTCTCCTGGTCAAAATAGCGATAACGATGATGCGATTATCGGTACGCTCAGAACAACTTTCACCTTCTAGAATGTTGACTATCCACGGATAATTTTGAACTTTATTGCTCCCCGCCATTAGGCGGGGCTTTTTGTTTTTATTATTGACTAATGACAAATGACTTTTAACTAATAACTAAGGGCTAAATTATGCGAATTGCTCGTAACATTACAGAACTGGTTGGTCGTACACCCCTAGTGCAGTTGAACCGCATTCCCCAAACAGAAGGATGTGTTGCAAAAATTCTGGTGAAATTGGAAAGTATGAACCCATCGGCATCAGTCAAAGATCGGATTGGGGTAAGTATGATTAACGCCGCCGAAGAAGAAGGGCTGATTACTCCTGGGAAGACAGTATTGGTAGAACCTACCTCTGGAAACACAGGAATTGCCCTAGCAATGGCAGCAGCCGCTAAAGGTTATCGCTTAATTTTGACAATGCCAGAGACAATGAGTGCAGAGCGACGGGCGATGTTGCGGGCCTATGGAGCAGAACTGGAACTAACGTCAGGGATGGAAGGGATGAGTGGGGCAATTGGACGGGCGCAACAAATAGTTAATACGATGCCAAATACTTATATGTTGCAGCAGTTCCGCAATCCAGCCAATGCAAAAGTGCATCGGGAAACTACAGCTCTTGAAATCTGGGAAGATACCGATGGACAAGTAGATATGATTGTAGCAGGGGTGGGCACAGGTGGTACGATCACTGGTGTAGCAGAAGTGATTAAAGCACGCAAGCCTAGTTTTAAGGCGATCGCAGTTGAACCATCCAATAGCCCAATTTTATCTGGGGGACGGCCAGGTCCACACAAAATTCAGGGAATTGGGGCTGGGTTTATTCCCCAAGTTCTCAAGATAAAATTGATTGATGAAGTGATTACTGTCACCGATGAAGAAGCGATCGCTTATAGTCGGCGTTTGGCAAAAGAAGAAGGGCTACTATCTGGTATTTCCAGTGGAGCAGCTTTATGTGCAGCAATTCGCGTCGCCCAACTTCAAGAAAATGAGGGACGTTTAATCGTAATGATTCAGCCCAGTTTTGGTGAGAGATATTTGAGTACACCGTTGTTCCAAGACCTGGAAACAAGGTTAGCCGCTAGCATCAGCTAACGATAAATTGAATTAATGGTCAATTCTAAGCACGTTTCTAACCATTACGAAACTCTCAAAGTTAGTCCAAGTGCAAGCCTTGCGGAGATTAAGCAAGCCTATCGCCGCTTGGTTAAGTTGTTTCATCCCGATAGCAATCAGGAAACAGCTGATCAAGAGCAAATAATCCGCATCAATGCAGCTTATGAAGTCTTAGGCGACAACCAAAATCGCCGTGATTATGACCAACAACTGCAAGATTACCCTCAAAAATTAAATAGCGATCGCCAACAGCGTACAGCATCAGCGCAAAATCATTACCAGACAAGACGAAAAACCGGACGCGATGTTGACGAGCAAGTTGAGGAATGGCTGCGCCAAGTTTACCAACCAGTAAATCGCTTGCTTTGTACCATTCTTTATTCCTTAGAAGAACAAATGGAGCAATTAGCTGCTGATCCTTTTGATGATGAGTTGTTAGATGAATTTCAAGAATATTTAAAAGCCTGTCGAGATGACCTCAAGCAAGCACAAATTACTTTTCGCTCTCTACCGAATCCCCCTAGTTTAGCAAGAACAGCCGCTCACCTTTACTACAGCCTCGATCAAGTAGGAGATGGACTTGATGAATTAGGTTACTTTCCTTTGAGCTACGATGAGCGTTATTTACATACTGGTCAAGAGCTATTCCGCATAGCTACGGGATTACACTGTGAGGCACAAGCATCTGTTACATAGTCATTTAGTATGGCGCATGAGTCAATTTAACTGGATGGCAAGGGACTAATGACAAATGACACACGACACATAACTTAAGAAATTAGTTTATGCTGGAAACAGAGAAAGATTAAGAAATTTTAAATTCTGCTCATAGTGTACTCATGCAATGTATTGTTAACCGCCGCGCCCAGTTTTCGGCAAGTCATCGTTATTGGCTGCCAGAACTGAGTGAAGCTGAGAATATTAAGAAATTTGGTGCTTGCTCTAGATTTCCGGGACACGGACATAATTATGTCTTATTCATTTCCCTAGCTGGGGAATTGGATGAATATGGCATGGTATTGAACTTGTCTGATGTGAAACACGTAATTAAACGGGAAGTTACCAGTCAATTAGACTTCTCTTATCTCAATGATGCGTGGGCAGAATTTCAACAAACTCTGCCTACCACTGAGAATATTGCACGGATTATTTGGCAGCGACTAGCACCACACTTGCCTTTAGTCCGTGTACAGTTATTTGAACATCCTGAACTTTGGGCAGATTATATGGGAAACGCAATGGAAGCCTACCTCACCATCAGTACTCACTTTAGCGCCGCCCATCGGCTAGCTCATCCTAACCTCAGCAACGAAGAAAACACTGAGATTTATGGTAAGTGCGCTCGTCCCCACGGTCATGGACACAACTATCATTTAGAAGTTACTGTGAAAGGGGAAATTGATCCACGTACTGGGATGATTGTTGATTTAGGGGCTTTAAACCAAGTAATAGAAGATTATGTGGTTGAGCCATTCGATCACACCTTTTTAAACAAAGACATTCCCTATTTTGCTGAAGTTGTTCCCACTGCTGAGAATATCGCACTTTACATTAGTAATTTACTGCGATCGCCTATTCAAGAATTGGGAGCTAAACTTTTCAAAGTGAAACTGATTGAAAGTCCCAATAACTCCTGCGAAATCTACTGTACTGAATCTGAATCAAATTCAGTCAGCGCAACCGGGAATCAGCCAGTATTGGCAAGCGTTTAGGTAATTTAAAATTTAGGCACAGGGCATTTTTAATAATTCGTAATTCGTAATTCGTAATTATTAAAATTAGTGCTTTCAAAGTGACTTATAAAATTTATTTTCTTCTGTCTGTGTCTCTGCGGTTTAAAAGTAATTTATTTAACCGCAGAGTCACAGAGGACACAGAGTAAAAAAGATGAGCGGAGAGAATCTAAGGCTAAAAAAGTTTAATAACTAAGCAGTTGAAACCAGGTAGTAAAGGACTTGTTAACTCATCTTGACTAAATAAAGTAGCTGCCAACTTTAATACAGCCTCTTCACGGCGATAAACCTCAACTTTCTTCTGTATAGAATCGCAAATCCAATATTCTTGAACCCCTTGCACTGAGTACAACTTTAGCTTTGTTTCTTTGTCGCGTTTCTCGTTTTTTTCACCGGGTGATAAAACCTCTACTACTAATTCCGGTGCGCCTGTGAGATGTCCAGCTTCATCTAGCAAGTTTTTTAAGCGTTCATGACTTGCCCATACCACATCAGGGATCACATTGTCAGAATCTGAGAAAATAATTCCAGGTGCGATGTCTGACGACAAGCTGCTCCGCATCTACGCAGCTTTACCTAAACCAGTTTCATCTGACCAATTGTTAATAACTGTAACAATATTGCCACAACTTGATTGATGATCCCAACTAGGTGATTTGGTCACAAATAGTTCTCCATCAATAATCTCATAACGATTTTTGCGTTCACGAAGTGTCTCGGAACGAGAATCGCCAGCAAATAGTTCTAAATCAGCAGTCGTCCAACGCACTGGAGTTGTTTGCATAGAAACCCCCTAGCATTTTTCTAAATCATATTTTAAAAATACCGACGACGAGCGGAATGTCGCAAATAGCGATAAATGCCCCAGGCTAAAACTCCGAAAAAGAGATTTAGTGAAAAGCGACTAATTATAAACCACAAAATCTCAGGATCAAAAAGCTTTGACGGACTTAAGGGACTAAGAATCCTAGCTAAAAGAAACAGCCCAAAAATAGCATTTCCACCCAGTACGAGGGTAAACAGCACTAAACTCCTCTGCCAGTAACGGTGTTGGGGCGTATGGCCTGAGATTACGGTAATGGCGGGTTTGCCTTGTACTTTTCGCAGTAATTGTTCTAGTCGCCAAAACATCCATAAGAGAAATGGGAATAAACCATAACTCAGGAAACCTAAAGGTAGTGAGTAACGCCAAGCACTGGATAAGACATTAACTAGGGCATGACAAATTACAGAATTTAGCCAAGCCCTAAAAATGAACTTTTTGTCTTGATTTAACCGAGTGTTGGAGGAAATATAGATTCCTAAAGCATATCCCCAAGGTGCAGAGAACATGGCGTGGACTGGCATACCGATTATACGGTCTAGAATTGACGCTGTATCGTGGAAAAGGTAAATCCAATTCTCTTCGGCAGTGAATCCAAGGGCAACGGCTATGGTGAAGAGGAAAACGGTAGATGCAAATAATCGATACTTGCGTTGCAAAAAGAAAGTTGGGACAATAACCGCTACAAACTTGCAGCCTTCTTCAATTGGGCCTACTTCCACAAGCTGCCGCAACGCTATTCCAGGAAGCGTAGACGCGCAGCGACTTGTCGGCAGACATAGCTTGATCTGATGCCACTCTACAACTCTGTTGGCTACAGTTTCAAAAACCCATTCCAGGCTAAGGGCTAAGATACCAGATATTGCCCCGATGATAAAGAACATCAGCAACTTTAACAGAGGTGGGGCAAATGGCACTCGACAGTAGTAGTAGCCCAGCAGCAGCAAAGGTGGTATTGCTGCCCAAAGCAGTAAAGAAAAATCAACCACTCACCTGAGCAAGTACTGTGCGGTGACGGTGCGTATTGTTAGTGATTGTGGGAGTTTGGAAACCCGCCTCAACAATAGCTTGTTCAATGTCCAAACCGAAATATTCATCTAAATACGGTTCAGTACTTTTAAGCAAAGTCAAAATGTAGGCTGGCATTTTTTTGTAAACTTCAGATTTAGGATTCATATCCATGATTGCCAAGTAGCCACCCGGACGTAGCAAGCGCCGCATTTCAGCTAAAATCTGTCGGGTTGGCGATTGGGGTAATTCGTGGCACATGAGAAAAATGGAAACTAAATCAAAAGAAGCATCAGGTAGCCCGGTAGATTCCGCTTGGGCATGAAGCCAGTTTATTTTAGCTTGACGTTGTTGGGCGCGGTAATTGGCAACGGCTAAAAAGTAGGGAGATAAGTCTAAGCCTGTAATTTTGGCATGGGGATAAATTTCTTGCATGGTAAATGTACTCAAACCCACACCACAAGCCACATCGAGGATGTCTTGGGGTTGATTGGGGATTTGCACTTTGAGGATATCGTGGTAACTTTGGCGCAGTTTAGCATCTCCTTCTGCTCCAGCATCTTGCCAAATTCCGGCATGGACAGTACGGGCAGCAACTTCTAGCTCACAAGCGGCTTTCCAACTGAGGTTTCCACCTTCATAGGCATGGAATGACCGGAAATAATATTCTGGGTAGGAAAGCTGAGGATTTTCTACTTGAGCTAGATCAGCTTTCCAATCACGCGCCTGTAGTGTTTCGACTTCTTGCGTCCAAGGCACACCAATTCTCTCGGCACGTTTAATCATCATTTGTCTAGCTTGATGTTTGGCTAAGTCGGCTAAAGGTTTGATTGCCAGTACGCCATTTACCAAACGGGAAGCGAAGCCAGGATTAGTGTTTACAGCAGCAGTCATAAATCAGTTCGCATTTAAGAGCCTTTTCTACTTATGACATACTTGTTGGACGCCAGTCTAGAAGCAAATTGAATTGTGTAAGTGGGAGTGGGGAGTGGGAAAAAAAGGAAGAAGAATTTTCCCTCTGCACTCCGCCCCTCTGCCTCTTCCCAATGCCCTATTTGGCAGTATTTGGCTTGAGAGCTAACAACATCTCCAATTGACTGGTAGATTTATCAGGGCTATTAGCGGTAAAACCAAGACCACGAATGGAACTCAGGATGGTGATAGCGTTGGCATCAGATGAGATTAAACTCTTGATCAAGGGCACAGTTTGAGTTTTGTCCATATCCATATAGAAATAGCCGCCGTTGGGCTTTTGCAAAGAACCTGTAACGGCTTTGAAGGTATCGCTATTGTCGAGAGATGGATTTTTGCGATCGCCAATCGCTTCAGCAACTGGGCCACCAAGAGCCACAAATACAGTATCTTGATCGAGCCAACCATGTGCCAATAAAGCTCCCTGTCTGGGTATTTGCCATTCCGTTACGTCTTTCCCGCCAATATTTCTGTTGGCAACGTTGATTTGTTGTGTTTTGGCAAGGGTATCCAATTTTGTCAAGGTGGCTTCGGCAGTTTTGCGATCGCTAGTATCAAATACTAAAGCACCTCCAAAACCAACATTTGCTAACACCCCTTGATTAGATGGAATCGCACCAAAGGCAAATTCCCCATTCATCCAGCCAAAAATATCTTTATCCAGGTCAATATTGACAAATTTCAATTGTCCTCGCACCTGTTCAAGACCTTGTTTCATTTCTGGATAATTTTTTGACTCTTCTACTAGTGTTTCCCAGCCACGGCTGATACCATTTCCGCTAATTAGAGCAAAGGTACCAGTGGGAAATTGCCCGACTATATTTCCCGGACTTGATTGATACTGAAATTTATTGAGTTGCGGATCTAAATTAGCGATCGCTTTTACCCGCACTCCCACATCATCAACACCAATACCCGCCACCACAGATTTTATCTGCTTGAGTTGCGCCAGAGCTTGTGGAGGTAACTGCTTTGTCTGCGGGCTTCCGGCTGCTAATTGCTGTACCATGCCTGCATAGTCTGGTACATAAATTTGGGCGAGGCTGTTTTTAACATCCACTCCTTTGTTGAGAATACTGCTTGCACCTTCTTTATTGGCGAAAGAAGACTCTCCTTTAAAGGTGTCAATTGCTTTTTCTACAGCTTGCTTTTCGGGTGCTAATACTAAGTGACTATTATTTAAAACTACGCTATATGTTGGCTTGCTATTTTCTGTAGTTTCTATAATTTTTTGACCTTTATAATCAGATTCCTGAAATTTAACTCCTTTTTGTGACTTTAATTTGTTAGCAAAATTCAAGGCGCTGAGTTTGTCCTTGATTCCCACTATTATCAAGATATTTGATTCCTGCTGTACATTGATTGGCGCATTAGGTACTTTCAACTGCGCCGGTTTAACAGGATTAGGTGGTAATACAGCAATCATTACACTACCAGCCCAAGGCTTTATGTCTTTTTCATAAGAAACATTGCTGTCACTAAACATTTGCTTATTGAAATTTTCCAGACCTTTTGCCACTAATTTTTGTGCTTCTGGAGTGCCAAACTGCTGTAACTTTGCCCAGGCTTGAGAGTCAGTAGTAATATAAGTTGCCATCAATGCTGTTGAAGGTACTACTTTAGCGCTGCCTAGAGCATCTGAACTAGCTCCTGATGAGGCTTTAAAATACGTATAAGCTGCTATACCTCCTGCGGCAAGTACAGCAGCACCAACAGCAGGAATGAGAAATTTGGATTTACTTTCAGGCATTTTGTTATCCTCTTTTGCTCAGATTGTCACCGAGATTTATACAAGTGTCACTGTAGAGTTTTCGGATTTATTAATAATTTCCGCTCATTGATCGGTATTTACTGATAAAATTAGTAGTCCTATAAGCTCGCAGTCTAAAATAATTACTCTAAAAAATACTTCCAAGAGATGGGGAGCGAATCGGCAAATGATATGCTATTCATTTCAAACAAAATAGCCTCCTCAACAGAGGCAAGCTATCCTAAGTTATAGGACTCCTGTCTGATTTGTGAACAAAATTTCAGATAAAACCCTGAGAAACAGGCTTTTCAGTCTCAGTATGTTTTCAAAAATCAAATCAGAGTCCTATATAAGAATAATTAGGAGTGTTTGTACTTAATAAAAATTTATCGAGGTGCAAGAGACTCTTGACTCGATGACAAAAAAGTGCAAAACATCAGTAAAAGTAAATGCGGGAGGGATATGGAAAAAAGTCCAAGGATCGCCAGCAGATCTTCGGAAATTCCGGTGAGATTAATTTTAATCCCCCAATCCCAAAAGGGAACTCTCACCTCCATAATGCCCTGTTGATTTGGGAAATATATTTAGACACCGCTATTTTGCTTAACTACGTCCAGCCAAGCCAGACTTTTCAGGATTACAAGGTCAGTAAGGATCAATGTCGAAGTCTTATTTTGATACAGATAATAACGTACACAAACCTTTTGAGTTACCGGGAGCAAGACCACACTACAACCCCGATCGCCCCGGACAGGTAGAGCATATTTTTCTCGATCTCAGCTTGGATATACCCAAGCAAAGCTATCAGGGCAATTGTAGCATTCGCCTCTTACCAATCCGTAATGGCATTGACCGTTTGACTTTGGATGCTGTCAACCTGAATATCGAGTCTGTCCAAGTGGACGAGGTGCCACAAAACTTTGACTACGACGGGGAACAGCTTTCCATCCAACTTGCTGAGGCCACTCAAATTGGTAAACGCTTGCTGATTGCGATCGCTTATTCAGTGGCAAAACCGCAGCGCGGTCTTTACTTTATTCAACCAGACAAGCACTACCCAAACAAGCCAACTCAAGTTTGGACTCAAGGAGAAGACGAAGACTCTCGCTTTTGGTTCCCCTGCTTTGACTACCCAGGACAACTGTCTACTTCAGAAATTCGCGTTCGTGTCCCTAACCCTCTGGTGGCGATTTCCAACGGCGAATTGATTAACACCACAGAAGATGGTGATTACAAAATCTACCATTGGTCACAGCAACAAGTTCATCCTACCTACTTGATGACTTTGGCAATAGGTGACTTTGCCGAAATTCAGGATGAGTGGAATGGTAAACCAGTTACCTACTACGTGGAAAAGGGACGGGAGGAAGATGCTAAACGCAGCATGGGCAAAACTCCCCGCATGATCGAATTTTTGAGCCAAAAGTATGCCTATCCATACCCTTTCCCAAAATACGCCCAGGTTTGCGTCGATGACTTCATCTTTGGCGGGATGGAAAACACCTCCACAACACTATTAACAGATAGATGCTTGTTGGATGAACGCGCCGCTTTAGATAACCGCAATACTGAAAGTTTAGTCGTCCATGAACTCGCGCACCAGTGGTTTGGTGATTTGGTGGTGATTAAGCATTGGTCTCATGCTTGGATTAAGGAAGGCATGGCTTCCTATTCTGAGGTGATGTGGACAGAACAGGAATATAGTCTAGAAGAAGCAGCTTATTATCGTTTATTAGAAGCTCGTCGTTACTTAAGTGAAGATAGCAGTCGCTATCGTCGCCCGATGGTAACACATGTTTACCGGGAAGCTATTGAGCTTTACGATCGCCACATTTACGAAAAAGGATCTTGTGTTTATCACATGATTCGGGCCCAATTAGGAGATGAGTTGTTTTGGCAGGCTATCCAAACATTTGTTCAAGATAATGCCCACAAAACCGTAGAAACAGTAGACTTACTCAGGGCGATTGAAAAAGCTACCGGACGTAATCTTTTATTCCTCTTTGACCAATACGTTTTTCGTGGTGGTCATCCCGATTTTAAAGTAGCTTACTCTTGGGATGGGGATGCTAATTTGGCAAAGATTACGGTAACTCAAACCCAAGCTGCTGAAGGTAAAGATGGCAGTAAAGATTTGTTTGATTTAAAAATACCTATTGGTTTTGGCTATACCCAACAGGAAGAAGTTAGGAGTGAGGAGTCAGGAGTTAGAAGTAAGGGAAAACTTAGCACTCTTAACTCACAACTAAAAACTTTTGTAGTGCGGGTAAATGAACGTGAACAAAGCTTCTACTTCCCCTTAGAAAATAAGCCCCAATTTATCAGCTTTGATGTTGAGAATAATTATCTGAAAACAGTAGCATTAGAGTATCCAATATCAGAGTTAAAAGCACAGTTAGAATTTGATCCCGACCCGATTTCACGTATTTACGCAGCAGCAGCTTTAGCGAAAAAAGGTGGATTAGAAGCTACTATTGCACTATCTACATCGCTAAAAAATGACCCATTGTGGGGTGTGCGTGTGGAAGCGGCGAAACAACTAGCACAAATTAATTTAGATCAAGCCTTTGATGGCTTAGTTCTTGGGTTAAAAGATAAAAATGCTTACGTGCGACGATCTGTAGTGGAAGCACTTGCTCAAATCAAAACTGCTGAAAGCTATAAAGCTGTGAGAGGGTTAGTACAAAAGGGCGATCCTAGCTATTATGTGGAAGCAGCAGCTTCTCGTGTGATCGGGGCGATCGCTTCGGCAAACTTGGAAGAAAAGCCCAAGGAAGACAAGGTATTAAAGCTGCTAAAATCCGTTTTAGAAGAAAAGGCGGGTTGGAATGAAGTCGTTCGGAGTGGTGCAGTTGCGGGTTTAGCTGAATTCAAAACTTCGGAAGCAGCTTTAAATTTGCTAATCGAATACACCAAGCTCGGTGTACCACAACCCTTACGTTTAGCCACAATTCGCGCTTTAGGAAAGATTTCTGTAGGTCAAAGTCCGGTTAATTTGGAACGGATTTTAGAAAAATTAACAGAACTAGCGAAAGAAACCTTCTTTTTAACGCAAGTGGCGGTAGCAGCAGCATTAGGACAAATGGAAACACCCAAAGCAGTGGGAATTTTGCGATCGCTAGTTGAACAAACAGCCGATGGGCGTGTACGTCGCTATGCTGAAGAAGAAATTTCTAAGGTGCAAAAGAATATTGGTTCAGAAAAAACCCTACGTCAATTGCGTGAGGATTTCGACCAACTCAAACAACAAAATCAGGAATTAAGAAGCCGTTTAGAGAACTTGGAGGCAAAATCTAAATAGCATTGCACGATGGTTAAAAGTAGCTAATTGGTAATTGGTAAGTGTGACAAAATGACTACCAATTACCAAATTTATAGTAATTATAAATAATAATTACCCATATTTTTGTAACAGTCAAAGTGTCGCGCTCATCCGATATCCCGCCCAGAACTTAAGTTCTAGGCTGATAGCTAAAGTCCACTCAAGTAGACTGAAACTTTCCGTTTTACATATAGCTTTTCCTAATCAAATGAGGTGCAAGGGAAGAGCTTGCTCTTAGAGAAGGTTGGGGGTGGGGTTCTATATCTACTCGATTGAGAATTGCTATAAGATAGCCTTCTACATGGCTGAAAATTTTGTATTTAGTCCTCTTGAGAAGACTTGAGCTATTAGCCTTGGAACTTATTCCAACGCGGGAATAGTAACGAAGATTAAATTCAAGACAGTAATAGTACTACTACTTCCAGAAGTGTTAGTAAATAAAGTTACTTCTGATCCCAGCTTATTTAAATTTGCATAATTCAGACACAGGTAGATATTTATATTTTTATAAATAATAGTTAAGAAAAGATAAAATCCTCTGAAAGCTTGATAAGTAGTTGTAGTTTTATAAAGTATAATTAAGAAAAAGATAAACAAATCTTAGGCAGTAACAGATGCTAAAATCACCCCGAACAGTATCCCAAAAGGGTAGAGTTCTATGTTGTTTTAGATAAAAGACTACCGCTATCCTGAACTTGCAACTCACTTGTGGGTTAGGAGAAAAACAATCATTGTAAATTTTTCAGTTGAAGAGGCAAATAAAGGCGTGGGTCAGTATCAACCTGCTCTGCTAAAACTCTATAATCCAGAGGCGATCGCTCGCTACTATAGTTACCGTCCCTGGCTAGCCTGGGGGCGACTCCTGAGAATTATCTCTTCTTTTGCGGGATTTCTCCTCAGCCTCAAGTGGGATGAATGGCAAGATAAAGTTGAGCAGAACAAGGGTAAACGAGCTATCCAGTTGCGAGAACTGCTCACCCGCCTCGGCCCGACCTTTATTAAAGTTGGTCAAGCCCTCTCTACAAGACCTGACCTAATACGTAAGGACTTTCTAGAAGAACTGATCAAGTTACAAGATCAGTTACCACCTTTCGATAATGCGATCGCTTACAAAATTATCGAAACTGAACTAGACTGTCCCATTCATGAAAGCTTTAGCGAACTATCGCCTAGCCCAGTAGCAGCAGCTAGCTTGGGTCAAGTATACCGTGGTCGTCTAATTAGCGGTGAAGAAGTCGCAGTCAAGGTGCAACGCCCCAACCTACGCCCGACTCTCACCCGTGACCTTTATCTATTGCGGTGGGGGGCGAGTTGGGTAGCTCCCTGGTTACCCCTCAATCTTGGTCACGACCTAACTTTAATCGTGGATGAGTTTGGCACGAAGCTATTTGAGGAAATCGACTATATAAATGAAGGCCGCAACGCCGAAAAATTTGCTAGCAACTTCCGCAATGACCCTCAAGTTAAAGTTCCAGGAATTTATTGGCGTTATACCAATACCCACGTTTTAACCCTGGAATGGATTGACGGCTTCAAGTTGACAGATACTAAACGCATCCGGGAAGCAGGTTTAGATCCAGAAGCGATTATCCAAATTGGCGTGACTTCAGGTTTGCAACAGCTTTTAGAACACGGCTTCTTTCATGCTGATCCTCATCCCGGCAATTTGTTTGCTGTACCCGATGGTCGGATGGCTTATATTGACTTCGGCATGATGGATCAGTTGGAGGAAACCACCAAAGAGACACTGGTCGATGCACTGGTGCATTTGGTGAATAAAGACTACACCGACTTAGCCGAAGATTTTGTAAAATTAGGATTTCTGACTCCAGACACGAATATTTGTCCAATTGTGCCAGCATTAGAAGCGGTGCTGGGAAACGCCATTGGCAAAAATGTCAAGGATTTTAACTTCAAAACTATTACCGATGAATTCTCGGAACTGATGTATGAATATCCTTTCCGAGTCCCGGCGAAGTTTGCTTTGATTATTCGTTCCTTGGTGACTCAAGAAGGTATTGCCCTTAGCCTCAACCCAGATTTCAAAATTGTTGAAGTAGGTTATCCCTATATAGCACGGCGGTTGCTGACAGGGGAATCGCCCGCATTACGGCGACGATTATTGAATGTGTTGTTTAAAGATGGTAAATTTCAGTGGCAGCGATTAGAGGATTTGATTGCGATCGCTCGTACCGATAACAACTTTGATGTATTGCCGACAGCCCAGATGGGGTTCCAATATTTAATTTCGGAAGAAGGTAAATTTCTGCGGCGACAGCTGGTGCTTGCTCTCACCGAAGATGACCGCCTCCATACCGAAGATGTCCAACGCCTATGGAATCTGGTTAAAGATGACATAAAACCGGATCGTTTACTAAATGTAGCGATCGGAATTTTAACAGACTTATCAAGGGAAGGCGCAGCTGCTATCCTGCCAAAAACTACATTTCTTGCGCCTTTTCCTGGGAACCAGTCAACAAACAAAAACTAAAAATTTTTAATATAAATCAGGAGTTTTCATGTACTATTTTCCTCTGCAACCGCCTTATTTTCTATTACTTGTTGGCTTTTTGACAGCATTAACATCTGGTTTGGCATTATCTGGCACTTTGAAAGTAATTGTAGAGAAATGGCCAAGCGATCGTACAGAAAATACTAAACCGCGTTCCTCACTCAAAGAATTACTTGTGCCATTTATCGGTATAACTGCTGGCACTTGTCTATTTCTGTCTTCAGGTTTAGCAATATTTGGTTTTCCCACTTCCTTAGCTTTAGGAGTCGGTTTACCAATTAGTCTCTTTACTTGTTTATTAGTTTGGTTGCAGTTGGGAAGTATGATGACCTTTATAGAACGCGAAGGTATGCAATCTCTAGATTTAGATTCTTTTTCTTAGATAGTAGAACGCTTCACCTACATACAAATTACCGTAAATACTCACCGCCAGCAATGATATTCTACTAAAAACGAAATCATTAGCTAGTGGTGAATACTTGTTTTGTACTAAAATTTTATAAATACAAGATTTAATTGCGTTAAGATTACGTACAAATCCTGAAATTTGCATTCCCAGTATCTCTGGTAAAGAGATAGTACTTATGACTCAAAGTATACACGACTTTGTTTATAATTTTAGCTTTGCAAATTTCTATTTAATTAGAAGGAGCGTAAAAAGCTATGACTCAAGAAAAAAAAGGATTTTGTTTTTGTACTTTAGCATGTGGTAAGAACTATCGTAATCTTGCATTGTTATTAGCAAAAGATATCGAAAAATATTCACCTAATAGCTCTTTTGTTATTTTAACTGATTGTCCTAGCGACTTTAACCAACAACCTAACGTTTTGGCATTTAAGCATAGACAACAAAGTGTTAAGGTTTACCATGACAAAAGATTTGCAATAGCCAAGGGTTTATCTCTATTTAATTCATGCATATTCATTGATGCAGATATGCGAATATTAGCGCCAGTTCCACAAAATCTGAAATGCATTTCAATGCCAGGAATAACGGCGAGGGGTTGTGAAAACATGACCAAAAAGTATGCTAGAGTTCTAGCTGGCAATCCTGATACCAGACTTCTGAAAGAGTTTAAAGTGGCTAAAAAGGCCGCTTCAAAGTTAAATCTAGAACTAGAAAATGAAAATATTAACTTTGTTTATGAATACTTATTTGCAGTTACAAAAGACTCTGGAAAGGAAATGGAATTTCTCAAACAGTGGGAAGTTCTGGCATCTTATTGTGAGCTAAATGGACTGTATGACTGCGAAGGAAATGCAATAGGTTTAGCAGCTGCTAAAGCAGGTTTACCAGTTAGATGGAGTGCAATGGAGGGTATCTCTTTCTTTAAAAATAGAATCGAATTCGTCAAAATCAAAAAGGGAGAGTCGAAAATGGAGGATATGGCAATATATTTTGAGCAACAAACAAAGTTAGAATACCCCGAACGCTTTATTGGGCAGAGAATTATATTTAAAGGCAATAAAATTATTAAGTATTTATATAATTTATTGCGTTTAAGAATTTTAACTTTGAAAGACTTTGATTTTTATTACCGATAATTGGGCAATAGATAAACTACAAATTCAACAACTTTTAAGTCAAGTTTGGCTTAATTATTTAGTAATTCTATCCTTGAAATTACGATAGTTCAGCTTAATATTGTTGACTTTTTGATTTAAAAAACTTGTAGTATTCTTTTGCAGACGTATCAATGGACTCTGACGCTTAAAGCTTTTAAGCCTTTGTTCTGGCGACTTTAAATACCTATAATGCAAAAACACATCTCGATATGGAATATTAACATCTTCACCAGCGCAAAGTTGAGTAAAGTTTGATGAACTTATACTCATATAGTGCAGATATGTTAGCTGCCGCCCTTGGTCGTAAAGGACGTTATCTACTACATCAAATTGAGAACTCCAGTGATTACCAGTTGACTGTTTGCAGTCATGAAAAGCAAAGTTATAATAGGAAATTCCACTTCTCAGCACCATGTAGTTAAATAAAGATTGGTCAGGTGCTAAAAAGGCCATAACATCTGCCTCACCTGATGTTAATTTTTTTATTAAGTCGGCTCTTATTGCTGGAGAAAAAATATTTTTCTTAGTTGCAAACCAACCAGCACAAAATACTTTAGATTGGAAGTTATCTGAGTTGAAAACTTGCTGCATCTGCTCAGGTGAGCCATCAAAAATAAATTTTAAGTCAGATTTATATTGAAAATCATTGACTACCCAATCGTAGCTATCTAATTTTTCATACACGTAATCTACGGGCCGCATTAACAAGGTATCTGCATCAAAATAAATAAATCTATCAAATGGGCCATCAATAGCACAAAATTTGCGATGCATTGGTAGCTCATAGAGTTCTGGAAAGCCCCACTCTCGCCAAGTTTTTTGCGCTCTGGGGTAATTTTTCCATATCTGAGTGGCAAAGTTATCCCAATAAGCGATGGAATTAGAGTCTTCAAATAAGCTGACATTATCTCTAGATGCAATCTCTGCCTTTACCTTGTCTAATCGATCATTGTATGGAAGTATACAAATAGGAATTTTCCTACCAGCATTAGCTTCTATACTATTGAGCAATGCAACTAATTGGTCATAGACGACATCATTGGCTAGGATATAAATGCCATCAATCATTGGGATACTCCTAATATTAAGTACGGGCAGCAACAAAGGGAAATAAACGACGAGTCAGTTTGGGGATGAAGGCAAATTTACCCTCATGAAGATAACGATAATGTTCCCACAATTGCCAATATGGACTACCAATTTTCATCCGTGTACCAGCCCAGTGCAGGTATTTTAGTCGTTGTCCTCGGTCATAAAGGGCATAGTCTTGCTGTTGGAAATTTTGCGAACCTGCCCAACTCCCAGGCCCTCCTCCAGGAATTTTGACGAGATTACCACGTTTGGAAATCAACTTGAGAACAAGATAATTTAAAATGGGTTGGTCTGTAACTCCTTCAGAAAAGTCGAAATATTCCCGATGTGCAGCACATTCGCGCAAAGCTTCATCCATCTGTTGTTCGGTAATAGTTCCTTTTCTGGAAGCCCAAAAACCGCTATTGAAAACATCTTCAAGTTGGGCATCTGAAAAAATTTGCTGCTCTTTCACAAATGGAGAAAAGATATTTCGCAACTTATCATTGGCATGATGGTAATCACAACAGAAGAAATCGACTTCTGAAAGTTTGTCTAAATTGTCGGCGATTTTTTCAAAAACGACAATATCTGTATCAATATAAATAAAGTCATCTAAAGGCCCAAACCACGCCACGAGTTTACGCATTTTGTTGGGTAAGGCAAGGAAATTTCGATCAAAAATTTCTCCGATGCGTTTGGTGAATGTATCAATAAGTTCTAAATCTGGAAAAACTTGCACTTTATGTAAGGTAGCAAGCTGCTCTGCTACTTTATGATAATTTTCATTAAAAGGTATGAGATAAACGGTAACTTCTGGGTCATAGTAACGAATGCTATTGAGTAAAGCGATCGCATTATCAATAACCCGGTCATTGGCAACAATATAAATGCCCCTAGTCATAAATTATCCTTGGTTAATTAACCTAAGTTTTCGCAAAGCTCTTGTAAGTAAATTTGACCTTGGAGCGTCATTATAATTTTTAGGAGGATTTGTAAAGACTGGACGTTTTTGTGGTTCGCGTAAATAACGATAATAGAGAAATAAATCTCGATATGGAAACTCAATATTTTCTCCAGCACATACTGCTTGATTGATATTAGGAGGAATACCAATGTAATGAATGTAAGTTAATCGATTGCCTTTGTCATAGAGAATATGTTCTTGTTCTTCAAAGTGCTTAGATGTGGCAGAACATCCAGTTTTTTGATTATCTGGTAATTGTTGAGCAAAGTTATAAATAGAAAGATTAGACCTCATTACCATGTAATTTATTAGTGGTTGTTCACCAGCCCCTTCGTACAAAATTTCTGCTTCACCATTTTGTAAATGGGATATCAGCAAATCTCTTTGTTCTAAGTTAAATATGCCCCGCTTTGAGCCAAAGAAGCCTGAGCAAAATATTTCGGAATCAATGCGATTTTGCTCGAAAATTTTTAGTAATTTAGGAGAATTAACATTGTATATTTTACTAACATCTTTAAATTGAAAATCGTAGACAACAAAATCATAATTATCTAACTTTTCAAACACCGCCGCCAGAGAGTTCATCACCAAAGTGTCTGCATCTAAATAGATAAACTTATCAAATGGCCCATCAAACGCACAAAAACGACGGTGAGCGCCATACAAACGGAATTTACTGCGATTCAATCGTTCCGGTGCTGCTGAGAGCATAAATTGATCCCAGCGATTAATTGATTCTTGATTATCGTAAAGAAATACATTAGGACGTTTAGCTATTTCATCCGCAATTCGCTGTGTCTGATCATCGAAAGGATAGATACAAACAGGCGTTTCATGCCCCAATATCACATCAATACTGTTGAGTAGAGCCACCAGTTGATCGAAAACATAATCATTGGCAAGGGTACAAATACCATTCATAATTTATGAGTGTTGATCAACAAAGTTTGACAACCAGTTAAGCAGATTTAATTTGTGTAAAATGATTTGACGTGCTTCTGCGATCGCATCTTTGGCAGCATACCAAGCATCAGGCGTAGCTGTCACTTCTTGGATGTAGGCAATGCCTTTTTCATCTAAACTGGGTAATCGCAAGAAACTACCTGGTGGCAATAATTTATCAGCAGCCGGCCCCCCATAGTAAATTGGTAGACACCAGGCAAGTAAACTATCCCAAAGTTTCTCACTTACATACCAATTATTATCAGCATAATTTTCAATTGCTAGATTGTAATAGTACGGTGCCATGCCATACCACTTATTACCCAGTTCTCCTGACTTTTTCGCCCATTGTGGTAAGTTACGCCCATACAAATCAAATTTAATACCACTAGATTGTAGAGACTGCAAAAAGTCTAAACGCTGGCGATGGTTGACAGTGCGGCTAATTCCTGAAGTAATCCAACTACATGGAGCAACCTTTTGGGGAGGCGGCATTTCATTTAAATCTTGAAATGAATTTGAGTGATACCAAATAGCAGGCATATAGTCAGGAGTGGGGGCAAAATCATCTGGGCCAGAAACGTAACCGCAATACTTTTGGGCTTGTTGATAATTATGATTAGTGATTTCTATAATTTCATCTAGAGGTGGTTCTCTTAGTAAATAAATAATCCGATCTTTACTTACATCACGCAGTAGAGAATCAAAATTTACTACTGATTTTTGCTGCTGTTTACGAAAACTATCTAACCAAGATGTTTGTGGCGCTGCTTGGGGAAAATCAAATTGATACATCAGCAGAAAATCTGGTTTGGCTGTCAATGCTTGCATTTGGATATTGCCCCAAGCTCCAAATTGATTTGGAGTTTGTTGCCACAGCCAATCGGCTCTAGTTTCTAAACCTCGATAGCTGCTTATCATGCCTACAGTTGTAATAGTCATTTTAGTTATTTGTCATTTGTCATTTGTTCTTTTACCTAATCTCCTTCATTGTTCCTTATGTGATAAATGGAGGTAACAGAGATTCATCAACATAACTCAGTATTTTTGCCGCTCTATTTTCCCAAGAGAACTGCTTAACAAAATTAATACTATCTGAATAACCTTCTATCTTTCTGGGATGAGTTTCTAAAACCCGCTTTAGACATTCAGCAAATTTGCTGGGGTTATCTGGTTCACACCAAGCAGCGATCGCTTGAGTAGCTTGAAATTCAACTAATGATGGAATTTCTGTCGATACAATGGGAGTTCCAGAAGCGAAGTAGTCAAACAGCTTTAAAGGAGATGTGAAAGTTGCCGCTTTTCCTGAACAATGAGGGTGAGCTAAAACATCGGCTGCTTGTAGCAAAGATGCTAAATCATTATGTAATATATAGCCCAAAAATTTAATATTATAAACTTGTTTTTCTTTTACTAATTGCTGATAATATTCGACTTCTTTAGGCTTACCACCGGCACAAACAAATTGCACATTAGGTATTTCTTGAGCTACATCAATTAATACATCAATACCTTTGAATTGCTGTAAAGCCCCCGCATAAACTACCAATTTTTGGCTTTCATCTTGCAATAGTTTTTGACGCCATTCGACTGCTTTTTCTGGTTGTCTCTCCATAAATAGGCGATTAAAACCATTGTGCAGTGTAATCAGTTTTTCTGGTGGCATCCCATTTTTAATCATGCTTTCGCGGATGGTGTCTACAACGGTGACAGCAATTTGCAATAGCGGATTTTTAACAATTTCTGGCTCAAATGGTTTGTCTTCGTGATGGTGGTGTTCATAAATTGCTGGAACGCCATTTTTGATGGCAGCTTTAACAAAATTCCAGTTGCGACTGTGGACAATTTTAGTAGTTGGAAGTATGTGAAATGGTAAATAATACTTGCTGGCAATGGTGTTAGAATCAGTAAATTTGCTCCGAAAATGGTCAATCGGCCAAGGCATAGGTAAAGGAGCAACTTTTAACTTATCATGGAGGTTGTAATATTTGCTCAGTTCTGTTGGTGTTTTTCTCGGTTGAAAAGGACGAGCTAAATTAGCCGGATTAATAGCTTTTGCTCCTTTTTCAGGATATACCAAAACTGTTGAGTATCCCAAGTTGGCAGCGCCGTTAGCTGCATTTGTAGACTGCACTAGGTGAGCCTCTGGCTGCGGCAATTCTTCACCAATGAAGAAAATATAGTGTTTTTTAAAATTAGGGTTTTTCATAAATTTAGATATTAATACTATTTTCAAATTTTTCTAAATTTTCGAGCAGAGATATAGCAGATTCATAACTTTCAGTAATTAATCCCTTTTGTTCTTCTGGGGTGTATATCAAATTATCAGTTAGAGAGCGGAGAGAGCCAAGTATGAGATTGAGAGAAGCCCGAAACTTACTAGAGAGATGATTAAACGTCTGATAATAGCTGCTTATAATATCTTGATTTTCTTCAGAAATTGAGATATATTCCTCCTTTGTTTGCAAGTTAATAACATCGTTAAAAACATCTATGGTGTTGAGAATTCTCCAAGCTGATTTGTAAGAATCTTCAATTAATTGCTGCTGTTCTTGCGAATTGTCTACTAGCTCGTCAAGTAATAAGTGCAGGAAGCCAATCATTGAGTTCAACTGTGTCCGAATTTCGTGAGAGATGCGGAGCAAGCTTTGCTTGTGTTTAGTAGCGGCTTCAGGATGTTCAACAAATTTCTTTGAGTTTAGGCGCATTGCCTTAGAAACTTTTGTTTGAATTAAGTCTTTGTTAGGCTGATCGCTAAATTGCATTGAGTACAAATGTGAGTAGTAACCACCTTTTGGTAATAGTTCATCATGGGTTCCTACTTCTACCACCTGTCCTTGATCTAATACGGCAATTTGATCGGCTTTTTGGACTGTGGAAAGGCGGTGAGCAATTACGAGGGTTGTGCGATCGCGACTCAATTCATCAAGTGCAGATTGTACTAAGCGTTCGGAAACGGTATCTAAAGCGCTGGTAGCTTCATCTAAAATCAAAATATCTGGATTTTGGAGCAAGGCGCGGGCGATCGCTAATCTTTGCCTTTGTCCACCAGATAACATTACGCCGCGATCGCCAATCAAGGTGTCAAATCCTTGAGGCAATTTGCTAATAAACTCATAAGCATTTGCCCGCTTGGCTGCTGTCATAATTTCATTTTCTGTAGCCTCTTCTCGCCCATAAGCGATATTATTTCGCACCGAGTCATTAAAAAGAAAAGTATCTTGACTAACAATCCCCATTCGCTTTCGCAGCGATACAACATCGAACTCCCGCAAATCATTACCGTCAATGGTAATACTGCCAGCTATTGGGTCATAGAATCTGGGCAAAAGGTCTGCTAATGTGGATTTACCAGCACCAGAACTGCCTACTAATGCTAAGGTCGTGCCATGTGGTAAAAATAAACTTACATCTTTGAGTACCATTTTTTCATGACCAGGGTAGGCAAAGCGAAGAGAATTAAAAGATATGCCCTTTTGTAATTTTGTATAGGGAAGCTTACCCTTATCCATGAACGGCTTATCATTGAGACTTAAAAATTCATTTGCCACATCTACACTGGCGGCGGTACTGGCAAAGTTACTGCGAATACTATTTAACTGAGAAATTAATGGCAGCACTCGCAGCAGCACTAATAGATATGTTAAAAGTACGGTGGAAAGAGAAGAAACCTGGCCAGCAAAGAAGGTTTTGCTCAAAAGTACTATCAGCAGTAAAGCTGTAATACCCATCACCTCGCTCAAAGGTGTGATCGCTTCCGAATTAACCTGAGATTGGAAATCTGCTAACTCGCGATCGCGAATTAATTTTTGAATTCGTTGATATTCTTTTTCTTCATTTCCCGTCGCCTTTACCAGTCGGATTCCGTTCAAAGTCTCAAGCACTGAGATTGAATATGCTCTAGACATTTCACTCAGTTGCTTACCAAAAGTTCTCGACTTAGAAATGGCATACTGATTTATTAACGTCACCAAGAACAGCAAAAACGTAGAAGCAATTGTCAACTGCCAAGATATTGACAGTAATAAGCCGACAAAAACTAAAATTGTGATTCCCAAGATAACTATCTTGACTGTACTACCTATAGCACTTGCAGCCCGACCAATTTCTCCACCAAGACGGTTTATTAAATCACCAACCTTGGTTTTGGCATAATAATCTATATCAACTTCTAGTAATAGCTTTAATCCGGTTTCGCGCATATCCGATGTCAGCTTTCGGGTTAAAGAACTTGATGCCAAGGAGCTGGCATAAGTAGCTAAGTTTTTTAAAAAAATTGTGAATAGAATCGTCCCAGCCATTACTACTATCCGGTAAGATTCTGGGGTATTGTCAAAGGGAGATATCAACCTTTTTAGGATGGGAGGGGCAGAACTTAAATCTACTTCTTGCCCCACAATTTTTAAAATTACTGGCACAATTAAAGCTGTGCTAATTCCATTAAATAAGGCTCCAGAAAATCCTAACAATATTGTTAGCAAAATTAAACCTGGATAGGGTTTAGCAAATCTTAATAATAGTTTTCTGGTAGACATTGGGTATTTTTATGCAACTTTTATTTATTAGTATTATTCACAATTTACTTGCCAAATTTACTAACCATCAAATAAATCAAACCTCAATCAAGATTTACAACCGAGCAATTATCGACTTGAGCACAGAACCCATAGTCTCTATGCTATAGAGTTCCACACATCTTTCTCTTGCCTTGATACCTTGCTGCTGTGCTGAATCTAAATCCTGAAAAATCAGTTGTATTTGTTCAGCAAGCTTTTCGGGACAAGCAGGCTCGACTAAATAACCAGTATTACCTAAAATTTTGGGAATATCTCCAACGCACGTCGATAATACAGGTTTAGCCATTGCCATTCCATCTGTCAACTTTAAGGGGAACTGAGCGCGAGCAGTCAAAGTATCTCGCTGGGGAACAACTACAATGTGAGCAGATGCTACAACTTTAGGCATTAATTCTACAGAGCACCTGGGTAATTTAATAATCCAACGCCCCCACTTTTGAATCAATTTATCGTCATAATCATCGTAAGGACTACCACCCACAATCACTAATCTTAAATCTGGCTCATCTAGCAAATCGAGCGCCATTAGAATGTCTTCAACCCCCTTGTGAGGTCGTGGTGCCCCCGGAAACATGAGAATTCGATACTCAGAAAGACCGTAATACGTTCTGCTAGTTTCAGAATCATACTTTTGGGGGTCAAACATTGCAGTATCTTTACCATTAGGTACGTAAACACCACCGAAGCGTTTTTGCAAAAAGTCAGTATCTATTGTTACTGCATCTGCCTTTGCTACTAAGTTTTCTATCCACTTGAGATAGAGTGGATGATCTGGAAATTTTAATGCGCCATTTTTCTTAAAAATGTCACGATAAAATTGCTTAAGACTAGGACGATATTTCCACTCATCACCTCCGTGCCAACTGAGTTCCCAGTCATCCATATCTAAAATTAAAGGACGATGACCAATAAATTTTTTCAGTAGCGATAGTCCAAAACTTGTAAACTTTGGTTTTACTGCATAAATAATATCTCCATCTATTTTTTGCAAAAGTTGACGAGCAGATATCAGAAATTCTGGATAATTTGTACCTGGAAGAGAAACAACTGAAATGCCAGACGGAGGAATAGCATACAGTTCTTTACCATAAATAAAACCAACAACCTCTACTTCATAATTGAGGCTTTGCAGTACTTGAGCTAGTAAAAAGGCTCGAATACTTCCGCCTCCAGATAAATCACCAACAATTAATGAAACTTTCAATTTTGATATTTCCTCCTGTAAATTCGCAATTTAAATATTGATAAATATTTAAAATTCTTCATAATGCAATACAGGGAAAAGGCTTGTACATATATTCATAAGAAGATGTCATTTCTTGCGCCAGGGATTTGTAACTTGATTGGGTAAAAATACTTTAGCAAATCTGTCAAATACCCTTGTGTACAAAGAACGGGTAATGTTTTTAGCGTATTGAGGTCGATAAGGATAGGTACAGTGAAGAACTTTAATTTTATCCTGAATATTATAAGCATCCTCCCATTTAGTGAGATAATTATAGGTAGGTGGTAGTATTTTCATGTTAGGGCTTACAGATGCGATCGCAGAAGCAAAAGCACCTTGATCTTTTAAAAGTAATTTATCTTGATTGGTTTTCACAATTTCAAAATAACGTTTAAATTCGTCAAAAAATACCTTGTTGATTTCTGTTTTCCTAAAAGCTATCAAACCGCTATTATATTGCACACTATCTGCTTGCAAAGGGAACCCGATAGATTGCAGTATTTGCAAAACATTAGGCAAAATGTCTTCTTGCTTTCCCCGTAGTAAATTTGTAGCTTTAACAATAGAAGGTTGCACATCTTCAGTTAATAGCAAATCATATTCATCCAAATACTCAAATACGTCGTTGAGATCGGAAAGTAAGCAAATATCTGAATCTAAGTAAATAGTTTTATCAAATTCAGAGGCTGCATATAGAGCCAGTTTTGCTTGCCGTGATGCTAAAACAGTATTTTGATTTGCAGGAGCAGGCTTTAAAATTACATTTTTGAAAGTCTTTAAAAAAGGATAGAGAGTTCTTGGAACCTGATCAATTAAAATGATTATTGGTTCTTGATGAAACTTTCTAACTGCCGCTAAAAAGTGAATGCAATCTTGAAAAGGGTAAAGTCCCGTTAAAATTGTAATAAATCCTCTAGTTTCGTTTTTCATAACTAAGTTAAATAATTATTATTTTTCATCCTTGTTTGTCAAACTAATTTAATGTGTCCATTCCCAAAAAGTTTTACTCCAGTCTTCGTTATAGTAAAAAACTCCTTGCCATTGATAAAAGTGGACAAAATCTTCGATTTTTAACGTTTTATTCACATCCCTAATCATGTAAAGCGGTCGCTCACCGTAAAATGATGCCCACATAGTATAACTACTAGGAGGGCCAATAATATAATCACATTCAGCGAAAGAATACATGTCCTCAATTATATGATTATTGCCATAAATATAAGATAAATGTTGAAAAGATTCGTCATTTTGTTTCTGATTTGAGCAAATCAAAAATGTCACTTTTTTATTAGGAAATAGCATTTGTGCTGATTCCATAACCTTTAAATAATCTTCAACTAAATAAAAATATCTACCATTTTGATGTTGCTGATAATCCCCATGACGGATATGGACTCCAATGAGCACATCAGTCTGGCTACGAATGTTGGATATGAGTTTTGTTACATTTAACTGATAGTTCTTTAAAGGTTGAAAGTAAGCACGAATTTTTTCCCCATGTTTTTGTAAACTTGATAGATCATTTACAAACCATCCATCACGAAATATCCACCCTTGAAAAAAGTTGATACTTTCTGGCTTCAACTCTTTTGTAATGCTTAAATTGCCCCAGCTAAAGGGCTGATTGCGCTTAATCTCAATTATGTTAAAGCGTCCACTTTCGGCTAAATAACGGTTTATTTTATAGTAGTATTTACGTAGCAATTTATTTGCTGGAATTGAAAATTTGCTAGAAGGGTAGCGACATAAAAAATCTTGAGATGTTGACTCAAAAAAATCAGCATACTCTTCAAATGCTGGGTTTAAAACTGTAAAATTATTTTCACATGCAAATGCTATAAAATGAGCAGATAATAATAATCTATTGCCTAGCTGTCCAGATTTTGCAGAGATTACTAACATGTATAAAACCTCAAAAAGAAAAATTTATAATATTGACTTAAGCTTTAAGATGCCAAGTTATAAACATAATAGAATTTAAATTCTATTAAACCTAGCAGACTCAAAGTAAATATCTACTATAATTAAATAGATTTTTTGCTATTATTAAAATAGGAAATGATCAGATAAATGTAACTTTATATTTGCGGTTATTTCCAGAGAAAATTTACGGAGAAATCCCGATAAACTTTCTTTTGTTGTGGTATGTTTACGGTATAACTACGGTTGTATATTATCATAACTGTTAATAAAACATTACATTCGTGCTAGTTTACGTATAAATAATTACAATAATTTATTCAAGTAGCCTAGTTACTTGCTTAGAATTAAGATTGCTACTCGATACCAAACATCTATGTTGTAAGGGAGGCAAAGGTAATGCAGGTAATCCGTCTGGAAGCACTCTCAGACAACTACATATTCTTGCTACACGACTATAAACAAAATATTGCCGCCGTTGTTGACCCGGCGGAGTCTTTACCAGTATTAGAGAAACTGGCAGAATTAAAAGCTGAATTAGTAGCAATTTTTAACACGCATCACCATAACGATCATGTAGGTGGTAATAAGCAACTAATAGAACAATTCCCCCAACTGATAGTTTATGGAGGAGCGGAAGATCGTGGTAGAATTCCCGGTCAACAGGTGTTTTTGCAAGAAGGCGATCGCGTCGGGTTTGCAGACCGCATAGCTGAAGTTATCTTTGTTCCCGGACATACTCGCGCTCACATCGTTTACTACTTTCCCCCAGAAAAACCTGGTGAGACAGGCGACCTATTTTGCGGCGATACCTTATTTTCTGGCGGTTGCGGTCGCTTGTTTGAAGGAACACCGAGCCAAATGGTAGACTCTTTAAGCAAACTGCGCTCTCTACCCGATGATACACGCATCTGGTGTGCTCACGAATACACTTTAAAAAATCTGCAATTTGCCCTAACTGTTGATGGCGACAATACCGACTTACAAAGACGCTTCAATGAAGTAAAAGCTTACCGTAGCCGAGGAGAAGCTACCATCCCCTCGTTGCTGGCAGTGGAGAAGCGAACAAATCCCTTTTTACGTTGGGATCACCAATCATTACAATTAACTGTTAAGAGTAGCGATGCAGTGCAAACCTTTGCGCGGATACGGGAAATGAGAAATAACTTTTAGTCATTTGTTATTAATTATCGAAGAGGACAAGGTGATGGGGAGACAAGGAGACTTGGGGAATTGTCTCCCCATCCCCAAGTTGTGCGGCAACGCCCAAGGGTTTAAGACCCCCACCACTTTTTGGTGGACTTGAATCAGTTGGGGTCTGAATCTAGGCTGTTGACTTTGTGCCTTTTTAGGGGGTAAAAATTCATGCAAAATTTGTGTAGTCATTGCGAGCGGAGCGAAGCAATCGCCTGGGATTGCTTCGCTCCGCTCGCAATGACAGGAAAGGTATTTT
>NZ_DASQZC010000472.1:0-5689 GCF_035638895.1 Nostoc sp. | reverse complement strand
GTAATTGCGATCGCAGATGAAGTAAGATCGCAAGCAGCCGCAACCATTACCCGCTTAAAGCAACTGGGAATTGAGCAAATTGTCATGTTAACCGGGGATAATGAAGAAACTGCTCAAAGTGTCGCCAAAGCAGTAGGAATCGAACGGGTATATGCTCAACTTCTACCAGAAGATAAGCTAGATGTTATCCGCCGTCTACAGCAGAAGTATCAAACTGTGGCAATGGTGGGCGATGGAATTAATGATGCACCAGCTTTAGCCCAAGCATCTGTAGGTATAGCGATGGGAGTATCTGGCAGTGATGTGGCATTAGAAACCGCAGATATAGTACTGATGGCCGACAAGTTAGAAAAAATTGCGGTGGCGATGCATTTGGGAAGGCGATCGCAATCCATAGTCAAACAGAATATAGTTGTAGCGTTGGGTTTCATTATATTGCTTTTGGTGGGCAACTTTCTAGGCAATATTAACTTACCCATCGGCGTGATTGGGCATGAAGGCTCTACAG
Organism: Nostoc sp.; assembly: GCF_035638895.1. GTDB lineage: Bacteria > Cyanobacteriota > Cyanobacteriia > Cyanobacteriales > Nostocaceae > Nostoc. The sequence goes on along the minus strand of NZ_DASQZC010000472.1, from coordinate 5,181 downwards.
TATTAGTTACCCTCAGTGGTCTAAGATTATTAAAATAAAGCAATCTTCTCTTTTTTCTGTTTCTCTACTCCTCTTTGGCAGCCTAGCGTCTAGTTAAAATTTGAACGTAACGGAGTTCCAAATCTCATTAATGACTATCAAAAGCTCATTAGCAGTCTCAGCATCATGGCACAATGCTGCACATATCCCTAAAACTTTGTTAATGGCAATAGAAAGTAAAAAATAATCCCCCTTTTTTAAAGGGGGGTTGGGGGGATGTTCGCAGGGTAAACAAGCTAACCGAACTGTATCTAAACGACAGAGAACAATTAATTACGAATTACGAATTAATCCTCATGTTTTGTTAAATATGCAACAGTTTTTCCATCCAATGAAACTGCTTCTGTTTGCAGTTCTTGATGCCGATTTGGTTTGATAAAGCGCTCTGTCGCCGTCTTAATCACGATATACAAAATTGGCACTACAAACAAACTCAAGAAAGTCGCAATTAACATCCCACCAAAAACTGCTGTTCCCAAAGATTGGCGACTCGCTGCTCCTGCACCTGTGGAATTAGCCAAGGGGAAAATTCCTAAAAGAGTAGCAAAGGCAGTCATCAAAATTGGACGTAACCGTTCTTGTGAAGCTTCAATTACTGCTTTAGTCATCGAAAGACCTTGATCTCGCAATTGGTTAGCAAACTCCACAATCAAAATAGCGTTCTTACTAGCCAAACCAATCAACATTACTAGACCAATTTGACAGTAAACATCATTAGAAAAACCCCGTAACGATTGAGCTACCAGCGCTCCAAAAATAGCTAAGGGAACTGATAACAGAATGATAAAGGGGTCAATGTAGTTTTCGTATTGAGCAGCTAGCACCAAAAATACAAATACCAATCCTAATCCAAAAATTAGGGGTGCTAAACCACCAGAATCTATTTCTTCTAATGCAGTCCCTGACCATTCGTAACCATAACCAGCAGGTAAAACTTCTTTTGCAACTTGTTCCATTGCTTTAATTGCGTCTCCCGAACTAGAGCCAGGGGCGGCAGCACCATTAATTTCAATTGAGCGGAACAGATTGTAGTGATTGATAGTTTGCGCTCCCACAGTCGGGGTAACTGTGACTAAGTTACTCAAAGGAATCATTTGATTGTTTTGAGAACGAACGTATAGTTTACCAATATCTTTTGGGTTGGAACGAAACTGTTGATCTGCCTGGATATACACCCGGTAATTGCGCTGCTGGAGATTGAAATCATTTACATATTGCGATCCTAAAGCAGTTTGTAAAGTACTGAAGACATCATCTATAGAAACTTGCAATGATTTGGCTTTATTGCGGTCTACTTCCACAAGCAATTGTGGTGTATCTGCGGCAAAGGTAGTAAATACAGCTTGTAATCCTGGTGTTTGATTAGCTTTACCTAGCAACTTACCCATCGACTGGACTAGATTTTCTAAGCCACTGTTACCTCTGCGGTCTTGCAGTTGAAAGACGAAGCCGCCGAAGTTGCCTAAACCCTGAATTGGGGGCGGGTTCACAGGGAAAACTCTGGCTTCTGGGATTGCCATCAACTTCCCTTGCAAGCTGCCAATAATCGCCTGTACTGATTGATCGGGTTTTGAGCGCTCATCCCATGATTTTAAAGTGGTAAATATGATGCCGCTATTGGCGGTACTACCACTAAAACCAAATCCTCCGATCGCAAAAGTCCCCACTACTTCAGGAATTTTCAGAATTTCTTTTTCTACCTGTGCAATTACATCGCTGGTATATTGCAACGAAACCCCTTGCGGCCCTTGGATAATTGTGATGAAGTAACCTTCGTCTTCATCGGGTAGAAAAGCTGTCGGTACTGTCATGTACAGCCAAGCAGTCATTCCCAAGGAAACAATAAACAACCCAATCACAATACCTTTGATGCGTGCGAGAAAGGTAAGCGATCGCTTATAACTATGCTGTACCCAGTCGAGAAAGCGATTTATCTGGCCAAAAATCCAACCCAGCCAGCCCGAAGGTCTTTGTCCTTGACGCAGCAACACCCCACACAAAGAAGGTATTAGAGTCAAAGCCAAAAAAGTCGAAATCCCAATGGAGAAAGCGATCGTTAGCGCAAATTGCCGATAAAGTGCGCCTGTGGTTCCCGGAAAGAACGCCACTGGTATAAACACCGCCATCAATACTAGTGAAGTGGCAATAACCGCGCCAAACAGTTCCCTCATTGATTCACTGGCGGCTTGACGAGGATTTATACCTTTATCCTGAATAAAACGGCTGATTTGCTCTACTACAATGATCGCATCATCTACCACCATCCCTGATGCTAAAGTCAGACCAAACAAAGTCAAACTATTAATCGAAAAGTTAAAAACTTTGACGAAGGCAAATATCCCAATGAAGGAAAGCGGAATACTAATTGCGGGAATTAGGGTACTTCGCCAGTCCTGCAAAAACACAAAAATTACAATTACAACCAGCACCACCGATTCAATCAGGCTCTTAAGCACTTCTGCCATCGACTCTTCCACAAACATGGTTGTGTCAAAAGCTACCTGATATTTCATGCCTGGGGGAAAACTTGGAGCCAATCGCGCAATTTCGGCTTTGACTCCCTTGGCTACATCCAAGGCATTACTACCAGGAACCTGATAAATCCCTAAACCGACAGCATCGTTACCACGAAATCGTAGAAATGAACTGTAGTTTTCTGCCCCCAATTCTGCTCTACCGACATCTTTGAGCTTGACTAATGTGCCATCATCTCCAGTTTTGAGGACAATTTCTTCAAATTCTGATGGTTCTGCTAATCGGCTAGCAGCACGCACATCAAGTTGATACCTTTGTCCTTCAGGAGCAGGTTCTTGTCCAATTCTCCCTGCACCAACTTGCAAGTTTTGTTCAGATAAAGCATTCGCTACATCCTGAGTTGTTAGTCCCCGATTGGCAAGGCGGCTCGGATCTAACCACAAGCGCATTGCATAACGGCGTTCGCCAAAAATTTGAACGTTGCTCACACCTTTGACTCTTTTTAAGGCATCTGCTAAGTAAAGGTCGGCATAGTTACTTAAGAATGTATTGTCGTACTCTTTATTTTCAGCGAATAAACCAATCGCTAAGAGGATGTTACTAGATTCTTTCGATACCCGCACTCCTGTGCGCTGTACAGAGTCTGGTAGTTGTGGTTGGGCAACAGAAACACGATTTTGCACATCCACAGCTGCAATATCTTTATCACGCGATGAATCGAAGGTGACTGTAATGGTACTAGTACCATCGTTACTGCTGCTGGAAGTGAGATATCTTAGTCCCTCAACCCCGTTGATTTGCCTTTCTAAGATATTTGTCACTCCGTTTTCTACGACTTCTGCACTAGCTCCGCTATAGTTGGAAGTTACAGTGATTTGGGTGGGACTAATTTCTGGGAATCTTGCGATCGGTAGTGTAGGAATACTAATTAATCCTATTAAAAGGATGACGATCGCGCAGACCGATGCAAAAATTGGTCGCTTAATAAAGAAGTCAACAAACATAGTTTAAAAATTGGGCTTTGGGTATTTGGCATTGAAAAGAGGCACAGGGGGAGTGCAGGGAGCAGAGGGGAAAGAGCTAATTTTTTATTCTCTCCTCTGCCCCCCTACTCCCTCATCTCTCATCTTCAACTAAAGCTTTCGACTACCCACTTCTTCCGGTGCAGGGGTAATAGGAGCGCCATTAGTTAGGTTAAGAATACCGGAAACAACAATTTTGTCCCCAGCTTTTAGTCCTTCGATAACTTGATAATTATTCCCCTCAATAACTCCCAATTTCACAGGTTTTTGTTGAGCTACGAGTTTAGGTGCTCCAGCTTGCTTTTCTGCTGGCGCTTCAGCTTTCTTTTCTGTTGGCGCTTCAGCCACAAACACAAAAGTTTCCCCACCCAGGCGAGATATTGCTGTAACTGGAATTAAAATTCCTGGACGTTGGTTCCAAATGATTTTGGTTTGGACTGACTGGCGGTTGATTAGTTGACTTCTAGAATTACCAAAGTTGGCTTTTACCAAAACTGTTTGCGAATCTGAACTAGCATTTGGAGAGATGAAATTCACCTTACCCCTTGCTGTGGGTTTGCCTTGGGCGTTGAGCATTTGCACTGGTAATCCCAAGCGCAGCTTTTTGGCTTCTTCTAGGGGAATGCCTATATTCAGTTCTAAAGAGTCATTTCTAGTGAGTGTAGTGAGTTGGTCTGCTTTTTCCACATAATCTCCTACCTTCGTTGGAATATCACCAACAATGCCAGTGAAAGGTGCAAGGACTTTTGTATATTGTACTTGGACTTGGGCTGCTTGGACTTGGGCTGCTGCTTGACTTACTTGCGATCGCGCTTGGGCAATTTCTTCTGGGCGAGAACCATTTTGTAGTTGCCTTAAGTTTTGTTTTTGTTGTTCCAGGGCACTACCTAGCTCATTAATGCTTGAATTTCTACTTTTGCGGACTTGCTCTAGGCGTTTCTGGGCTACGACAAGGGCAGCTTCAGCACTTTGTTGTTCTTTGACATATCCTTCTAGGACATCTTGGGAAACTGCACCCTCTTTTCTCAATTGTGCGTATCGCTTGGCTCGTGACTGTGCTAGTTCAACATCAGATTTAGCTGACTGAATTTGAGCCTCAGCTTGAGCAATTTCTTCTGGTTGCGATCCCGATTGGGCATCTCTAAACCGAGCTTGGGCTTGGGCTAACTGCGCTCTGGCTTGGGCAACTTCTTCTTGTCGCGTACCTGCTTGGAGTTCAGCAAGACGTGCTTGGGCTTGTTCTAGTCCGGCTTTGGCTTGTGATAATTGAGCTTGGACATCATCACTTTGCAGGCTAATAATAACTTGCCCTTGTTGAACACGGTTGCCCTCTTGGATGAAAACCTGGGTTATTCGTCCTTCAACCTGTGGCTTGATGATTGCCGAACGTGGAGCTTCTAAGGAGCCAATAAACTCTGAGCTTTCCTGCACAGTTTCAGTTTGCACAGTTGCTAGCTTGACGGGAATTGCCATAGGTTGACCAGCAGCAGGCCCGCCCGGTGGTGCATTGCTAGCATTAGTACTTTGCCACCAGCGCCAACCAATACCAACACCTGCAATTAATAGGACGATTCCCAACAGCAGAGGCCAACGCTGCTTTTGAGGTGGCTTAGGCGATCGCTCTAACAATGGTTGCGACTCTTGA
>NZ_DASQZC010000471.1:0-21041 GCF_035638895.1 Nostoc sp. | reverse complement strand
TCTTAAATTTCGCCTGCCAACCCAGCTTGTCCTTCGCCTTAGCTGGATTCCCTCTACCCACTGCCAAATCTGTAGGCCGCAGCAGGCTATTATCTATCACAACATGGTCACGCCAATCTAAATCTACAGATGCAAATGCTGCTGATACAAAATCCTCTAATAAAGAACTTTCTCCCGTAGCAATCACATAATCATCCGGCTGCTCCTGTTGCAGCATTAAATACATCGCCTCAACATATTCCGGTGCCCAACCCCAGTCACGCTGAATCTGTATATTGCCTAAATACAGTTTTTCATTACTACCTTGAGCAATACGACAAGCACCAGCAACAATCTTTTGTGTCACAAATCTTTCAGGACGTAGAGGAGATTCATGATTAAACAGAATCCCAGAACAGGCAAACAAACTATAAGCTTCCCGGTAGTTAGCAACTTCCCAAAAAGCAGTAGCTTTAGCTACTGCATAAGGGCTTCTAGGGCGGAATGGCGTTGTTTCATCAGCAGCGATTTTACCAGTATCACCAAAACATTCACTAGAACCAGCATTATATAGTTTGATTGGAACACCCAAAAAACGAATAGCTTCCAGTAAATTTAGAGTACCAGTGGCTATGCTTTCTAAAGTTTCTACTGGTTGTTCAAAAGACAAACCAACTGAACTTTGTCCTGCCAAATTATAAATTTCATCTGGCTGGATTTTTGTCAAAACTTGCAACACGCTGCGAAAGTCATTTAGAGCCATTGACTCTAACTTTACTTGGTCTTTGATACCTAAGTTAACCAAGTTTCGGAAAGAGGAAATCTGGGCATCTCGTGAAGTACCACAGACGATATAGCCTTTATTAAGAAGTAACTGTGTCAGGTAAGCTCCATCTTGACCTGATATTCCACAAATGAGAGCTTTTTTCATTGAGTTATCTTAATTAATCCACATTTTTCCGAGTGCTTTAGAAATAGAAAAAACTTGATTTTTAAATTCATTTATAAGGCTTAACTCACAAACTGGAAACCTCTAAGACCTTCATAACCAAATTGTCTGGCACTCTTACGAGTAAACTCCCCAACGGAAGGGTTACCCAGAGAATCAATCACTCCGCTTACTTGCTGCCATAGTTCTTGTGGTGCTACCGAAATATCATAAGTACCATCATCACACTTGCAAATGTGATACCAAGTTGTTTTCTGACAATCTTCACACCAAAAAGCTTCTAACCATTCTCCTTGTATCGCAACTGTAGTTCGAGATGATACTAACATTAAGGCGTTCCGCCGGCTCATACCTCGTTGCTGTAACTGACCTGCTTGGTCAGCAAACATATTATATTTCTGACTGACGCTATCGATATAGCAGCTATGAATTGGGCAAAAAATAGCCCGTCGTTTAGAACGTTTCCTATTTCGGTCACACCTTTTCTGCAATTTTACCTCCTGTATAGACAACACCTATGAGCAAGGAAGGCTATGTTGGAGGGACTGAGATCAATAAGACCATCGAAGCCCAACTCCTAAAAAATACTACAAAATATTCAATTAACTTCAATATCTTTACTTACTTTACATCCATTTGAGGCATAGTTATTACCTCATCAGATAATAGTGCCTGCTGTAAAACATGTAAGTATTGTTGAGAGATAACTTTCGGTGTAAAGTGCGATCGCAAATACTGACGACCTGCTTGGCCTATCTGCTCTGCAATTTGAGGATCTCGACTCAGAAAGCGAATAAATTGCGCTAGACCATGACTATCTCCATTCTCAAATGTCCCACCACAATTAGCTTCAGTCACCAGTTGTTTGAGATATGAAGTTCGGGAGCAAATTACTGCTATTGGTCGCCCAGAGGCTAAACCTGAATAAAATTTGCTAGGAACAACCAAACCCTCTGTAGTTTCATCCACACTCACTAGTGAGAGATCGCAAGCTGTTAATGAATAGGGTAGCACCTGCTGATCTTGGTAAGGTAAAAACGTAAAATTTTTCAGCCCTAACCGATTTACTTCCGTGATTAATTCTTCACGTTTGGCACCACCACCAATGCAGACAAACTGAATTGGCTCATCTTGCAATTGCTTGGCACTTTCCAATATAGTATCTATGTCATGGCAGCGACCCATATTGCCAGAATAGAGGACAGTAAATTTTTTAACTAAATTGTACTTCCAAGCAAACCAGTTTTCTCCCTTGGCAATCGGCACGATCGCTTCTGGGTTAGCCCAACTGTGAATTATAGAAATCTTATCAGCTATTTCCGGACAATGGGCTACTACCTGTTGTTTCATCGCCGGGCTAAGTACGATAATCCCCTTAGCATTTAACCAAACCTGTTTGTTGATATCACGCCACAAGCGCACTAACCAGTTATCTTTAGAAATTACACCTAGTGCGATCGCAATATCAGGGTATAAATCATAAAGTATGCACACATAGGGCAATCGGAACAATAAATGAGCCAAATATCCGATAACTGGCAAAAATGGGGGAGCTGTAGTTACTAGTAATATATTGTTGCGACGCCAAGCTTTTAGGAGATAAAGCGTAGCCCGTAAAGTATATAGTATCCCATTAATAGCTTTACCACGAATCCTTCCTGGCCAGAGTTGGGCTGTGCGCGATCGCTGAATTCTGATTTGGTCAGCCCATTCAACTGCTGGGGCCGTATGAGAGCTAAACGCATATCCTGGCTGACTTGTAAAAACTTCAATATCCACCCCTTGTGCCCCTAACTGTTCCACTAGTTCTTCGAGCAACTGCCCTGTAGCTGCATAATCTGGGGGAAAAAATTGGGTGACTACAGATAATTTAATTGATTGTTGAACTTTTACAGAAGGTTTATTCTTTGTATCTAACTCAGTAGAAATGGATGGCAACAATTTTTGGTTAATCCATTCATTAAGTCTCATCAGCTATGTTCCTAGTCTAGAGCAAAAAATGCTTGTTTAATCTATCAGTGAAACTCAATCATTCAACCAGTTTTAAAGACGTATTTGGGCATTTATTAAATTTGGGTATGTCTGAAAAATAATTGAAGTTGTCATCCCTTGAGCATATTGAAGTGGATGACCTTGATTTAGGAAATTAGCAATTAAGCTTGTTAATGCTTCCTGCCGTACTTGATGATCTGTCGTTTCTACATGATATGTTTTTGTCCCCAGGTGGTCTTGAGGATATACTATGTTATTTCACGAGGGGTTTAGTAAGCGCAAGATTACGTAATTAAAAAATCGATGGCGGAAAATTTCTGTATATTTACTTAGAAAATTAGTTGTCCAATCCAGCCACACATGAAATCTATATATAGCGTTTCCTAGTCTACTGATAAGCTGATGCGCGTCTAAGTAAGTATATAAACACTCTTGATGGTCGTTAACTGTTGACTGTTGACTGTTGACTGTTGACGGTTAATAGTCATCAGGTAAATGTACAAATTAAATACGTAACAGCTTACCTTTTCTGTATGAAGCTGCGCTAAATTATCAACAAGGGTGTATTAGGTACAAGTGCGATGGGTCTCAAATTGCAAGTTGAGATTAAACAGAGCCGAGAAGAATTGAGCAAAGCTGTTCAATATGCCGCAGAAGCTAGTAGCAAACAGCGATTACAAATGCTCTACTGGCTAAAAAATCCCCAAGCTACAAGTAGGCGATCGCATTAAGCACCTATGGGATAAAATATTAAGAACTTATAATTAATAACCCTCAATCACTCATAAAAAACCTCTTCCCTGCCTCCCCAACTAATTTCATAACTAAAATAAAATTTCTTATCGCCATCCTCGCAGATTTTTATGTACCTGCGCTAGATACCACATATAATCAGCAATTTTGTAATTATCAACAGCTTTAACTATATATTCCTGAGCTAAATCTAGCTTATTCTCAACTTCGTAATATAATCCTAAGTAAAGATGACTGTAAAAATTTCCCTTTATCCCTTCTGATTGACCAACAGTTAAAACATCATCTGGTGTACAATCTCCCGCATACAAATCATATACGCGCTGCATAACACGTCGAGGGTCATTTTTTACAGTTAGCAAAGAATGACGCGCCTCTTCAAGACCTAGCGAACGAGCTATGCAGAGATATCGCCATACTGTTTCTTCTACATCTTGAGCATTTACAATCAAATCTATTTCAAATTGTTCAGCGCCCTCAGCAAATCTTTCTGCATAATAATACGATAATCCCCGTTGCCACAGGTAAGGTTTAATACGGGCATCCAATTGCTCTGCTATATCAAAATCTTGAATAGATTCATCAATCTTAGCCAGTTGAAAGTTAACCATGCCTCGCCGAATGTAAGCATTAGGATTTTTCGGCTGATTACGAATGGTTTCGTTCCAGCGCTGGAGTTGATTTTCCAGAGAATTTGAAAAAAACATGAGTTTGCCTAGCTAATATGCATTGAATAGAATATTTTCAAGCTTGGGGAGAATTCGTCAACTCCTAAAATGAGTCAAGTTTTGTCATACTAAATTCTTGGCGTTATATTTCTACTTTTCCATGACCAATGTGATTGAGTTTCCTTGGCAGCAAGAGGCAATTATTCTGCATAGTCAATATCTAATAAATAGTTTTCAGCATTGGACGGGAAATTCTTTGCTGGATGGTAATGGTTCACCACTTGAAACAGCACAGGCGCTATTTGAAGCACCATTTGCCTTAGTTTCTCACGGTACTGAGTTAGACCCAATTTTCAACTACGGTAATCGTAAAGCGTTGAAACTATGGGAGCTTTCTTGGGAGGAATTTACTAGAATGCCTTCCCGAAGATCAGCTGAAGAATTAGTACAGAAAGAACGCGATCGCTTATTATCAGAAGCAACAAGTAAAGGGTTTATCACCAACTATTCTGGTATCCGCACTTCTAGTAATGGTAAACGTTTTTACATAGAAGATACTATTTTATGGAACGTTTTAGATGATCAAAATCAGTACTACGGTCAAGCTGCTTTCTTCTCTAGGTGGAAATTTATTACATAACTACTGCTTCACAGACTTTTTGGATTAATTGCTCTTGGTCGCAATTTTGCTAATCAATCTTGATATCGCTATTCAAGGAGTGCAGTTTCCTTCGTCTAAGTCCTACTATCAATCTCAAATCTTAAAGCGAGATCCATCCACGAGGTAGAAGAAACTACTTAAATTATTCAGTATTGTGTAACTGATGTCTTAAAATCAGGAAAAAACGCCCGTGGTTCCCATTAGAGATAATAATCCGACAAAAATTACGCCTTATGTAACTTATGGGCTGATTGCTGCTAATGTCCTCGCTTTTCTTTATGAAGCAAATCTTCCCCCCCAAGCATTAAATGGGTTTCTACGCCTTGCGGCTGTAGTACCACGAGAACTGACTTTAAGCTTTGGTGGTGTCTCTCTACATCAACCAGTGCCAGAGTGGGCAACTTTAATTACCTCACAATTTTTACACGGTGGTTTCTTGCACTTAGCAGGTAATATGTTGTTTCTCTGGATTTTTGGTAACAACGTTGAAGATAAGTTAGGTCATGCCAAATATTTACTGTTTTATTTATCTTGTGGTGTTTTGGCATCCTTGACCCAGTGGTTCTTCGCTCAAGATTCTAGCATTCCTTCTTTGGGTGCAAGTGGTGCGATCGCAGGCGTTTTAGGAGCATACATTCTCCGCTTTCCCAACGCCGAAGTTCTCGGCATAGTGCCTTTAGGGTTTTTCTTCCCGACTTTCCGCGTCCCGGCATATTTCTTTTTGGGATTTTGGTTTCTTGAACAAGCTTTCTACGGGCTTGCTAGTCTGCAAACACGTACCAACATCGGTATGGAAAGCGGGGGTATTGCCTACTGGGCCCATGCAGGCGGTTTTATCTTTGGAGCAATTCTCGGCCCATTGTTGGGTTTGTTTAACGATAAATCAAAGGAAGAAGCTTGGTATCAGTAATTTTCAGAGTATAGAGCTTTCAATCAGACTAATTAATTAAAACTGCCTAAGCTTCGCAACTGCTAGCCTTACAAGCTATATTGCAGTTAGTGAATAAATTAGGAAAAACATTTGTGTTTCCCCTCTACGATGAAAATCCGACGCGAGCCACCCCGTATTTTACCTACGGGTTAATTGGCATGAATATTTTAGTTTTTCTTCACGAGGTGAGGCTGTTAAATGCATCGTCAAATGTACAATTGAATCAGTTTTTAAGTGAGTATGCAGTAATACCTCAACAGTTAACCACCAATTGGAGTGGAGAGTGGATAACGTTATTTACATCGCAATTTTTACACGGTGGTTGGTGGCACTTAATCTCCAATATGGTGTTTCTCTGGATTTTTGGCAACAATATTGAAGATCGATTGGGTCATGTTAAATATCTAATTTTTTATTTAGCTTGTGGTGCTTTAGCTGCCTTGTGTCAATGGTTTATTGGCATGAATTCTGAGATTCCTTCCTTGGGAGCAAGTGGTGCAATTTCTGGTGTTCTAGGTGCTTACATTATCCGCTTTCCCCAAGCTAGAGTCATGACCCTAGTATTTTTGGGGTTTTTCATCACCACAATTAGAGTGCCAGCACTAGTAATAATTGGACTTTTTATTGTGCAAAATGTAATTTCCGGTCTTGTTACCCTGCAAACAGCCGCTAATATGAGCGTGGAAACTGGTGGAGTTGCCTACTGGGCACACATTGGTGGTTTTGCTTTTGGGATAATTCTCGCTCCCCTATTTGGGTTGTTTAGGCAGGACTAAGTACAAAATTTTCGAAATCATTAACTAAACAATTGCTACCTATCAATCGTCTGCGTATCCTCTGCGTTGAAATTTCCCCCCTCGATTCACCACGATTTTACTCAAAGCTGTACTAAGCAATTCAAAACTATTCCCTATTTGGGAAATGTATTAGTTTTTGTTGGCACTTGCTGAAAGTTCTTCTGATTCTTCTGTTTTAGATGTAAATCTTGATGATTCTACGACTTGTTCAGGTAAAGAAACAATCATATCAGTGCCATTGATAATTGCCCCCAATAACCCCAGTTCCGATTCAACCAATTGATCAATAGCTTCGCCTAACATGTTCTCTTGTGTATAGAGTGGTCGCGCCACAAGTACCATGCCATCGCTGTAGGGTTGGATTAACAAAGGGTCGTTAGATATGCTGAGGGGACTAGTATCCAAAATAACTAAATCAAAACGTTCTCGGACATCCTCCATCAGGCGGCGCATTTCGCTAGATTCAAGAATAGCGGCGGATTGCCGTACAGGGCCAGGGCTGGGTATGATGTATAAATTTTCTACATGAGGAACTAAACGAATGCATTCACTTAAGTTAGCGTAATAACGCAGGGGTTCAATAGTGGCGTCGGGGTCAGGAATTACATTTAGTGATGCACAACGGGAAGGCGATCGCAAATCTGTTTCAATAATCAAGGTTCTTTTACCAGCACGAGCTGAAGCTACACCCAAGTTATAAGCACTTGCCGTTTTACCCTCTAAGTTACTGGTGCTAGTAATCAACACCACCTTTAAGGCTGCACCACCAATCCGGCGCAGATTACTACGGAATTTCTCATAAAATTCTAAATAAGGAGAATCAGCAGAAAGTACTACAGGCACTGCATCTTGAGGCAAATCATCAACTGGCATTAAAGGCAATTCTCCCAACAGTGCCACTTCCCGTTGCTTGAGGCTCTCGCGGATATCCTCCCTGGTTTTGAAAGTACCTTCCAGCGCTCCTAACAAAAATATTACTCCGCCACCAATTAACACACCTAATAAACTACCCACAGCAAGGGTAATAGGTACACTCTTAGGTGGTTTTACGTCCGCAGTTGCTGTAGGGCGTCTGGCAATGCTAAGGCTACTGGTAGTTTCTGCCTCTGCGGTTTTGGCATCGGTTAACTTCGCCTGCATTTGGTCATAGATGGCTTTTTTAAGTCCAACCTCTTGTTCTAAACGCGATCGCTCTAACTGCTTATTGGGTATTAAAGAATACTCTCGCCGTAGTCGCGCTTCTTGTTGGATTTCTTGAGCTAGTTGTTGTTGCAACGTCTCCCGTTGGGTTTGCAAAGACACCATTTGGTTTGCCAACTGCTGGCGGGCTGGATCTAAGCTACTTTGGGCGCGAATCCCGGCAACGCTACCCTGAAGCGGAGCCGCCGTTCCATCACCACCTAATACCTCTCCAGCCCGTTGTTGCAACAATTCCTCAGCAGCTTGTTTCTGACGTAGCAATTGAACCATCGTTGGGTGTTCCGGCCGCAAATCTTTCGTAAGTAAGGCGATTTGCGACTCACTCTGATAAATTTGCGATCGCAAGTTGCCAATAATTGGATCGGCACTCAAAGCAGAAGAAATATAAGCCTGTCCGACTGTTAAGCCTAACTTATTTTGTAAACTCTTAACTTGACCATCAACCCCAGAAATAGTTAATTGAATTTGCCGTTGTAGATTTTGGCTGTTAGTAATGCCATTTAGCAAACTGCCATTCTCCGCCGCTAATATCGCCGTTCGCTCTATGCGATCGTACTGTTCCAGCCTCTTTTCGGCAATTTGCAATTCCCGTTTAGTTTGGGGTAAACGCTCGTTAATCTTTTCAATAATTGCTTGTAATCGCCCAGTATTGATGTCACTGCTCAACTTAATCATTGATTGCATCAATGCCGTCAAGACCTCTATCCCTCGTTTGGGGTCACTATCTACATATTTCAGTTCAAAGGTACTCGTTTCTAATTCTCCAGTCCTGGGATTTTTTTTAGGTGGAGAAAGGACAATACTTGAACCGAGTTTTTCCGGTTTGATATTTACTTTCTCTGCCACTGTCGCAAGTATCTGGTTTGATAACAAAACATCCTCATTTAGTTCCTTTCCTTGCTGTTGGATTTGACTACCAGTTGCAGAAAAAGAAACTGGTGGGCCAGCATAGGTAAGTGCAGCAGATGCTATGTAGTTAGTCTGTGGCTCTGGCTGCATTGCCACTACCGTTGACCCCACTACGACTAAACCAAAGCTAGCTAGTCCAATCCACTTGTATTTTTCAAAAGCAATAAGATAGCGTTTAACAATTGGTGGAGTCATGGCAAGGGCATATAGAATCAGTTATTAGTTATCAGCTTTATATTTGTCACCCTCATCTCCTCTTTCACATCCGGTAACAATCACCGAAGAGGTGAGAGTTACTAATTTCGCCTGCCACCGAAGTCGTCAAAAAATCGGAGAAAGGACTGGACATTGAAGAAGGGTTGAGTAATAGTAGTCAAGAAATTAGTAATTTTACCGATGAGGTTCCGACCAACAACCAGAACATCATTATCTTGAAGGGCCACATTTTGAGATGCATCGCCTCCTAGAGCTTTTTTCGCATCAAGTTTCTGGGTAACAGCTTTACCTTGTTCAGGATCAAAGCGAACTAGAGCGATATCTCGGAGATTAGCAGTGTCGAGATTTACTCCTCCCAAAGCATCTACAAAGGTACTCCCGTTAGGTAGTGCTTGAATGGCAAGACCTCCAGCAGCGTAGTTTAAAACCCGGACTCTAATCTGTGGTGTAGCTAAGGATGAACGTGCTACCAAATTGCGGTCATAATCGTCATTATTACCAACTTCACGACGGGGGATGAGTATCGCATCTCCGTCTTGTAAGCGTAAATTAGGGATTGAACCGCCATTTTGCAGTGCTGCATATAAATCAATAGTTTGTGAAATCACAGAACCATCAATTAACTTCCGGCGTACTTGCACTTGTCGCAGGTCTGCATTCAATGTTGAACCACCAGATATTAGTAAGGCATCAGCAACGCGGGGTGCTGTTGAATTAATCGGATAAATTCCAGGTCGAAATATTTCTCCACTAATGGTAACTTGAACTGGTCGCGTTCCTGCCAGGGATACTACTACGATTGGATCGGGTAAAATAGTACTTAAAGCCAAGCGAATTTTTTCTTGAGCTTCTTCCAAAGTTAAGCCTTGTAATGACACCGTTCCCACTTGTGGCACTACAATGTTGCCTTCTGGACTAATTACAGCTTGAAAACTTAAGTCTTGACGCTGCGTTGCCAAGGCTAAAACTATTACTGGATCAACCACATAACGATTTAAACCCAAGCGAATTTTTTCTTGAGCTTCTTCCAAAGTCAAACCTTGTAAGGAAACTTTTCCCAGTAGCGGCACCACAATGTTACCTTCTGGGTTGATTAAAGCTTGAAAGCTCAAATCTGGAAAGCGCTGCACCGAAACGCTAATTCCATCTCCTATTCCTAAGCGGTACGGCCCAGGAGGACGCTGAAGCACAACACCAATTGCATCTCCCGGCCCCAAGAGATAGCGGCTGAGTTGGGGAGAAATTTCGTCATTTGCACCTAAAGGTACAACCTCAGTACCTGGCACAGGCGCAGGAGGTTGCCTTGGTAATTGTCCTTGAGGTGGAAAAGGCTGGGCAACAACAACCTGGATAGGTGCTGTTAAAAAAACTCCTACTTGAAGACTGACAAAACACAGGGCGCTGAATGCACGCATATAAGAACTTTGATCTATAAACATCGGTGCAGGAAAACTGAGATAAAAATTAGTCGCACCGAGTGGTAATTTTACTCTAAAAATATCCTAAACGTTTCTTTTATCTGCGAGTATTTTACCAGCAAAAAGTAGAAAAATTTTACCAATTCTAATTTATAACTTCATATTTTTAACCTGAACGTGATTATAGAGATACAACTGAAGAATTTTGTACAAATGCATCTGTAACAGACTCTACAAAGAGTCTGCTATTAATTTAGCTTGTACTGTTTCTCCAATAGACTGTGCTAAAGGCCAAGATGTTTCTACCTGCCCCAAAGGTTCTATTGGAATCAGAATACTTACCCCCACCCAAGGAGTGCGTTGCTTACGCCACTGGGCCAATTGATCTACCAAGAACCAGTGAAAAGGTGATGGAGTTCCGCCGTCTGGCATAGCGTACCATTGCAAGACAGCGAAGGTTTGCTGTGGTGTGACGGCGCGAAAGAATCTAGCTTCTACTTTTGTTTCAACCTTAGATGTCAACTTTGTAGGCGGTTTTACAGTAAATTCCGCAGAACGATATTGAGCTATATCCCACTTTCCCCAGCGTGATCTTCCCCAGCCGTTAACGTCTGTCCACTCTACCTCTGGTTGATCCATAGGCCCATTTTGCGGTAGTAAAAGCAAGATTGCCTGGGATTCGGAACCTTCTTTTTTAAGAACCTGCAAAGACCATTTATGTTCGCCAATTTGCTGTTCTGCTTGTTCAATAGTTTGCCAACCAGGAAGGCCTAACCCAGTCTTACGGATCTGTTTTAACTCCTTGAGGGTACTCAGAGGTGGCGGCTGTTTCCATTGCCATTGTCCTGTCAGGTATCCAGGAACCCCTCCTATCGCCAACAAGAGTAGCAATAACAAAAGTGCTGCCACCTGACTCAATTGGTTTTCCTTAAAAAACTTGGAGAAAGAAATCATCAGTAGTAATATTTATAATACTTAGGCAAAATTTTACTTCATAAAATCACACCATGAGTTCAGTAATATTTATTAGTAGATAAAAAGCAGGGGGCAAGGGGAGCAGGGGAAGAATTTTTAACTCTTGACAAATGATAAATGCAAATGACTAATGACTAATGACTTTCCCCTTCTTGTTGAGTTTCCAAAGATTCTGAAAAATAGCTATTAATCCAATTCAGTAAGGGCACTAATGACACCAGCATACAAGCTGAATAGACATCGCCACCCCAACCATCATGTAGCCATTTAAAAGCCGCTTCTTGACCTGTGCCGTGAAAGAAAGTTAGTAAAGTATTACGAATGATATTGGCACAAGTACTAACGATCGCAGCAAGAGATAAAAACGTTATAACTGTGCGACGTGAAGACAAAGCATCTGTCCAATAAAGCAGCATCAAGCCGACGTAGAGAGTAGTAAACAACATTTTCAGCCCTGCACAATAGGGAGCAACTTCTACAATCCGTCCCCCTACGTAGAGATTTATCTCATCTACGGTTACGTCCATACCAAATTGATTCAGTATAAAGCCTGCTGTGCCAGCGATAAAGCTTTGAAGGGGAAAGGTGTAGGGAGCAATGAGATAGGGTACTGCCGTTGGGGTTGCCAAAAATACTAATATCAGGGGGAACCCTTGCGATCGCAAACCTGCTATTCCCTTAAACCACAAGCAGAATCCTGCTAGTATAACGGGCAAGGAAAGGTTAACCCACTCTGTAACACCACTAAGATAAAACACTGCCCCGAATAACAATAAAACAGGGCCTAAAGGATGGATGGTATCTGGTAAACGTTTCCACTTTTTTCGGTTCATCCAGCCCAGATAAGCCGCAAATGGTAAACCAATAATCCCGTGGCTGAAATATTCGTGTTCTGTACTGATATTTTTGTTCAGCCAACCATCCAACCAATGTAGCAATATAGGAGCATAAAGCAGCAGCAAAACGCCTAAAATAGCTAGATTTAATAATTCTGAGGCGTTTCTGTTTTTAACCTGTTGGGGTAGTACCATGATTTTCAGTAATTCAAAAACTCTCGGTGTTTAAGGGGAATCGGGAGTGGGGAACGGGGAATGGGGAACCTCATGAATAAATTCAGGCTACCACGCTACCAAGGTCAGCATGAGAGCGTTTATCTGTTTTAGAAGTTGAGACTGCATGAGCGATCGCTGTTACAACTTCTTTAACTTGGCTACTGCTCAAACCAGGATACATCGGTAATGATAATATTTCTTTTGACAGTTTTTCTGCTTGGGGGAAATCTCCAGGCTGATAGCCTAAATTTGTGAATGCTGGTTGGAGATGACAGGGAATTGGGTAATGAATGCCAGTTTGAATTCCTACATCTGTGAGTTTTTCTTGAAGTTGCTGGCGTTCTATGGGGCAAGAATCATCAACTCTAATGACATAAAGGTGATACACATGGCCTGTATCACTCTGGTTTTCCATAGGGATAATACCAGCAGTTGCCAAGGGTGCTAGTTCCATATTATACTGCTGGGCAATCGTCAAGCGATCACGATTCCATTGTGGCAAATATGGTAATTTCTGGTGCAAGACTGCTGCTTGTAAAGTATCCAAGCGGCTATTTGTACCTGGTTCAGTATGAAAATACTTTTGCGATGCACCATAATTTCGCAAGCGCATCATCTTCTGAGCTACATTTGAATCTCGTGTTAGCAGCATTCCTCCATCCCCAAACGCTCCCAAATTCTTGCTGGGATAGAAACTAAAAGCTGCTGCTATTCCGACTGAACCAGCGTGATATCCGTCTCTTTGGGCGAGGTGTGCTTGTGCAGCATCTTCAAAAATTAGTAGTTTGTAAGTATCGGCAAAATTCAATAGTTCATTTGGTGATACCATTTGGCCATAAAGATGCACAGGAATAATTGCTTTGGTATGAGGCGTAATTGCCTTGGCTGCTTTTTTTAAGTCAATTAAAGCTGTTTGGCGATCGCAATCTACCAGAATTGGCTTCGCGCCAGCCCGTTGTACCCCAATCAAGGTTGCTATAAAAGTGTTTGCTGGTAAAATCACTTCATCACCAGCGCCAATATTACACGCTTGCAATCCGAGAGCGATCGCATCTGTTCCTGATGCAACACCAACTCCATAAGCTGCCCCAGACGCTGCCGCAAATGCTGCTTCAAAATCTGAGACTGCTTGCCCTAAAATAAAATCTCCTTGTTCCAATACACATTGGATTGCATGTTGCAATTGCGTTTGAATTGGTTCGTGTTGTAACTTCAAGTCTACAAAAGGAACTCTAATAGTCATTTTATTCATTACCAATTGTCCTCAAAAAAATATTTCCTCGGATGGAAAAAATAAAAAAGCCTGCACAATTTCAGCATAAAATTGTAATAGGTTTAATCTACTGAATCGAGACTTCTATAAACTATCTAGGATGGTGAGCCATAAATACTAGCTGTTATAAGTAATTATTGCTAGAAAAGATACAAGGTTTTAATTTTATCAGTAAATTTACTTTCAATATACCAGTCAGAATTTTCCTTCTGTACATAAACAATGACAGCCCCTTTGTATTGTATCCTTAGCATTAGCTTACCCTGGCTGAATCTAAATCTAACGCAGTCTGGCTGTAAAATCCCAAGCAATAAAGGTTACACGAGCTTTAGATAAAGAATATTCAGCACCAGTAACCGACTTAATGGAAGAGATAAAAAATTTTTGCTCCAAATTTGTTTGTCAGAGGCAAAATTAGGGAATGCTTAAAAATAGCAATTGATAACCCAGAATAGGGCTTATATCAATTACAGTATCGAGAAATTATTAAGGTAGCAGTGGCAATGGTAGAGCCTGAAAATAAATTATTTGCCCTAAAGGATGGTTGGGACTCTCATGAATCAAGAGAACAACAACGCCTTAAAGCTTTGTCAGATTTAGGTTTGCGGCAACCAGAGACGATTCCGGTTTTTGAAGAAGCCACACAGACTGCTGCCCACTTTTTGGAAGCACCAATTTCCATATTGGGATTTGTGGATCAAGAACGTCACTGGTTTAAATCGGCGGTGGGCTTATCTAGGCTGGGGCTAATGAATCATTTAGCACAAAGCCGCCAACTGTCACGTCGGGAATCCTTTTGCACTCAAGTAGTAGAAAGTCTTCAAATATTTGTAATTAATGATACGCATAATCTGACAGATCCAGTACTTGCTAGCAGCAAGTTAGTGCAGGATTATGGTATTCGTGCTTACTTAGGAGCGCCACTGATTGATGCTGAGGGACATTGTTTAGGTGCATTGGCGGTTATGGATTTAGTGCCACGCAATTTTACAAACCGAGACATTGAATTTTTACAAATTATAGCTCGTTGGAGCATGAGTGAATTTGAACGTAACCGACTTCTACAACGGAGAGTTGAATCAAGTACACCCGTAATCGCTCCGATATTTTCAATCAATGACGAACGGAATACTGAAATTAAACTCACCCCAGCCACTACAGATAGCGGCTCTGTTTCTACCAAGGAACTGAAACTGGAACTTTTAGATCACCTAACTCAGGAGTTACGCACGCCCTTAACATCTGTACTCGGTATGGCTAGTGTTTTAGGACGTGAGATTTATGGGCCTTTGACGACTAAGCAAAGAGAATATTTGGAAATTATCCAACACAGTGGTCGGTATTTACTTTCCTTAGTAAACGAAATTACCGAACTAGGAGCTATGGATGAAAATTCAACTGTGCTAAATATAGCTCCTGTGGATATCGAAATGCTGTGTCAACAAGCTATCAATACCCTTGAAGAAGTAGCTAATCGCCGCGAACAAGATATTCGCCTCTCTATAGAACCGGGACGCAATCGCATTTGGCCTTTAGATAAAGACAAGGTGCGGCAAATCCTCTATCACCTGGTTTTCAGTGTGATTCAACTTTCGGCTACAGGTAGCATTGTTCGTATTCATGTTTCTTACAAGGAAGATGCGCTCAACATTACTATTTGGGTTTCCCACCCTTGGCTAGGGGACGGTATCACTGAAGTTGATCCCTACTTCCGTCTCAATTCTTTGTCGCTGTTGGAGCTAACAGGTGAAGTAGCAGCTTACAATACTCATGCACAAAACCACGAGCAAGGAGATATTTCATCAGTAGTAGTGGATAATTCAAAAAACTTGAGTGCGAATCACTCAAATTTCTTTGCTGCTAGTTCAGGTATAAATTTGGCTAAATCACATGGAAATATCTCTCGTGAAAGTTTGGGTTTGTTGCTAAGTTGTCAACTGGCAGAATTGCATAGTGGACAAATTTTGATTCAAGGTTCACCAGAATCAGGATATCGTTATGTGCTTTCTTTGCCACTGCAACTGGCGACTTCTTCACAAACAATTGGCGATGTCTGATCACAGCTAGTAGGGAACAGGTTACAGGTTACAGGTTAAAAATAATAAGGAAATACAAATTCATGCTTTGTTATGTAGTAACTAAGTGAAGGGTTAATCTAGGGCTATCTTCACTTAGTATTAGCTGAAGTGCTTAAGATTACAGGTAGTGGCCGATCGCTATGAATAAGAGCATCATCACTAAACTGCAATTTTCGTTATTACCTTTTTATAGCCATAGGCATTATGATCAATTCCAAGTTCTGCGTCGGCAGGCTAATTGATCGCAATGTTTTTTATGAATTTAGTCTGGCAACGATTTACTTTATCATCTTTCCCGCTCAAAGAATACCTTGCTACCAGTTACGTACATCGTTTTCTGGTGGGACTGTTAAGTTCTTGGCGGCAAACTAGCGTCTTGATTCAATGGGGAGATGCGACAGCAGCTGCTTTACTCAGTTTAGTATATGCGCTTGCACCTTTTGCTTCGAGTACATTGATAGGCTTGTTGCTGGTGGCTTGTGTAGCATTTTGGCTATTGTTGACTTTATCTGATGAAGCAACACCAGCAAATGTCTCCTCAGTCACTCCCATTCACCTACTGGTATTGCTCTACTGGGGGGTTGCCGCAATCGCAACGGCATTATCACCAGTGAAAAAGGCGGCACTTAACGACTTGGCAACGTTGACCTTGTATTTGCTGCTATTTGCCCTTTGTGCCAGGATACTGAGGTCGCCTCGCCTCCGGTCTTGGATTATCATCGTTTACCTACACGTATCGTTAATTGTCAGCGTATATGGTTTGCGGCAATGGTTTTTTGGAGCCACAGCACTGGCAACTTGGGTTGATCCAGAATCTCCTCTGTCTAAAACTACCAGAGTCTACAGTTATTTAGGCAATCCCAACTTATTAGCTGGATACCTCTTACCAGCAGTAATTTTTAGCTTAGTGGCAATTTTTGCATGGCAAAGCTGGATCAAAAAAGCCTTAGCATTAACAATGTTAATTGTCAATACTGCCTGCCTGATCCTCACTTTTAGCCGTGGCGGTTGGATTGGACTAGTGGTGGCAATTTTAGCTGTGATGGCATTGCTGGTTTATTGGAAAAGCGTGGAAATGCCTCCTTTTTGGCGTACCTGGTCACTACCGATTGTCTTGGGAGGTTTGATCGGGGTATTGGTGCTAGCAGTGATATTTATAGAGCCAGTACGCCTACGAGTGTTGAGTATTTTTGCTGACCGTCAAGATAGCAGTAATAATTTTCGCCGAAATGTGTGGGATGCTGTTTTCGAGATGATTCGCGATCGCCCCATTTTTGGCATTGGACCAGGACACAACTCTTTTAATCAAGTTTATCCTCTTTACCAACGCCCTCGTTACACTGCTTTGAGTGCCTATTCGATTTTGTTTGAAGTGACTGTAGAAACTGGCTTTGTTGGTTTAGCTTGCTTTCTCTGGCTAATAATAGTCACATTTAACACGGCATTTCTACAAATGCGACGACTGAGACGATTGAGAAGTGTAGAAGGATTTTGGTTAATTGGAGCGCTCGCTATTTTGTTGGGGATGCTAGCTCATGGAACCGTAGATACTGTCTGGTATCGTCCTGAAGTTAATACCCTCTGGTGGCTCATAGTTGCCTTAATTGCTAGCTATTGGACACCTTTAGCTCAAAACCAGACAAATTCATCTAACTTAGAACCAACAGTAAACTAACTAACATGATTAAATTGTCAGTTGTTTTTTACAGAACAACTGACAATTTAATGAATTTTCTATTGTCTAGCACAGGTCGGCAGAAATAAACTTACTATTTCGTTCAACCAGAAAGCACTAAAGAATTAAAGCCTTTTGACTTTTGAAAGGCACTTGCGTCTCCCCTTGGGAGACGCTGCGCGAACAGCGCCCTTAAGCCGCCCAACACCCTGGCTGGCTCCTTTTGAATTCCGCCTTGCGGTACTAATCTCTGTAGGTAGTGGCGCTTGGAGCATTAGGATCGCGGTAAGCAGTAGGTTGGTTCTCACTCTTTTTACCACCCAAACCAGCCAAACCAGCTAGACCAATTAATCCCAGCCAACCCCAATCAAAACCGTTGCGATCATTATTGTAAGTGGTCGTTCCTGACCCAGTATTGGCTCCGGGGTCAGTTGTCGTTTGAGCTTGTGCGGATAGAGTTAAGGGTAAAATTCCCATACTCAAAGTGAGAACGCCAGCACCAATAGCTCTAATGAAATTACTTTTCATAAGTTGTGACAATTCCTTATGCCATCCGAAGTTACTAACCACTTTATCAATTCTCAACTTAAAGAAAATCAATCTGCGGCTATAAACTAGAAATTTTCACAACTCATGCTATAGACATACAACATGCTTTTTACAGTAATTGGTTTTTCACTCTGGTGTAGTACTTTAGCGACACTTGACACTCAATAGTTTTTCATTGCCCGTTGAATGTCACGCTGGTCTTGGCGTCGTTTCAGGTCTTCTCGCTTGTCGTGGAGCTTTTTACCTCTACCAAGGGCTATACTCACTTTTACCCAGCCACGTTTGAGATACATTTTCAAAGGGATTAAAGTTAAACCCTGCTGTTCAACTGTGCCAATTAGCTTGCGGAGTTCTTTGCGATGCAACAGCAGCTTCCGTGTACGCCGTGGTTCATGATTAAAATATTGTCCACTAGCGTTATAAGGCGAGATATGGACATTGATCAACCATGCTTCACCATTGCGAAGCAAAGCATAGCCATCTTGGAGATTTACTTTACCCGCACGAATCGACTTAACCTCGGTTCCTGTCAACTCAATTCCAGCTTCGTAAGTTTCTAGAATTTCATACAAATAACGGGCTTGGCGGTTGTCGCTAATAACTTTGTAACTGTCGCTCTTGTCGCTCATTGATAATTTTGTGTGCTTTAAATGTACCTAAAAAATTATTTAGATTTTTTGTTAATTATAGGCTGTATCTTAGAACCGCTATAAATTATGAACTGTATATCACTAATTTAGCTTTTATCAGTTCACAATTAAGAGTTTTCTGGCAACTTTAAGTTATATGATACCGATTACCTGTGAGTTAGGTAAGACTTGAGGCTTAAGCCCTAAGTCTTACCTAGTTTGATTTTGTGTAGTTTCACAAAGACTTGGTATGATGCCAACAATCATTAGTGATTAGCTAAAAATTAATTACAAAGGGCAAAAAATAACAGATATTTATCCCTACTTAGCTTTTAGTAAATTATTTATTAAGTTAATATTAATTTATACTATGGTAAGTATTTACCGTGCTGTATTGATGAGTTGTTACAAACGATAAAGCTTTCTATGCCTCCCAAAGAGAGCGAGTCAAAGGTGAGTTACACTTCTTTAACCTTTTCTAAGGATTTAAGATTTTCTTTATAAACTATCCCTAAAAACATCATTAGGTGGTAATCCTGTCATAGTATGAAACATAAGAATATTATTGTCTGTGTTCACTGATGAAGCGTGTAAAAGCAAATTTCTGAGTAAAAAAATGCTAGGGGTGTATTGTCCATGCCCTTGACGATCCTTGTAGTGGATGATGATTTGGGCACTCGCCTGTCTGTTAGTGATTATCTTGAACTGTCTGGCTACTCGGTGATTACAGCTAATGACGGTCAAGAGGCTTTGGTTATGGTGGATGAGCATCATCCAGATTTAATTGTCACGGATATCGTGATGCCACAGATGAATGGCTACGAACTAGTGCGCCGGGTGCGTCAACAACCAGTGTTTCGGTTATTACCTGTAATTTTATTAACAGCCCGAACTAAGACCCAAGAAAGAATTTTGGGCTACCAGTCAGGGTGCGATTTATTCTTACCTAAGCCTTTTGAACTGGAAGAGTTAGCAGCAGCAATCCGCAATCTTTTGGAGCGATCGCAAATTATTCAATCGGAGTATCGATTTTCTCATAAAGAGAGTTTGGGCATTTCCGCCTCGACAAAAGCGGTGGATACCCATAATTCTCTTTCCACTCAAATTCAGAAAGCCCACTTGCACTCCTCCCTAACTCATAGAGAACAAGAAGTCTTAGAGTTATTGACTCATGGTCTGTCTAATGCTGAAATGGGTCATCAGCTACACCTGAGTCCTCGCACAGTGGAAAAGTATGTTAGCAGTTTATTGAGAAAAACCTCAACCAGCAACCGAGCGGAATTAGTGCGTTTTGCGATAAAGCATGGTTTGGTGGAATAAAAAAGTCAGGAGGAGAGACGCGATTAATCGCGTCTGTACAGGAGTAAGGAATTAAAACTCCTAATTTTTAACTTTTAACTCTTAACTCGTAACTCCTAACTTTTGTGAGCAGACCTTCACAAGCATCGATCAGTAAATCAATAACCCGATTAAATCCCTCTTGACCACCGTAATAGGGATCTGGAACTTCTTTCAGGGAGTGTCGAGAGCAAAACTCGCACATCAAAAGCACTTTATGCTGATACTGCTTAGTTTGATCAAGAGTGAGGATGTTCTCATAATTTTCTTGATCCATCGCTAAAATTAAATCAAAGTCTTGAAAGTCTGACTTTTGAAACTGGCGTGCTCGACCACGTAGTTTAATTCCCAACTTTGTAGCAGCCGCAGCACTCATGCGTCTGTCAGGTGGACTACCAACGTGATAGCTAGATGTACCAGCTGAGTCACAGAGTATGTGTTCGCTCAAGCCAGCCTGCTCAATTAGATGATTCATAATGTTTTCTGCCGATGGCGATCGGCAGATGTTACCTAAGCAGACAAATAGCAACTTGTAAGCCATAGATATTTTTTGTCCTTTGTCAATAGTCAAAAGCTATTTGATCAATGACCAATGACAAATGACTAAAATCCAGGAAGTTCTAGTCCACTGGTCAATTCTTCCATACGTTCCCGCATTGTTGCTGTGGATTTGTTATAGGCTTCTTTCATTGCGACTGTCACCAGATCAGAAAGTACTTCTGCACCTTCTCCTAAAGCATCTGGAGAAATTTCTACTCGCTTGGGTTCTTGGTTACCACTGACAATCACCTTCACCAGACCACCGCCAGATTCTCCTAGAATCTCCATTTGCTCCAATTCTTCTTGGAGTCGCTTTGCGCCTTCTTGAACTTGCTGCGCTTTCTTAAAAGCGTCAGCCAATTCTTTCATTTTTCCTAAGCCAAAGCCGAATCCTTGTCCTTTACCTGTCATAATTAGTTTTACGCGTATGCGTTGAATAACAAATCAAATTCAATTATA
>NZ_DASQZC010000470.1:0-3330 GCF_035638895.1 Nostoc sp. | reverse complement strand
GCGTTTGCATTTGCTACTTTGGCGATCGCATTTGCTACTTCGCCGATTACATTGGACAACGCTTACTTACAGCTTACTGGATTGGTCATCTACCTGAGCGTAGGCGTAGACCGTTGTAGACATCGCTCTTGCACCACTATGACAATCAGACTAAACTTAGTTTACAGACTTAGTTTAATCTTATGGAAACCGTAAATATTCATCAAGCTAAAACGAATCTCTCAAAGCTGTTGTCACGCGTAGAACTTGGAGAAGAAATCATTATTTCCAACCGAGGTATTCCGATCGCCAAGTTGATTCCGTTTCGTTCCTCATCAAATCGACTCAATAGTTTAGGGCAAGATAAAGGGCGTTTTGTAGTGCCGGATGATTTCAATGCCCCTTTACCAGAAGAAATTTTGGCAGCATTTGAGGGCGGTGAGGAGTGAAACTCTTGCTAGATACACAGTGCTGGTTATGGTGGTTTACCCAACCAGAGCTTTTGAATGAAGCAGCAATCGCCCATATTGCCGATGAAACCAATGAATTGTGGCTCTCAGTTGCCAGTATTTGGGAAATGGGAATAAAAGTTGCGATTGGAAAGTTACCACTGGCAGATCCCCTAGACAGTTATATTTCTAGTCGGATGACAGTGTTGGCAATGCGATCGCTAGAAATTACAGCTTTTCATGCTTTACAAGCGGCTGCTTTACCTTTGCATCACCGAGATCCTTTTGACAGAATGTTGATTGCACAGGCTCAGATAGAAGAAATGACGCTTGTGAGTGCCGATTCGATGTTTAATAAGTACGATATTTCCATACTTTGGGCAGCCAAATCTTAATGCCTACGGCTGGCTACGCCTACGTATTCGCTATTTCGGCGATCGCATTTGCTATTTCAGCGATCACTGCTGCTTATTGCGTTCATCCCTAAACAACAGACTGACGTAGACAAT
Organism: Nostoc sp.; assembly: GCF_035638895.1. Taxonomy (GTDB): domain Bacteria; phylum Cyanobacteriota; class Cyanobacteriia; order Cyanobacteriales; family Nostocaceae; genus Nostoc. The sequence goes on along the minus strand of NZ_DASQZC010000470.1, from coordinate 2,393 downwards.
TTAGATTGCAATCAGCTACAAGGCTGTGTTATGCGCTACGCACAAGTAACTTAACTTACAATATTTTTACCTAGTATTTCTCAATTCTGAGAAATACTAGGGGATTGCCATTCACGATTTTTTCGTCCACCTTCGTCATGCCTATTCTTTCTGTTACTTTTTGCGATTCAAGATTTGGGCGATCGCAGCTTGCTAAAAGATACTGATAGTTAAGTTTATTAAAACAATAGTCCAGTATCTTGGTTGCCGCTTCGGTAGCATAGCCCTTTTTGGTTGCTTCAGGCAGCAAAGCATAAACTAATTGGGGCTGTTCTTCATCAAAGAAATCCCACAAACCAACAAATCCAATAATTTCTTGTTCATTTTTAGTTTCAATAAACCATAAACCAAGTTTTTTTTCTTCAAAATTATTCTGGCTTTGTATCACCATTTCTTCAACCTGTTGCAATGGAAAAATTTTGTCATCGCACAGATACTTTCTAACGTATGAGTCAATGAGAATAGTGTGTAGTGTGTTCAATCCATTCTTTAAAATTGGTTTTAACAACAGCCTCTGAGTTTCAAGTATTAAAGTCATTGATTTAGACCTCACTCCAACTCCAGCATTTTTCAGAACAGAAATATTATACCAATTCACAATTCGCAATGGGTAACTCTTAGAGACGCTAAAAGCGTACAGCTTACTGGATCAGTGGGTTCTCTACTTTTTAGGGGCGCAAGAGATTGCGCCCCTACGATAGGATATTTTTTTAACTGGTAGTCCGAAAGATACCGAAAGCGCAGAGACAAAAAGGTAAAAAACGAAATATTGAGGTTGGTTAAAACACAATAATATTAAACCCTTAGAATATTTGTTGCTATTCGCTGTGCTACATCTTTATTTTGCCAATAACTTCCGTGAGCGCTGCCGCCATTTGCCAAAGCCAAAAATGTTTGTCGGATGGGGGGAGTTTGAGCAAATAAATTCAAGAAACCAGAGTCACTAGTGAGAACGTCTTCTACCTTAACGTAAGAACCAGAATTGGGAATTAACTTGATGATGACATTTTCTAGCGGCCAAGCAATTGGATCGCCAGGATGTATAAAATTGAGCCAAGACAACTCTCGATCTCCTTGGGTAAGGTTCTTCAACAAATTACTTAAACCAGGGCTGATGTCATGAGTACTTTCATCATTAGCATTTCTACCATTGATACTAATTAAGCTAAACAAGGCGATGGGAGAACCCATAGTCTGAATGCTAGCTAGTCGGATACCTTCTTTAGGCTTGTCCCCAACGCCATAAAGCTTATCTCGAATATCCTTTACACTCTGATAGCCAGGAATTTCCTGATTATCCCAACGGCTGGCAAACAGAATGTCAAACAGTACAATTGTCCCCCAACTATGAGTAACCAAATGTAGGCGATCGTCCTGTTTATACTTTTCTAAGCCTTTAAATGTTTGCTTTTTGAGTTGGTTAGCCGCCATTGATCCAATTAGGCGACTGATGTACAGTCCTCCATCCCCGACAAATTGCAATATTTGCTTCTGGCGAAAATCCTGAAACCAGAGTTGGTTCCACTTAGACGAGCCTTTCAGGTTTGTTAGTAGTTCATTCAAGGCGCTTTCGTTGACATCACCCCAGTAAAGAGGTACTTTGACGCATTCACGATTACGATCTTTCTGCCGGACTAGCTCAACAATCAAGTTAAATAACTTGTCGGCATAGGTGTAATTCTGGTTTCTTTCATTTTCTTTCGATTCCCGTACATTTACGCCATGCAGAAATAAAACATAATCTTTTCCCATAGCTAACTCTGCCTTCTTTAAACTAATTAATCAAAGTGGGTGATAACATTCTTAAGATTCCCATGATAGATACAACTTGAATACATCTGTAAATATTCTTTAAAATATATCCTCGTAATTGTGGTTTTCCGTTAATCGACAATTATTTCACTATGATGGGCATCATCACTCTACTTTAGGATGATTTTTGCTTGAGATATCTAATAATCTAACTATTTATTCAACAGTCGTAGCGTAACACACCAAAACTTCTAGAAACGATGCGTTAGGCTTGCCTTAATGCATTTGCATAAAACAGCAATTTACACGGTAAGCTTGTGTCTGATTTAGCGCTACATAATTATCTCCCTCGCGTTCCCGATGCAGCATTGCAAGAATACATAGAATGGTGTGTTTTAGAGCAGGCTCAAGCCGCAGAATTTAACTTTACTCCCGATAGAAGTAAGTTAGATAATTTGCCACCAGAAGACTATGTTCCTAAACTTGTCGAGCAGTTCATGAAAGTTAAACCAGACCCAATTAAAGCTGGTTTGGTAGCTGCGATCGCTGGCAAGGAAGCTGATAAACACGCTTTATCCGGTTTAGCGATCGCTGCTGATTTT
>NZ_DASQZC010000469.1:0-8828 GCF_035638895.1 Nostoc sp. | reverse complement strand
AGAGCCTTTGTACAGGAAGCGATCGCCAGATTTTTTCCTAATAACAAATACAAGACCAATTTTTTTCTAATAGTATAGCTTGTATTGATTGCCTCATGGGGGTTCTAGCGATCGCCCTCCCGGAGAGTGACAGAAGAGGGATATCTGGAAAACCTTAAGAGAATAAGGTTTATCTAATGATAAAGTTTTTCACTAAATTTTATATTTTTGTGAATTGCCTTGCTGGCTATATTACCTATAATGCTTATATTTAGGACTTTTGGCGTTTACTTGGCAAGCTCAGTAGTTACCTTGACTAATCGATGAGGTTAAGAGAGACTAACTAAATGATGTGACTGATTACAAAATTAATAATTTTTGTAAAGATTCTGAGATATATATATTGAGAGATGGAACATTATTTAACAAATGGTAAGTTTGTATCTAAGTAAAAATGTTCCTACGGCTATATTTGTAGCCTTCTGCCAAGACAGTAGAATTTAAGCGTACTTATCGTGGTTGGCCAAGAGCATGGAGACATTAGAGTTCATAATCTATCCAGACGGTCGGGTACAAGAAAAAGTCACTGGCATTGTGGGTGCTTCTTGCACTGAGGTTACAGCAGCAATAGAAGCACAGCTGGGGCAAGTACTTAATTATGAGCCAACCTCAGAATATTTCGCCGCCAAGGTGCAGCAATCTAATGTGGCGAATACACACACCACTTACAGCGATTGGTAAGTTTTCACAGTAGTTTAGTGTAATTAATTCACAACCACCATGTCACACTTTAGCCAAATTAAGACTCAAATCCGTAACCTTGATTCTTTGAAAGACGCTTTGACTGAATTGGGCGTAGACTGGAAGCCCGGCCCACGCGAAGTCCGTGGCTATCGCGGTCAAACCCATCCTGCGGAAGTTAGTATTGAGCAGGAAAATGGCTATGACATCGGCTTTAAATGGAATGGTAAGGAATATGAATTAGTGGCTGACTTGCAATATTGGCAGCAAAACCTGTCTGTTGACGGATTTTTACGCCAGGTAACACAGCGCTATGCTTATCAAACAGTTGTCAAAGAAACCGCTCGTGTTGGTTTTCAAGTCTCTGAACAACAAAAAAATGAAGATGGTTCAATTCGCCTGGTAGTACAGCGCTGGAGTGCGTAATGGCTGATTTTCTGCCGTCGCGGGAAGAACAGGAAGAAAATTGTTCCGGTTTGGAACCAGAATTAGGGGGTTTTTTACGGGATGCCCCAGAACGTTCTGGTTTAGAACCGGAATTGGGCGGTTTTCTGCGCCAAAATGGTGTTTATGTTGACGAAATCACTTGTATTGGTTGCAAGCATTGCGCTCATGTTGCACGTAACACCTTTTACATTGAACCAGATTACGGGCGATCGCGCGTAGTTCGGCAAGATGGAGACGCTGAGGAAATTATCCAAGAAGCAATTGACACTTGTCCAGTTGATTGCATTCATTGGGTTGATTACACTGAACTGAAAAAATTAGAACAAGAACGCAAATATCAGGTAATTCCTGTAGTCGGTTATCCGGTGGAACATGCAGTTGCTGCTAGCGAACGTCGGCGTAAAAAGCAAAAGTTAAAAACCAAAAAATCCCGTTATTAAGATAAAAACCTTAAATCAAAATAATAAAGGACTGGATACCAGTCCTTTTGGTTTTCGTCATACTAGTTAATTTTTGATGTGTAAATCGCATCAAATGGTAAGAGTTAGTATTATTTGATATTGCTGAAAGGGATTTCTGTTTAAATGCCATTAACCCAAAATTGGCAATCCAAAACCCAAAATTGTTATGGCTGCCTTCATTTAAAATTTAGAGGATCGTGTTGTGAAAGCAATTTTTCTACTTTTGCCTCGTCTAACCTAGCGGTTAATCTTCTATTTTCATGCAAGTCTCTAGTAGTTTTCGCCAAAGTAAAAGTTGAGCCAACAGAGAAAGCCATACCCATACCCATAAAGCCTTTCACCCAGCCATTTACAGGTAAGTTGACAATGCCGAAGGTGGTCATAGAAATAGAAATTACAAAAGCTGCCCAAGTTTGAATAACCCAAGCTGGACTGTCTTTTTGAGTACCAATTGTTTGCATATTTCCTACTTTTGATATGAGTGAGTTATACCAATTCCTAATACTCGCCTCCAGCGAGAAGCAAGCTACGTAATTAAGAAAAGTCAGATTTCATCTGGGTTTCCAAACTTGTATCTATAATTTCATTTGGAGAATTGGTGTTAACAGTAATTGTATTGATTAGTAAGTTTACTGGTATCAATAGTAAGACCAGTTTGGTAACTGGACTCCAAAAAGCAAGCTCAAAAGCAACTGAAGTAAGTAGAAAATGGCACAAAGTATGTACCAGTTTTATAAGTGGCATTAAATCGAAATCTTACAACATTCTCGATAAACCAACTGGTATAGGGGCGCAAAAATAAACATCCCATTTTAAATGGCGCGAGGCTTGGAATAATTAGTTAGACAAAATATTTACAGTCATTGGGAACGGAGGATTCGCAGAGCATTTCGTAGAGAAGCAATCCCAACCGCAAGCGAATTGCTACCCTGCGGGAACGCTAAGAGCGAACATTACGCAACTCTTAGATACGCTACCGCAAACATTACATTCGCAATGACGTTGTGTAATTAATTCTGTATAACTACTTAGAATTTTTTGACTTTTGATAAATGACTTTTGACTTCCGTCTTGCGGTGCCAGCCCGCCTCAGACTGAAGTCTGAGGCTAATAGCTAAAGTCCACTCAAGTGGACTGAAACCTTTTACTAGTAGTCTAAAGACTACTTTTGCTTATAGCAAAAGTAATTCATTACTAGGCGGTTGTTGTGACTAGTGAAATATCTCAGGTTAAACTGATTAATTCACTTTTATTCATCTGGAAAAGTCTGTACTTTGCCATCAGGAGTAAGAACAACTCGAATTTTGACATTTTGTCCGCGTTTGTTGGCGGAAACAAAAGGTTTCCCAACTTCAGGCATCCCAGCGTTATCAACAAAGTCTCTTGCTGACTTATTGAGAGGAATAATTCGTTCAATTGTACCGTCAACACTGACTATCAAACTGTACTCTAATGTTTGTCCTAATCCAGTGGGTGGTTGCCAACGCTTTTTTAAGTATTCTCTAGCTTCTGCTACTTGAGGTGTATCAAATAATGTGCCAGTAGCCACTTCTGTGGATGTGGGGCTTTGGCGTTCGTTCCCTAATTGATCGATAAAAGGATTATTGGCAGTTCTAGAGGAGGAAAGTTGTGAAGCAGGTTTCTCGCCAGGAGAAGGTGGCTGTAGGGAATTAATTCTTTCCTCTAGCTGTTGTGAGGTTAGTGGAGAGGGTTGGGTAGGAGTATTGCCGCTATTAGGTATGGTGTCAAGAGATGGGGGGACAACTGGTGAGATATTAGTTGGTAAGCTGCTTGTATTAGAAGATAGCCTGGGTGGCAAATCCCGCAGCTTAGGGAGAGTACCAGGTTGGGTACTTAACCCTGTAGCGTTCTGTGCAAGATTTGGTAATATAGCAATTTCCTGGCCTGGGATTTTGCTAGATGGTGCGTTAGCGTTCGCGGAGCGTTCCGTAGAGAAGCTCGCCGGAGGCATGGCTGGATTAGTGGAAAGGGTTGAAGTCTTCCCTTGAGGTATTGTCAGTGCATTTAGAGGTGGCGCTGTAGAGAAGCTAGAACTAGGGGCTGTTAAAGGTGCTTGAGGTAAAGTGGATATGGAAAGTGGAGGAGTCGAACCTAGCAAATTCTCTGATGGAGTGGTGAGTCCAGGTTGAGGCGTGGGAAAGTTTAGTGAGGTTGAAGGTTCTAGAGCAGTCTTTACCGCTCCTGGATCTGCTGTTTTAGCTGTCTGCTGTTGGTTTTCTCTAATGTTGTTAGCATATTGCCAAGTAACTGGTAATAAACCTACACCTAATACTAATACTGCGGCAACAGGTGCCCAAACAGGGAACCTCAGAGTCGAAGTGCTGTTGAGAGTTGGGAGTGCCATGACATCAGTTGAGTACTCATCTAAAGCACTGGCCAAATCGAATAGTTGCAGCAGACTGAGTTGAATTACGGGGCCAGATGATTGGTTGGCGAGAGAACCGAGAAATAAGTTGTGAGTTAAATGGTTGCTTGGTTCTAAGCGGATATTTGCCCCAGAAATCTGGGTACTAAAGGAATTTAATGTTTTTGTAGAGGACTTTAATTCCGGCTCACCTAATGCTGTGCTTGACTCCTGGGTATCGGAGAAACTGACGCAAAAGCTTTCTGGAGACTGTTGGAGGAATTGCTGTACATAGCTTGTGACTGCATCACATAAAGCTTCAAGTTGATCGCGATCGCCCCGAATTGGAACTCTGTGTTCTTCTGGTAGTCGGGGATCATCAAAACGAAGCTCAAAGCTCAGGTGCTTGAGGACAGTTTTCCCCATCCAACGCGACAAAGGGGAGCTTTGCGCGAATACTTCTAGCGTGCAAGTAGGGGGTGTGTAGCAACGAATGACAGAATTTGATAGAGGCATGGCAGGAACTGCGAAGAAGACTATTTGGGATTTTGCAAAAAATTGAGCCAGTTGCTTGCAAAGAAAAGTTGAAAAGGCGGATTCCTCCACTCAGAACTTTGTCAGGTTCCTTCTGTGATGTGCAAAGAGGCAGCAGTATTGATAGTGCATTGCCCAAGAACTAACGATCATTAAAAGGGAATCCTTATCTAGCAAACTTTCATGAGCGAATTTTGGTTGAGGAATTTCAAATCTAAAATTTAAAATTTTGTTGAACGGTCTATAAGTGCTAGCCAGAGACGGCGATGCCCACCAGGAGCACTGTAAAAAAGTAAATCTACAAGCAGTTTTAGGGCCAGGTTAGTTAGTAAATCCGTTGAGATTTTCTCATCCTCTTCCATCCGCTCTTGGTAAGTGTTGCAAAAAGCATCAATATAATCTCCAAGTAAAGCAGCCTGGTGAGGTTCCCGGTTATTTTCTGCCATTTGTTCCAACAGTCCAACAGCGCGGCGAATCAATTCCTGGTGCTGTTTGGCTAGGTAGCAGATGATCAGAACAAGCGATCGCGCTTCTTCGACATCTAGCTTTTTTCGCCCTCCTTGACCTTTGCGTAGGGGATTTGATTGGCGCAGTCGCCATAAAGCTACGCGGTCTGGCACTCTTGACTCTAAATTCAGATCAGTTGCCGCCGAAAGCATAGCCTCTGAACCAATCCCAGTTAAGGTTTCTAGCGCCAACAGCACCAAGTCTAATTGGGTTTTGATATTGTCCCATTGAACTGTGTTTGGGGCTGGAAGCTTGATTAAATCCTCCCACTGGGAATTTGGAGTGGCTGAGTTGGCGGCCGAGTGCATAACTTTAAGCATAGGTGATCAAGCTGATAGAGGATGTTGCTGTTACCCATTTTGAAACCAGACTCTCAAGCATCATGCTTGGTTTCCCATAGCTCTAAGGCAGAGGCTTCATCTAGCTTTTTTATGTGTTAAACAGCAGGTATCTTTGTCCTACTCTAGATGAAAATTTATTTTCGACAAAGTAGAAAAGTATCAATTCTAGTTAAGGTTTACCCGGCTTTTGCTGCTAATTCCGTACAAGAGTATAAATAAACTATTGTTTTGCATGCTAACCGCTAATTATCGCTGAATAATTGTGTAGAATACCTCCTAATTTATTTGTGGCTTTAAATTTTGAAATTTTTTGATGTTTATTACTTTGTCTTCATGTATACATAATTACTATACAAATTTTTTGCTTCTTAAGAAAAGAATTACTGAACAATAACCCTCTTTCCTCAAAAGCTTCCCGTGCCTCTTCTGCTTACCCGAACCCTACCCCAGTTTCGCTTGTGTGTAGCCTGTTATTTCAGGACAGGTTAGGCAACATCAGGACGATTGATGTCTCTATGTAACTGATGACAAACTTAAAAATTTAATAAAGTCAGCGTTTGAAGATGTTGGGCGATTGATTTATTCCAACTTAGTTGGTACTATAGTTCTAACCGCTAACTACGCACATATCAGAACTCATTTGTAAACTTAATAGGCAGAGGTAATAGTTTAGACATTTACCAAAACCCATTCTTCAGTATGGGTTACAGATAATTCACTGATAAGAATAGCAACGCAATAATATAATAACTATGAAAAAGTATTTTTTTGCCTTTTCACTGATAGCTTGTGCTGTCAGTGTCACTTTGCCAACTCAGGCATTGGCGGTTAAGCTATACGGTGCTGGTAGTTTGCGTGATAGCCTCACAGAAGTAGCTGAATCTTTTAATGATAAATATGGAATTCCAGTAGAAACGCGATTTGGCCCGTCTGGGTTAACACGAGAATTTATAGAACAAGAATTCTCCGAAACCGGAAAATCCGCAGATATTTTGGCTAGTGCAGATATTGAGAACCCTCAAACATTGTTTGAAGAAGCTTTAAGTGAACCTGTAGTGAATTTCACTAGCAACCTAACCCCCAGATCCTTCCCTAGTAGCGTTGGGGACTAAGATTCAAAGCCTCTCTCCTTTTAGGTTACGGTGTACATACAAGTCCTAAAATACTTGCCTGATAAGATACAAGCCTTAATAGGCAAGGTTTTAAGTTTCTCAAGTTATTATCAATAGTGTCAGCTTATTGATATAGGATTAACGGAAAATCAAGGATTTTAAAAATAATTTTCCGTTCTTTTCCCTCTATTTGATTTCCAACTCGACTTGTGTCTATACCGTAGCCTTTTAGGAAAGAGGAATGGAAGTGAGGACAGAGTTTATTGCATCCAAACGAGAAGCGCTATAGATGCTCTAGAAAAGAAGTAGCGAGGTCAGGATACATATAAAATGATCTTGACGGGTCTATTATTAGAGGAAGGCGATACGTTGCTCCCTTGTACGTATTCATTGTTCCACCAAAAGTCGTTAAAAAACTGGTTACTACGGTGCACAATGTGCCAGTTTCCGTTAGTGAGTTGCACAGCGACCGTAATGCCTTGAATATTTGGGCCATTTAAACCGTGTGGTACTGAAAAGAAGCCCTCGCTATTGGTCGTGGTTTGCAGAGTATAAGTTCTCAACTGGGTTAACTGGGCTTGGGCGTATGCGGGTTTTGCTTCAAGTGTGGCGAAACTGGCAAAACTCAGACCAGTACCAGCAGAAACAGGTATGGTCAGAGCGAAAGCTATAGAGAGTATTTTAGGCATTTGATTTTTTCTCATATTTCAAAAGAGATTTTTTTGTGGACAGTTGCAATAAGCTGTCTAACTAGTCCTCAATTTCCTTTAAAAAGAGGCAGGGGAACAGGGGTTTATTTCGATGCGAAACAGCTTACCCCAGGCTACCGCAAAGTCAAGAAAGTGAGGATTTTACAAATCTGGTTCTTGCGTTGGTTTTATAGTAGAGCATTAAAACCGCAGTTTTATAGAAAGACTCAAAAACTTAAAACCCAGTCACAGCAATAAATATAGCCTATTTTTAGGTTTTATTTATTATTCTGTTCCATAAAATGAACTGAAGAACCACAAATCTTTTAGGATGTGCTGTAGCTAATTTAGCTATGTCAAAGATTTTACTAAATCAATAAATCAATAATAGAATGTATAGAATGTATAGAACGTTAAGGTTAAAATCAAGTTATATAATTACATTATTGAATTCTTAAATACGACATAGCATATCTTATGCTATGTCGTAGCTGGATTTACGCTGTACTGTACTAGTTATATTTATTGCCACTTTATTTGATGTGAGCAACGGTAACACCGGTGCCGCCATCTGCTTGTTCTGCTGGTTCGTAGTTGTTAACTCTGGGATGCTGTTGCAAAAATGCGTGAACTCCTTGTCGCAGTTTGCCAGTACCATACCCGTGAATAATCCAGACTGGGCCTGTAGCTTCCGAGATGGCTTTATCTAAAATGTATTCGGCATCAGCCACCCGTTTTCCACGCAAATCGATGGTATTTTTGGAAGTCCGAATTTCTGGGACAACTGGCGGTGGTGGGGTTACTGCTGCTGGGGCTGGTTTGGCTTTAACGACTGGTTCGGGCTTTTGACCATTTAGAGATTCTACATCTTGCAACTTCACGTTCATCTTCATTAGCCCAAACCGAACGCTTAACTCGCCATCTTCATCAGGGGCGGTGATTACATCTGCTATCTGTCCCAATTTTGGAATGCGGACGCGATCGCCTACTTTGGGCATAAATCCAGCTTTTGGTTTTGCTGACGTTGCTGGCTGATATTGTTGACCAATTTGATTTAAAGCATTGGTTGCTTGCTGGGCCTCTTGGGCTGTGGGCGTACCTTTCTGCAAACGGCGGATCACTTGGGCAATTTCACCTTTTGCTTGAGCGATCGCTTGTTGGACTGCTATTTCCTGTGAAGCCCGCAAACTGCTTTCCCTTTCCTCCAAACTTGCGGCTTTTGCGGATACCTCTTTGTATAAACGTTCCGCTTGCTGCAACAAACTTTGGGCTTCGGCTGCTTTGGTTTCCTGACGGCGGCGTTGTGCTTCTAAGCCAGCAATTACTTGGTTAACTTCATCTGTGGCTTCTCCCACCTGGGTTTTTGCCTGTTGTACCACTTCTGGGTTCAATCCTAAGCGGAGGGCAATAGTTAAGGCGTTAGAACGTCCAGGTATGCCCCACAACAAACGGTAAGTGGGTGAGAGAGTACTTTCGTCAAATTCTACAGAGGCATTTTCAAAGCGATCGTCTTCGTATTTCAGGGCTTTTAATTCCCCGAAGTGAGTAGTGGCGATCGTTAGCTGGGAATGGTTGGCTAGATATTGCAACAAGGCGATCGCTAAGGCGCTACCTTCAACTGGATCGGTTCCCGCGCCGACTTCATCGAGTAA
>NZ_DASQZC010000468.1:0-4752 GCF_035638895.1 Nostoc sp. | reverse complement strand
GGCTGGCTTTTGCATCTTTACCAAGCACTCAAACGGACGCTTCAAAATTCAACTGTATTTTGATCACCAACTGCGGGTGATGAGGCAGGATACGATCAGGTGGGGACGGAGTCTAACCGTGACTTGCTGGGGCGCTTACCTTTGTGCTTCTCAAGAAAGTCCGCCGGAGCGGAATAGTTCCATACTTGGGTACCATCTGCTAATTGTCCAACATGATAGTTTGCCGGGTTGAACTTGCAAATCAGAGCTTCAAGTTGAGGATCTGGTTGATCGTTAACCTCTTCCCAGCTAGATCTCGCCTTGCCAAAAAAATCAGTCATGTCCGGAATATTTAGAAGAATGTGAATTGCCCATTGCTCCAACGAAGTCTTGCGATGATCCATTCCAAACCATTTCAGAGCAAGGTTAGCCATGTATCGATCCTGGCCGGACCATGAGATCATGGAGGTCATCCCTGTCCGATTCTGTAGCAAGAAATGCTGATCCCACCAAATAATGTTCGGTACGATCAAGAGTCCGCGCAGCTTTTTAACTAGAAGTTTGGGACTGTATTTTGCGACTGAGACTAAAACACCAATTAAAGCTAGGGAGGTACTCTTCTGAACAATTTGATCAATCCAAAGATCAATGTTCTCTTTGGCGTCAATTTTTTCATACAGCCACTTTTCGGAGGCCATTAAAAAGGCGACTACTATATCTGGGCAATTTGCCAAATCCATCGCCCAGAGAAATACCTGGGAATCACCTCGCCAGAATTTCTTGGTGCCATTTATTTCGATATCAAATCCGAATACCTCATGCTGCCTTTTCTTTTCTCTCTCTGCCCATCGATCTGTGACTAGCTTTACAAGTGAGATCAATGCATCCAGTGATTGCTGTGGCGCTGCTCTAAAGAAATTTAAAAAAGGACAACTTGAATAAAGAGGCGGATAGAACTGTCGAGTATAAGCAGTGCCAAAGCGTTCATCTATCCGCCAACCACTATCATAAATATCCTCATACTCTTGGGGTTCTTCTATTATCGCTGCAAGAAGAAGTCTAGCTGCGAGCGAAGAATTGTACTTTATGATGTATATGAAATTTTGAGAATTCAAACAGACCGTCTGAAATTCTTGATCCCTTTCGAACTGGGGGCCGTTAGGCAAAACATTCTTTTCTATTCTTCTACGAGTTACGATAGACTTGATTGGAGGTGGCGCTTTTGATTTTGATTGAACAACTGGTGCCTTAGGACGTTCGATACCATCTTCGCGTAGCCCAATAAGTTTCAGACATAGATCTTCAATCTCGTTTGGAAGGTCGGGATAGGCCGCCAAAAGCGCCTGATAACATTTCTTATCAACGTCGTCCCGAACCAAACTGAGTCCAGGACCTCTCTTGAACTCGAAAATCCATTTCGCGGACGCGTATATGATTTTGGCGGCCGCTTCACGAAACGGAAAATCGTTTGGAGTGAATGTTAGCCATTTCTCAGCAATTTGAGCCATCTGAACTCTACCGCCGCTAGCGTCTTCAATATTGTCGGCAAGAAAAATTAGGAGACTGGGCCAATATGCATACAAGGGAACTCTGTTGATTTGAGCTGCTGTCAGCTCATCTAACTCAAGTTCTGTCCGCATGCTCATTACCTGAGGATTTGGAGCGGTAGCATACGCCAAAAACCGCTCCAAAAATCTATGCAACACTTTCAGACTGTCAGAGAAAAGTAATTCCTGGATGGTTACTAGAATTGAACCTTGATTAAGAGCGGTGATTGCAATGTCGAGAAATAGATCGACAAGAACATCGTCTCCGCTTTCCTTTAGCGACGTAACATCCTTCTTCCAGCTATCGAATCCATCTGTTTCCAAGATTTCAAGTGATGCGAGCCTGATTGCTTGGTGCCAGTAAATGTTATTTTTGCGTTGGACGATTTCCTGGAGGGTCCTTACTCTTTGCGAGAGAAGAAAACGCTGCCGAATCCAATCACCATATAGATCATGGGAGAACCTTACCCAACCATCTTGAGCTTTAAGAACTCCGTCTCTAACTAGAGAATCAATCAACTGAAACTCTGAATCGATTAAGTCTTTAATTGGTGAGAGAAAGTTATTTGCATCCGCCTGCTCAACTGCCAACTTAGTGAGCAAAACCTGTTTCTGATTTGCACTTCCGTCGCTATATATATTCCAAAAACCTCTAATTAAGACCGGCTCGCTAATAGCCTTGCTTGTAACGAGCGACGATCTTTCTGCCATCTGAATTGCGAGATCAAGGTATTTGGGGTTCTTAAGAATCTCGCGTGTAGGACCGTGCTTCAAAATGCCTGAAAGGTTTGGCTTTTCCTTTGAAACGAAGTCCAGCTCGGCCTTTTCAAAGTAGGGTGCAGAAATGACGTTAAAGGCTACGTTTTGACTCGATAGCGTCCCAACCAGTGTTTTCCATATTTGGTCTTGCGAGCTAATCACGCAGAGATGGCGATTGCCAGAATCCCTTTGAAATTTTATCAAAAAGGATTTTAGTAAATCGCGTTCTTCAAATCCAGTGAGGCGGTCTATGGCATCGATCACCACAATTTGTTCACTCGGGCCGTATTTGAGAATATCGAACAAATCGTTTTGCAGGCCCAGTAGAGCATTAAGTTCAACTAGACTTCTCGCTTTGAAAAGTGAAGAGGGTAACCAAATGATTTGCTTTTCAGAGCTTCTAGTCCATTGCTTCAATAGAACTGATTTTCCGACACCAGATTCGCCAATCAAAGCATTAATCTGTCCTTTTATGAACTGACATGTGAAGTTAGTCGTTCTCTCAATAGAAAGGTCGCTGCCTATAGTGGACTTTATTTTCTCTGTTTCGGTTTCGTAGTTATCTTTAAACTTCTTCAAGTCAGAGTCTAAGTGGCGTTGACCTTTAATTTCAAAGGAACTTAGCTCAGCAATTAAATGCTGAAAATTGATCTCGCCGGAAACCGAGCGAGAAGTTTTCGTCATGTGTTGGAGTTTGATCCAAAGTTCATTTGGATCGCTCTTGGACAACGCAGCAGTTAGGTTGCTGAGCGCTTGCGTGAGCAAAGGTGAAGTTGGATCATCAAGATTCACATCGATGTGTATCAGTCGATCAATGACTTCGGCCCGTTGAGTTGTACAGCTCAGGGACGAAGGCTTAATGAAGCTTTCATACAAATCCCGAACGTTCTGATTCGTAAATTCTGGTTGCTTGATCTGAATGTCTAAATCCGGACCTTTATGTTTCGTCGCAAAATTGCGAAGTTTGCGATATGCTTCGATTGCCGCTGTAGATGTACCTGAAGTTATTAAGCCCAAGAAATCGTGTTTGGATCGAAAGGGATTGTCAGTTGTCTTACAAAACTGCTTCCACGCAAGTTCAACAAGATCTGCTGGGAACTTATTGGCGGTGATGTAAGAATTACTTTTAATCGAGAAGGCAAGATACTTTGAGATGTTGTCAGATTCGAACTCAAGAATGATATCATCAAATTCCCAGCCAACTCCCTTTCTCTGAAATTTGATGGTCTTGAGTCCCTATATCTCAGCCAAGTATGAGACAGTTTCTGCCGATAAATTAGTATAATGAAAGTGGCGGAAATGAGGCTTCATCCATGTCCCAGACATCCAAAGACAAAAAGCTTGTGGGTTCAGCAACTTCAGAATCATTACCTGAAGGCATAAGGCGCTCATTGGTGGACGATAAACCCAAACGGCGAGTATTCGAGCCAGAGTACAAACTCGAAATACTGGAACGGCTCGAAGAATGTCGAGGCAAACGTGGAGCGGTTGGTGAGCTTCTAAGGAAAGAAGGACTCTATGCGGCCCAGGTAGCCAAGTGGCGGGACGAAACCGAAGAGACACTTACCGGAGCTCTTAACAAGAAGCGCGGACCCAAACCGAATCTGGAAGCTAAAGCAGAAAAGAAAGTTGCGCAACTGGAAAAGGAACTTGCTCGAGTGAACGAGCGATTGCGGCAGGCGGAAGTGGTTATCGAAGTTCAAAAAAAAGTATCAGAGATCTTGGGAATCAAACAGCCGGACTTCGACTGGAAAAGCGAGAAAGAGTAAAACAGGGCGTAATGGAAATGCTGCAGAGAAGAGTATGCCGATCGTGGCTTTCAGGCTTGATAGGTGTATCCCGCTCCAGCATGAACCGGTGGCATGTTCAGGGGCCACTTCGGAAGATTCCTCGTCGTGCATCCAATGCCATGAGTTCAGCAGAAAGGCAGCAAATTCTCGATTTGCTGCATTCTGAAGAGTTTGTCGAAGACACGCCCTACCAGGTCGTTAGCAAGCTCCTGGATCGCGGAAAATGGCTTTGTTCTGTGAGTTCCATGTACCGGGTGCTTGGCGAGGCCAAAGAGTTAAAGGACCGTCGTGACCAGCGTCGTCATCCGAAGTATCACAAACCCGTGTTGAGTGCGACGGGACCCAATCAGCTTTGGAGCTGGGACATAACGCGCCTTCCGGGGGAGATAAAGGGAAAATATTATTTTCTCTACGTGATGATCGATGTATTCAGTCGCTATGTTGTGGGCTGGATGATCACGCATGAAGAAAATTCTGATAGAGCTCAACACTTTATCCGCGAAGCCATTCGCCAACAAGGAATTGAAGAGTCGAATCAGTTGACGATTCATTCCGATCGTGGTAGCCCTATGACTGCGAGTAACACTGTTGAGCTTCTTGCTGTACTTGGCCTCGCACAGAGTTTTGCACGACCGAGGGTAAGCGATGATAACCCGTTTTCTGAGGCTCAGTTCAAA
>NZ_DASQZC010000467.1:0-21322 GCF_035638895.1 Nostoc sp. | reverse complement strand
AACTCGGTTATTATTATGTGCGTAGGCGTAGCCCGTCGCAGACATCGCAGGCACTTTTCCATAAGGAGAAATATCTGTAAATCCCTCCGGTTTATTCTGCAAATCAATCTCAATCAAGTCAAAGTCGATGCCTTTTTCTTGTAGTACCAAGCGCGAACGATGAGCATAAGGGCAAACAACTGCACTATATATCTTGATTTCAGCCATGTTGATATTCCTCTATGAATTAAGACTTGTTTATTAGCAGAATTACGAATCAAAAGCCTCCTGACTTGAAAGTGCTGAGTAAAAATACTAGTCCCCAGCCCTTAATTCCTCTTTCATGTAACGGCTTTTGAAACTCGTTTCATCAGGACTGCCTTTTTAAAGCCAAGGCACTTCTTCAGGCGCATAACGAAAAGCACGGAAGACTGAATTTTGCTCCCCACTAGCTACTGCTGACTTCTCACCAAGATTCCTCGCCGCAAAGTGAGGATTGACATATTCCCAAACAATCTCTCCTGTAACTGTCACCTCAAATATGCGACCGAAAGCACCTTCTGTAATCAAAGTGTTGCCATTCGCTAGACGCTGTGCGCCTGATATATACGAGCTGAAGAAATTTTGAGGTGGGTTGTCAGTGTACTCCCAAACTATCTGTTTAGTTTGACGGCTTACTTCAATCACACGAGAGAAATTGAGAGCAGTATGACGGCGATGTGCGCCATTGTCAAAAATTAGGATATTGCCGTTAGCTAATTCGTTAGGAAAATGTTGCTGTGCTAATACGTCATCTCCAAGTGTCCAGATAATTTCTCCTGTGTTGCGATCGATAATTACGACGGTAGAGATGTTGCGGAAGCTGACTATAATATTGCCGTCAGCGAGTTCGCCTACAGTATTGCCATGAGTCCATTCGTGTCGTTGATCTTGGGGAGTGATAGTAAAAATATCTGGATTTAAGTGTTCATGGGCGTGCCAAATCCAAACAATTTCACCCCCAGGAGTAACTTCGTAAAGCACATCAGCATAGATATCACCGTCTGCTTCCGTTCCCGGTACACCACCTTTGATACGGGGAATCAAAGACTGAGGTATTTTTTCAATAGCTAATAAAATCGTGTTACCGTTGCGTAGTCTGCGTCCGTCGTGATGATGATCTGGATGTTTATACTCCCAAATAATATTTCCCTTGGGATCTGCTTCTAAGACAACGCCGCCTTTAAAGGCAGCCCACAAAGGAAAATGTGGCGGAATATCTAGTGTTTTACCATTATAAAAAAGATTGCCATTGGGTAAAAGATAAGCATATAAACCCGGTGAATATGGCAAATTCCATTGATGTACTACTTCTCCTTCTAGGTTCAGAAGATATACTTCTCCCTTACCTGTAAGTGGTGTAAAAAGTGTATAACCTTTGAATACCTTGTCAGGATTATAAGCTCTTAAACCAGTACCACGGCGACGAATAGTATTTTGGTCAACTGATGCTGTTGCGATCGTCATAATTTTAAGTTGCTATCATGAATTTTGTTCAGATCCCGGACTTCTTGAAGAAGTCCGGGATCTCGCAGCTTCTCAACACGGGCTAAATGCCCCGCTACCGCTAACATCACTCTTATGGTGCTGGATTTGGATATTGAGTATGAACTGAATCCAATTCAGCCAAGATATCTTTATCAAGAACTACATTGATGCTTTCTATATTCTCTTTGAGTTGTTCTAATGTAGTAGCACCAATAATTGTACTAGCAACAAACCAACGACTCTGCACGAATGCGATCGCTAATTGTGCAGGACTTAGTTGATGGCGTTTGGCAATTTCTACATAAGCTGCTACTGCTTGACTAACATTTGGTTTTAAATATCGCTGACCAAAGTTTTCAAACAAAGTAACTCTTGCTTTCTCTGGTTTACCGTTGAGGTATTTACCAGTTAAATAGCCAAATCCCAAAGGGCTGTAAGCTAGTAAAGGAACGTTTTCGTAATAAACTGCTTCTGCAAGTGCGCTATCAAAAATTCGATTGAGTAAATTGTAAGCATTTTGAATCGAGACGACTTTAGGTAATCCTAATTGTTTAGCTACATGACTAAATTGTGCAACGCCCCAAGGAGTTTCATTACTTAAGCCGATATAGCGAATTTTACCTGCATTGATGACATCAGCGAAAACTTCTAGTTGTTCAGTAATGGAAACTGTTTCCTTTACCTCAGAGGGATCAAAAACTGTTTGTCCAAAACGTGGTACATAACGATCTGGCCAATGGATTTGATATAAATCAATATAGTCTGTTTGCAATCTTTTCAGACTATCATCTACAGCTTGTTTGATATTATCCCGATCAATGGCTTTTGCTCCATCACGTAACCATTTAAAGCCGCGACCAGGCCCCGCAATTTTAGTAGCAACTATTAGTTGATCTCGCTGCTGATGTTTTAACCATTCTCCAATATAAGTTTCGGTTAAGCCGTAGGTTTCAGCACTGGTTGGTACTGGGTACATCTCAGCCGCATCAATGAAGTTAATTCCTTGTTTAATTGCATAATCTAGCTGTTGATGGGCTTCTTCGATAGTATTTTGCTGCCCATAGGTCATAGTACCAAGGCAAATTTCGGAAACTTTTAGGTCACTATTACCTAGTTGATTGTACCGCATATTTATGAATTATGTTTGTTCTTAAATTAAAAAATTTTTACGTACTTGATATTAGACAATAAATTACTCCTTGTTCAGTAAATCGTTGTTATTTGCAGAAAGAGTGAGAATTATTTAGATGATACTACGGTACTTACATCAAATTGCCGGATTTAAATAAAATTTACAAATTTCTACTCAAAATACTTTGTCTAAATCCTTGACTAAGGCTAGTGATCGCTATACCCAAGATTATAGTTATCGATATAATTTTCTGTGTACCCTAGATATTAGTATACGCACAACTACGATAACCTGAGCATGGCAATCTTACAAGATAACAAAGAGTTTTCACAAGTTCCCATAATTGACATTAGTGCACTAATTTCCCAAAGTAGCAACTCTTCTAAAGTAGTTGCAGATCAAATTAGGCAAGCGTGCCAAGATTATGGTTTCTTTTATATCGTCGGACATGGAGTTGATGAACAACTACAAAAGCGGTTAGAACATCTCAGCCAACAGTTTTTCGCGCAGGATGTAGAAACTAAACTGAAGATTCCTATGGCTCTTGGTGGTAGAGCATGGCGAGGATATTTTCCAGTTGGAAATGAATTAACATCAGGTAGACCGGACTTAAAAGAAGGTATTTACTTCGGTGCAGAATTAGAAGAAGACCACCCACTTGTGAAAGCTGGTACACCAATGCACGGTCGCAATCTTTTTCCATCCAACATTCCCCAATTTAGGAAAATAGTGCTTGAGTATATGGAGTCAATGACCAAACTCGGACACACCTTAATGGCTGGTATTGCTCTGAGTTTGGGATTAGAAGAATCATATTTTGCAGACCGTTATACAAAAGACCCATTGATATTATTTCGGATTTTCAATTACCCTCCTAATTCATCATCTAAATCTGAATGGGGCGTTGGCGAACATACAGATTACGGAGTATTAACTATACTCAAACAAGATAATGTTGGTGGATTACAAGTCAAATCAAAGTCTGGTTGGATAGATGCACCCCCTATTCCTGGCTCATTTATATGCAACATTGGGGATATGCTCGATCGCATGACACGAGGGCTGTATCGTTCAACACCCCACCGCGTTCAGAACCTATCAACCAGTAATCGCCTATCATTTCCCTTTTTCTTTGATCCTAATTTCAACGTTGAAGTCAAACCCATTGAACTGAAGGATGTAGTAGTGAATGATGATAAAAGCGATCGCTGGGATAAAGCTAGTGTCCACGAATTTCGCGGCACTTATGGCGAATATCTCTTGAATAAAGTATCTAAAGCCTTTCCAGAACTTCGCCAAACAGTGCTTTAGACACCCAAATTAACTTTGATAAGGACGCGGTAGTTGGCGCAGTTTATGAGCCGTATCCAATTCACTATTGTTTTTTCTACCATATCCCCAACCCAAGAGCCGACGATATTCGCCCATGATGTCACTTTCAATTAAATCATCCTCATTGACTGCAACATTGGTATAAGATTCAGGTGCAACATAGAGTGCATCCGCAGGGCAATAAGCCTCACACATGAAACAAGTTTGACAGTCTTCCTTGCGGGCGATCGCAGGTGGCTCGTTAGGTACGGAGTCAAAGACATTGGTAGGGCAAACTTGGACGCACAAATTGCAATTGATACAGAGTTTATGGCTGACAAGCTCAATCATGATATGCTCCTGCTACAACACAGAGGGTGTGGTTTGAGTGGTTTGTACTGGTGGTGTAGCGATTGCATTCGTAATCCAATCACGCCTCACCCAAAGCTTATCTAAGCCGCCTGTTGCCTGGTAATAACGCTGATTTGGATCGGTTTCGGGATAGTCTACACGAATATGTTCGCTGCGCGTTTCCGTGCGATGTAATGCGCTAAAATATGCCCATCTTGCTACAGCCGTCAAAGCAGCCGCTCGCCGAGAAAATTCCACATCGCGCACTGTATCTTGTTTCGGGTTCCCTTGTACTTGCTCCCATAGTTTCTCTAATTTAGCGAGAGAATCCAAAAGTCCCTGCTCAGAACGCAAATAATTCTTCTCCAAAGGGAACATCTCGGCTTGTACACCGCGCACGATCGCCTCACTATCGAATGTTTCAGAAGTGTGTGAGGGCGATGATCCCAATCCCACTTTACCAGCAGGACGCGCAACTCGTTCATTTGCATGAGTGCCCAGACTCTTGGCAAAGTCTGCTGCCCCAACTCCAGCCCATTGCCCTGTGGAGATTGCCCACGCAGCATTGGGGCCACCACCTCCAGAAGCTAAACCCGCTAAAAACTCCCGCGATGCTGCATCACCAGCAGCGTAGAGGCCAGGAACCTTTGTAGCGCAATTATCATTCACAATCCGAATCCCACCTGTACCACGGACTGTACCCTCTAAAATAAGTGTCACAGGCACTCGTTCTGTATAGGGGTCAATACCAGCTTTTGTATAGGGTAGAAAAGCAATGAAATGAGACTTTTCAATCACTGCTTTAACTTCCGGTGTGGCTCGATCTAAACGAGCGTAAACGGGGCCTTTCAATAGGGCATTAGGGAGGAACGATGGATCACGACGACCATTTATATAACCACCTAGATCATTGCCTGCTTCATCGCTATAACTAGCCCAGCCAAAGGGGACACCCCTTGTCACTGTGGCATTGAAAGCCGTCGAAATTGCATAGTGATTGGAAGCTTCCATACTAGAAAGTTCACCGCCGGCTTCCACTGCCATCAACAGTCCATCACCTGTATTGGTATTGCAACCTAATGCTTTACTCAAGAATGCACAACCACCATTTGCTAAGACTACTGCACCAGCACGAACGGTATAAGTACGATTTTCTTGCCTCTGCACACCTCTTGCTCCAGCAACTGAGCCGTCGTCAGCCAATAAAAGCTCTAGAGCCGGACTTTGGTCGAAAATCTGCACACCAACGCGCAAAAGGTTTTTGCGAAGTACCCGCATATATTCGGGGCCATAATAACTCTGACGCACAGATTCCCCATCTTCTTTAGGGAAACGATAGCCCCAACTTTCCACTAGGGGCAAACTCAGCCAAGTTTTTTCGATAACACGCTCGATCCAACGTAAGTTAGCGAGGTTTTTTGCTACGCGATAACGCTCCGATAAAACTTTGTCCCAATTCTCTGGAGAAGGAGCCATGATGCCATTGCCACTAGCAGCAGCAGCACCACTCGTACCCAAAAAACCTTTATCAACAATGATGACTTTGGCACCTTGAGATGCTGCTGCCCAGGCTGCCCATGCTGCCGCAGGGCCACCACCGATTACCAGTACATCAGCAGTTAATTGTAGTTCGTTTTCACTATGGACTGCTAGCAATTCCCTTTCCTCAATAAGTTTCTACAGTACGGCAGAATTCAAAAGCGCTCCGACTTTTCGCTGCGTCTCTGGATGTTAGCGGGGCGTAGCCCGATAAATTCATACATTCAGCAACGCCCACAAAATTAATAAACAGAAGTCAACAATTTATCGATCGCAGATCGAAACGCCGTTGCTGCACCAGCACTCATATCACGGGGGGCGCAGATGCGATTTCTCAAATATGCGAAAGTAATAGCCCCGACAGCAGCGAATAGGAGATCAACACTACTATTTTTACCACCAGTCCTTCCACCCGGTAAGGTTTCCCCATTGCCATGAATGAGATAATCAGCTAGTTGTCGCAGGTGAAAATCAACAGCGTCCTTAACTGTGGTAAAATCACCATCTGCTGCTATTGCTTGGACTCCAGAATTTTTGATAATATCTGCGATCGCAACTTCTCGATTATCGCTCAATCTCTCAGCTGCCTCGGCTCTATATTGAATTTTTTCACTATCTGCCACATCCAGAGGTAAAGGATTTCCAATCGGTTCTACACCCCATCTGCGACGCATAAGTAAATTATTGGTGATATTATCCGACTTCACCCTATGATAAGCAGGACGCTGATTCAGTGCATCAAACCAAGCATTAATGCGAGGAAAGTGAGGATTTCCTTTGAGGTGATATCCCCGATACACAGGTAAATTAGCCGCCAATCTATCTAAATGAGGGCTATACACAATATCAACTAAGCTAAATGTACTGACAAAGTAGGGGCCAGGGTATTTAGCCAAACCTTGCTCAAGCTCATCTAACTTTGCCTCAAATGCTGCTTGTAATGCCAACTCATCAGCATCTACAGATGTTTCTCTCACGAATTTGTAAGCAATCTCTTTAAAACCGTTAGTCTCAGCTTCTTCAACCAACTGCCTTGCAACAGCATTTTCCTCTGGATTTTCCGGCAATAATGCTGGATGTGGAAACCTTTCTTCTAAAGCCAAGAGAATATCTTTAGATTCATATACTAAATTACCCTCAATTTTTGTTGCTGGAACAAGGGTTGTGGGAACTAGGTCAGTGTACCATTTAGGTTTATTACTTAAATCAATAAACTCCGTTGCAAAGGGAATTTCCTTTTCTTCCAGAGCAAACCAAACTCTTTCGCAGAAAGGACACCAGGAATTAGTATCTCGATAAAGCAAGACTGGTGGTTCTGTGTTTGGGGGAAGTTTATGTAAACTGCTGGGTATTGGTGCAGTAGAAGGGGATTGTCCCGGCCTCTTTACCCTACGCGCAGAGGTATTTTTTCTAGCAGTTTCTAAAACTTCTTCCCAAGTTGACACTGTGTTTTGAATAGACATTTTTTACCTCGCTTTACTAGGAATGCCGGAAAACACAAATAACTGTTGCTCTTTAGGTGCAGCCAAGTTTTCACCAAAATATCGATGAAGACCAACACCCATATCTCCTGTAGCTGTAAGCTTGAAGTTTACTTCTTCAAATCCAGATGCACTTAAAATTTTCCGCACATTGTCAGAGTAGGTAATACCGTTGGAGTGTCCACGAGTCCAAATGACAAAAGCACCTGGTTTACTCAGAAAACTCAGGTTATCTAGTAAGCGATTGAGTTCAGCTTCCTCTGCCAGATTGCCAAAGACACCACACACAATCACGATATCTGCTGGTACTGCTTCTACATAGTTTGTGGCAAGAGTTGCATCACCATTGATAAACTCAATTTGCTTGGTTAAACCCAAAGACTCTATAGTTGCTCGTCCACGCTCAACTAACTGGGGGCTGAGTTCAACAAGTCGTGCATATACGTCATTTATTCGAGGGTGATTTTTTAAAGTTCCTAGTAAATCTCGTCCATCACCCGCGCAAACACTTACGACACGCATAGTTCCAGATGGCGACGCATTCAAGCTGTAAGCAATATATTCCTGCACGATTTCTAGACGCTGCTGCAATTTTGGCTCAGTGTCGTATAGGTCGTGCCATTCATACCAATCTTTTGGCATAATGCGTGATTCCCATTTGATGCACACTGTATAATCACAAACTACGGTTAGTTTATCAGTTAACTGTAATTTGTGGATGAAGGCAGGGTATCATAGACGTTCGTATAAAATCAAGTCTTGTTTCATATAATCGCTCTAAGTTAGCCATTTATACGTACAAATTGTATAATATCTATCCAGCAATTCTGTAAAAAGTTTCAGTATATCTTCCCCAGAGGATTTAGTAATACTTGAAGATTATCTGTTAGCATTGGAAATCAGATTGCCAAAAGCTATTTTTAATATTATGTATATTGACTTTAATAAGTATAACTACTCTTTAATAGATGAAAGTCAAAGAAGTTCATACATTGAGAGGGACAAAGCAGCATACAAAGAAATTCTTAGGAAGTGGTTTGATAATGATGTTGACAAAATTGTCGAAAGAAAGTGGTTGGTTGAAGATATTTCATGCTTGGCATCTGTAAGCGATTTTATTCGACTCTTGAAAGAAGCAGAAAACTTATTTGAATTTGGTTTTTACACTGGCTGTATTGCACTTACAGGAATTTCTGCTGAAGATTTCACAAAGTTTTTAGCTACAAAATCGGGACGAGAGAAGCTAGTCACTCAAAGTCAGCATAAAAGAATTAATACTTTGAAAAGTGAATATCTGATTACAGAAATGACTCACAATAGTCTTGATGTAATACGAAAAATTAGAAATGGTTGTCTTCATTATAATGAAGATTTTAAACAAAAGGATAATGATGAGCTAAAGAGTGACGCAATACAGGGTTTGAATGAATTTAAGAAAATAGTAAAGGATCTGCTCGGTGAACTTACATCAACGCCAGAGTCAAATTTTGATAGTTTTTTGAAAGTCATGGAGGAAGCAGCAAAGCAGTCTGTGTCTGAGAATTATGAGTCTGTTAAAAACTTTGAAGACATGAACATGAAGCTCAGAAATGCGTCTTCAATTCTACTTGGACTGCCTACAGCTTTTCATCCAATCACTGAAATAGTAGTATTATCAGGAATTTATACGGTGTTGGAAGTTGATCTGGATATTGAACCACCAGAAGTTACACTTCAAGATGCAAGTAACGGCTTGCCAGTAATTGTAGATTTGCAAAAAGACGACAAACAAATTTTCAAAAGGGAAGGAATAAAAGAAGGCGATACTGTTCAGGTAAGAATTAGATCAGAAATCAGCAAACTTGGTCAGACAGAAGCTTGGAAGTTCTTGAATTTGCGAAAAGTATAAGTTATGAGCAAGAAAATATCGTCCGGTCAAACAGCATAATAAGCTGTTGAAGCCCAACAACGAACGGTGATCGTTAGTGGTGCAAGATTGTCTGTATCTAAGTACAAGTGAATGAACCAGTTACTCATAAATCTCGCACCAAGGGATCAATCAATTCATCACGGATGCGATCGCATTCAATATAAGCATTGATTTCATCTTGGCGATGCCTGAGATCCTTGCTAAACCTGTGTTATGCTAACAGCAAGTATAGAAAAACAGCTATGACTGCTTTAGTACAAGAACTTTTAGATACCTTCGACCGCTTAACAGATGCGGAGCAATTAGATTTGGTACTAGAAATTCTAAAGCGGACTGTTGACTTAGATTTTCCGCCGTTGTCGGATGAAAATTTAGTTTTGAACGCTGAGGAACTTTTTTTAGAATTAGACGAGCAGGAACCCCTGTATGATTAGCTCTGAACGTGGTGAAGTTTAGCTAGTCGATTTGGGTTATGTAGCGAAAGTCAGGCCGTGTTTAGTAATCAGTATTCCTGCCCTCAATCAAGACCGTGCCTTAGCAACTTTAATTCCACATACAACAAGTCCACGTGGTTCAAGGTTTGAGGTGCAAATCAAAGTCAAGTTCCTTCGAAAAGGAGCCTTTGACGTGCAAAACGTCATCACAATTCCTCATACAAAGCTTTTACGCAAATTGGGTAGTTTGACATCTGAGCAAATGGTAGAAGTTGAGAAGGTGCTGCTTTTCTGGTTAGGATTTGAAGAAGCTGATACTAAAGAAGACGAAGATTAGTGAATCTACTACTTGTGACGACAGCATAACAACCTCGATGCACAAGGTGAAGCGCCTATGCGTTTAAATTTCAACCCTCAATTTGCCACGAATTTACGAAATTGTGTACTTAATTTGGCGCTCCCATAACGCCGAAAATCGGTTTAAACTGTGACTCTTGTACCGTCAAATTTGGTGAAGGTGAAACCATTGAATATTTCGTTGTAACCCAGTCTCTCATCCCTGAGCAGACTAATAGCAACCTCTTCTCCTAAAGCCAAAGAAGCTGAACCATCGGAACGCCAATGGATACCGCCGTGACCGCGACCAATAGCATAGTTAGTTGCCAGTTTATTCAACTCACCACCTACAGTTAGTGGTGGCCCACTGTAAGGAATCAGTTTTGTCGGGTCTTTGGGATCGGGCACTACTGGTGAGGGAATAACAAAGTTTTCATCAAAGAATGCTTTCAACAGTGTGATATTGACGCCAGCAGTGGCAGCCGCACCACCTGTATAAGATGAATGGATTGGCGCTGCTTCTGGATATGCTTGGGGCAATAGATAGGTGTTAAAGGTGCTAAAGGTCTGAGCCAAAGCTTGGGAATTTAAGACCTCAGAATTAATTGGATACTGAGTTTTATTGACAATGTTGTTGTAGACTAGCCCACCATAAGCTTCTGGGCGGAGAATGCGGTGTACATAAAACTTCTGCCAGTATGATGCTCTAATCACACGCGAAGTACCCAAGTTAAGCAAGGCTTGTAAATGTCCCACTGCAAAGGTTGCAGCTGAACCACTTTGAGTTCTCGATCTAACGTAGGGATTGCCTGGATTCAAAGGAGTACCGATGCTACCAAGAATTAAGGAGGCTCCCACGTATGTAGGGCCGCCAATATGGGCATACTCACCTAAATCCCGAACCGTGACTATATAACGGTTTTTGGGGTCGTATTTAATGGATTTCCCGGAACTACCTCCATTCTGAACAGTCAACCATTCCTGAAAATTGACTAGAAAGTCATTACCAGGAAGAGCAGTACGAATCAGTGGCGAAACAGACTGAGTTCCCCAAGGAATAGTTAGCAACAAAAATTGTGATAGATAGGGACCATTTAGTACCCCTGGCGGAGTAACATATTTTGTACTTGAACCTGAACCGACGTAGTTGACACTACCACGAAATAGAGTTTGAGGGGTAACACGGCCATTTTGTTTTGGCCCTCGAAACGCCGAAAGCTTGTTGAGGTCTTCGACGGCTGCCAAGACTTTTGGGTTGTCAGTATTGTTTTGGAGCTTGGAAAGAGGTACATCTCGGAGTAAAGCTTGCCAGTAAAGTTCAACTGCTTCAGCAGCGCGATCTGCGCTAGCTAGAGCTGGTGGTGCCGGCACAGCTATCTGCGCTGCGTTGATCCCTTCTAGGCTGATTGCCAGGGCCCCTTGAGGATTGAGCAGCTTTCTGGTGCCACCCAAGATGATATTTTCAAAATCATTCGGGTTTTGCGTTGTCAGTGCTTTGGTCAAAGAGTTGTAAGCTTCTAGCTTGACTTCGCCTCGTTCGTCATGTGGTAGGGCCCTACTGTCAGAGCCTATTTTGTTGGGATAACGCTCCTCATCGCCGTTAGTTGGATGGGCCGGAATCGGAATATTTCGTTCAAGTGTTGCTGCTTCAACACGTACTCGATAGGCTTTATCAACAAATCTCCTGTAGTCGAAGGATCGATTATTATACCGCCTCTTGATATCTTGGGCTTGTACAATATCTCCTCCCTTCTTCGAGGAGAAAGTTGAACCTAAAACTCCTGTAACAACGCTAGCGGCACTAAACAAACCAGCACGACCAAGAAATGAGCGTCTGCTAGCGTGACTACCAAAAAAACGTTTGCTAGTTACACGGGGTTGTTTCAGTTTATCTGTTTCGCTATTAGCCTGAGTATCTTGCTCGGAACCTTCATGAGAATTAGGATCTACTTGCATGAGATGTTCTCCACTGATAAAAAATAAGACAAAAGTTTAGTCATGAGTGAATACATGAGCATTGCAAAGCTAGAACAACTAGCCACGCACAAAATACGCGCCTCCAGAAAAACAAGTTAATATCGCCGGATTTAAGATGAAATCTGGGATTACTCTACTGGAAGGTAACTTGCACAGAAGGTGATTTTCCTGAAAGTCATGTAGGTATTCAGTGCTGTTATGATGCTTCCATCACACGGCTGTTATAAGTTTGTGGTTGTAATCAGTCTGACAGGATGTTGCCGGGTTAAACCACAGCTATAACTACCACCTAATTCTGGTCAATCCATAAAGTACTGTAAATCTGTCGACTTAATGTATTTTATGGATATTAAATCAGACTGTCTCACAATCGGTGATGAAAATCAAGAGGTTTTTACAATAAATTTAGCAGGAGCGTCAAAACCGAAGCTATAAGGATAAATAAAAGACTATTGCGACTCTGTTTATCGCCTGGTTTTAATTTTAAGTAACTTTAGACCAATCTATCAAAAGTCAAGCTCAAACGTGGGTTTTGTTGGCTCTGAATTAATCAACATAAACTCACCTACAATCAAGGACACTAGAATATCAGACGAATCCACATCTTCTACTTGAATCAACCACCGTTGGTTTGCTGGATTATTTGAGTTTGACTCTCGACCACAAACTATCCCATATTTTCCGGCTACATAAGTAGGACGTAAAATTAGCACCCTATCTTTTACTTGAATACGTTGTGACTTTTGCAATAATGCTCCTAAGAAGATGTTTGAAAAGTGTTTCGCTGTGACTTTAGCCACTTTTGACTATAAATCAAAGTAAATCAGGTAGTTGATACATAGAGTAAAAAACACGCGCTCCACATTCTTCGAGTTGAATAGCTTCACTTTGACTGCTGTAACCTAATACTTTCATGCCAGCAGTAATATCGGTACGTACACGTGTGAGCGTTGAGCAATCACGCGATCGCTATGAATGCTGACTTGACTGGAAAAAGCAGAGTGAAAGTCCGGCTCAAACGTGGTGTTACCTGCTGGTACTAGCAAGCCAAGACGGATCTGCCTATTAGAGTAAGCTTTTGAGTACATTATGATACCTCTTTTTGACAAGCCTGATTATGTCTAGATATTTATTTAGTTACACTAATAATTAGGTATGCATATTTTCATAAAGACTGTATACTATTTAAAGTACGATAAATCGACCGACAAACTGTAATATACCATCTAACTGACGTAGATACCTGCCAGTCAATTATTTAACTGCACTAATCAACACATCTCGCTTCTGTCTTATTGCAATAGTAAGAGTTGTGAAATCTCAAATAGTCTGCATGTCACGATAATTACAAGGAAAAGATTTTATGAGCAACATACAACTGTACTTCGCCAAAGCCTCTACCTTTTCTCAACGGACTCGTGTCGTCTTACTGGAAAAAGGCATTGACTTCACGCCGATAGAAATTGACTTACAGAAAAAACCAGATGGGTACACGCAGATTTCCCGCTATGGCAAAGTTCCGGCTATCAAACATGGGGATGTTGAAATTTACGAGTCCGCTATTATAAATGAATATTTAGATGAGGTTTTTCCCGAACCACCATTGTTACCCCGCGATCCCGCAGCTAAAGCGATCG
This sequence comes from Nostoc sp., assembly GCF_035638895.1. Taxonomy (GTDB): domain Bacteria; phylum Cyanobacteriota; class Cyanobacteriia; order Cyanobacteriales; family Nostocaceae; genus Nostoc. The sequence goes on along the minus strand of NZ_DASQZC010000467.1, from coordinate 7,709 downwards.
CTCGGATTTGGATAGACTACGCCAATACTCGCCTTGTCCCGGCTTTTAATAAATTGCTGCGCGGTAAAGATAGCCAAGAACAGGAACAAGGACGAAGAGAGTTCACAGAAGCACTTCTATATATTGAACAAGAAGGATTAGGCAAAGGTGATTACTTGTTAGGAGATCAGTTTAGCCTAGTTGATATCAGCTTCTATCCTTGGTTTGAACGTTTACCACTCTTAGAACACTTCCGCAAATTCACATTACCAGCAGAAACACCTCATTTGCAGACATGGTGGAACAGGTTAAGCGATCGCTCCTCAATTCAAGCAGTAGCAAACCCTGTAGACTTCTATTTGCAAAGATTCGCCAAAATTCTCGGTGAACCTGTTCCCGTTGGTGCAGTTCAAAAATAGGGCGTATGGATTGACAGAAATTAACCAAAATCCAAAATGGGATAACCTATGAGCTTAAATAACCAAGTTCTAGACAAACCAATTTCCGCAGAACTGCCATACGTAGAGGCTAACCTCAGTTACCTGATTCCAATGGCAGAAAAACCTGTTAATTATACTTACGAACCACCGCCAGGGGTTCCCCGCACGAATGCAACTTACCAGACGCACAAACTGCCAATTTACAATGCTCGTTCTATCTCAGAGAACATCTCGTTAGATCGAGAAGGATTTGCATTTACTGGACATAATACTAATGTCCGCAACTTTTACGATGAAGACGAAGTACGCGGCGTCTACTATCCAGAAGCCGAGCAATTGTTAAAAGAAGTAACAGGTGCAACACAGGTAGTGATATTCGATCACACCTTGCGTAATGCCAGTCAGTCCAAGCCAGGTGAGAATAACATTAAAGAACCTGCCTTGCGTGTACACAACGACTTCACCGCCAAATCTGGCTATACTCGCGCCCGTTTGGAATTAGCAGCGCAAGGCATAGATGACATTGATACGCTACTAAAACAACGATTTGCCATCATCAATGTTTGGCGAGCAATTGCACAACCAATCCAAGAGTCACCATTAGCAGTGTGTGACGCGCAAAGTATCACACCCACAGACATTGTGGCTGGTGATTTAGTGTACCGCGATCGCGTCGGTGAAACTTATGGAATCACGTATAATTCCAAACATAAATGGTTCTACTTTCCGCAAATGCACAGGGACGAAGCACTATTTATTAAATGCTTCGACTCCGCAGAAGACGGACACGCGCGTTTTGCAGCCCATACAGCCTTTGAAGACCCCACCAGCCCAGCTAACGCCCCCCCACGAGAAAGCATCGAATTACGAACATTCGTTTTTTACCCTGCATAAATTGCAAAAATTTCTCTCATACTCCTACTCTCTGCGTGAAACAAATTAACCCTTGGAGACACAAATATCATGACTTCCCAACACTTTGACATCAAACCAATCGCCGGACGTATCGGTGCAAAAATCATTGGTGTTGACTTGAGCAGTAACCTCAGCAATGAAATCATCAGCGATATCCGTAAAGCTTTAGTTAAACACAAAGTCATTTTCTTCCGAGAGCAGAACCTTGACGCTCAAGGACAAGTAGCCTTCGCCCGGCGCTTTGGAGAAGTCACAACAGCCCATCCCACCGTTCCCTCATTGCCAGAAAACCCAGAAGTTCTTGACCTGAATTACGGCAAGACTGTGAGCCGCGCCAATACCTGGCACACCGATGTCACATTTGTAGATCGTCCCCCCCTTGGTTCTATTTTGCGGGCGCTTGTCATCCCACCATCAGGAGGTGATACGATTTGGGCAAACTCCGTGACTGCTTACGAAGATTTACCAACTCACTTACGTAATATTGCTGATCAACTCTGGGCAGTACACAGCAATGCCTACGATTATGCAGCAGCTACAATTGACTTACCAAAAGAAGTCTTAGAGCATCGGGCTGTTTTTACCTCGACTGTATACGAAACCCTGCATCCAGTTGTCCGCGTCCATCCTGAATCTAGTGAACGTGGATTATTTATTGGTGGGTTCGTGCGCCGCCTGCGCGGTTTTTCACAGAATGAATCTGATGAAATCGTAAAATTGTTGCAAGCTTACATCACACGTCCTGAGAACACAGTCCGGTGGCGTTGGAAAGTAGGCGATGTAGCTTTCTGGGATAATCGCGCTACTCAACATTATGCGATCGCAGACTACGGTAATCAACCTCGCCATGTTCAACGAGTCACACTTGTGGGTGATATTCCTGTTGGTATTGATGGTAAGCAGAGTGAGGCTATTAAGGGAGATTCTTCTGCATATAACCGACGTGAACCCGCTTTTCTTAGTGCCATTCGTATCTGAGCCTTAATTTACATCTTGCACCAGGCGTGAGAATTGCCTGGTGCTTTTAATTTTTTCTTCTAATTTAGGTTTTACCTATGTGTTCTCCCTTCAGATACTCTTCCCTTTGAGTTATGGTACAAAAAACTAAGTGAATATCTCTCTTTTTGACCCCAATTACCACCCTTGGTAGTTGGGGTTTTGTTGAGATATCTACTTAAAAGTAGAGTATTAATGACTCATTTGCAATAATTGATGTGCGTGAGTGCCTTCATTATTCATAACTTGTTCTAGTACTGCTTCTCTAATATTTACAAATACTTCACTAGCTCTGTCTCGTGGACGCGACAATCTTACAGGTAAATCTAATGCAACCCGTCCTTCTTCAATTACTATCACTCTGTCTGCTAGCGCCACAGCTTCTTCTACATCATGAGTAACTAAAAATGCCGTAAAGCCTCTCTGTTGCCACAAATCTTCGATTAAATGTTGCATTTCTAGGCGAGTCAACGCATCTAATGCTCCTAAAGGCTCATCAAGTAGTAATAGTTGTGGTTGACTCACCAAGGCTCTGGCCAATGCTACTCGTTGTCGTTGCCCTCCAGATAACACGTAAGGCCATTCACCAGCTCTATCTTTAAGTCCTACTTGTTCTAATACCCACGCAGCTTTTGCACGCCAATTTTCTTGCAAACCCAGACCCACATTGTCTATCACACGTTTCCAAGGTAGTAACCGGGGATCTTGAAACATCACTCTTACAGAATGACTGAGCTTGCGTAGTGGTTCTCCATCTAGCAATATACCGCCTGTCGTGGGTTTATCTAACCCTGATACAAGGCGTAGTAAAGTACTTTTACCGCAACCACTGCGCCCTACAATAGCAATAAACTCTCCTGGTGCTACTTCTAGATTTAATGAGTTTAAGACAGTTTTATTTCCAAAAAGTTTGCTTAAACCCAAAATTGTAAGTTGTGAACCTTGTATATTTGAAACCATTTTTATTTTTCCTTTTTTTAGAGATTATCGAGCGATTCAGTTATTGAGTATTTGGATTTTTTACCTAGCAGATGTGTAGTTGGGATTCCATGATAAAAACTTATTTTCTAGAGCTTTAGCGATAGAGTTTGCTAGTTTACCTAGTAATGCATAGATAACAATACTTAACACTACAACATCCGTTTGCATAAACTCACGGGCGTTCATTGCCATATAACCAATGCCGGAATCGGCTGCAATTTGTTCAGCAACAATTAACGACAGCCACATAATACCCAAGGAAAATCTGACACCAATTAAAATCGAAGATAAAGCTCCTGGAAAAACGATTTGCCACATGAGTTGAGATGTTTTTAACCCATAAACTCTGCCCATTTCAATAAGTTCATGATCTACGCTACGAATTCCATGATAAGTATTAAGGTAAATTGGGAAAAATACACCTATAGAAACTAGAAATAATCTAGCTTGATCACCAATCCCAAACCATAAAATTACTAGGGGAATTAATGCCAAGTTGGGAATAGTACGCAGCATTTGCAAGGAACTATCTAACAATTGTTCTCCAATGCGAGAAAACCCAGTAACTAATCCCAAAACAAAGCCAATTCCGCCCCCAACGATAAAACCCGATATAGCGCGTGCAGCACTAATTCCCATGTGTTGGAAAAGCTCTCCAGTTGAGGCTAACTTAAATGCTGTAAAAACTACGCTACTAGGTGCTGGAAGAATTCTGCTGGAGAGTAAACCAGTTTTGGAAGAAATCTCCCAGAGCAGGAGTACGGTAAAAGGAACTATCCAAGGGATGATTTTATTAGAGAATTTGTTATTGAGTAGTGTTTCTAGGGATTTTTCGCTGCTTTTAGTCTTTTTCAGAGTAATAGTCATAAGCTACCAATTAGTTGTTTTATGAAGTTATCATTAACGGCTATTTCGTCAATAGAACTGAATAGATTTGATGTTATGTATGTTTGTTTTACTGAGACAGGCAAAGAAAACAAGGAGAACAAAATCGAAAAATTACCTTGCCGTTTGAGTATTTCTTCTTAAACTACTACATATTGAGAGAATTACCGTAGATTAAAGACAATCTTACACGAAATTATATAAAAAGCAACCCCAACTAAACTTTTGGCACGAACTGAGTATTAGCGAACCTACCTATTTTCTATATCAAAGAGGCTTCCAATTCAAAAAATCTCCAATTTGTAGGGATTTAGGACTAATAGTCTATGACGCACTATCAGTCCTGAAATAACGGTGGGTTAGCGACAGAATAACCCACCCCACATCTATTGATAATCCCTAAAACCTGTAGACAGTACGAATCCATGCAAATAAACTATCAGGATTATTGGCATTTGAATCTGGTGCAGTCACCCAGATAAAACCCGGCGTAATGTCAATCTTGTCAGTGATTTTATATTGATAAAATCCTTCAATATGCAAGGAAGTATCTTTGTCTGCTTGTCCTAAACCTGCTCCTAAATCTACATTATTGCTGAGACTGGTAAGTTTTGGTGCCATACCTACAAACAATCCTCCTAAACTTCCTTCCTTCCCAAGATCGGGGAAAGCCAGTCCTACCGCCCAATCCATAGCATTACCATCGCCACGCCCTAAATAGCGGTGTGCGCCATAACTTACCCAACCATTGATAGCAAACTTGGGGCTAAATTGATAGAAAGCTTGTACACCATAAAGATTAGCTACAGTTCCTGTTCCAGCCACGGTGCTATTAACCAGGTTGCTCCCTGCTGCTGGGCCAAAGTTAGTTCCACTTACACCTCTGGCGTTAGGTGGACTATAAGTATTGACGTAAGTTAGAGCCGCGCGAAAATTCTTCTGAGGACTGGTATATAGTATCTGTCCTAAAGCTAAATATCGGCCTGTGAGGAAGCCATTATTTTCTTGAGGGTTATTAGCGTTAGGTGCGCTGTAAGCTATTCCCAGTTGGAATTGTTTATTTAATCTATGGAGTACCGCTATTCCGCCACCAGTATCTCCATATTGATAGACTAAAGCTCGTCGTGAGAATCGGGAAATCCCATTAGAACCAGTTGCTAAACTACTTTCAAAGTATGGATTAATCGGTACAGTAAAACCTAGTTCATTAGCTCCATCAGATAAGGCATAAATGTTGACTTGAGTATTTGAACCGAATGGAAACCGATAACGCAGACCAGTCAAAGACAAATCATTGCGTGGTCTTGTAATATTAGCGTTATCAGCCGTTCTGCCATCAAAAGTACCTAATAATCCAGCTTCTCTTTGTCCCAATGATTCAATACTTCCACCCCCCATTGTTATGCCTAGTGAATCTTTACCTGTAAAGCTGGCATTTAATCGCAAAGTTACTGCATCTTGCAGTGTTACTATGCGGGGAGCTGGCCTGCCAGTTACAACATTATTACCGGCTAGAAGTGAGCCAAGGACAAACTGCACTCGACCTGTGAGTTTAACTGTAGTAGAAAATTGTTGTGATTCAATGACTCCCAGTTTTGCCTCTGCTGCATCAACTCGTCCTTGCAGTGCAATCAATTCTGTGGAAAATTCCTCTCTTAGCTTCTTGATTGTGTCTAAGTCTTCTTGTTTAACTAAGTCGGCTGTAGAACTGGCGATTATTTGATTGATTCGGTCTAAAGCAGTATTTAGACCAGCTGCAAATTCATAGCGTGTCAGGGCGCGATCGCCTTTGAATGTCCCATCTGTATAACCTGCGATCGCACCATAGCGTTCCACTAAAGATTGCAATGCTTGAAATGCCCAATCTGTAGGCTGAACATCTGATAATTCAGAAACAGAAGTAACTTGCGCTGTGAAAGTCTCCTGAGAAAGTAGGCTTGCTTCTTGGAATAGTAAATAGTCTGGCGTTTGAGCTACTTCTAGGTTGGCAGTTTGATTCGATTCAGGCTGAGTTGCAATATTTGGCGAAAGTTCCTCAACCCCTGATTTTAGCTCGGATAAGTCCGGTGCTTCAGCAGCAAGTGCGGCTGAAGAAAGGATCAAAAATACATTAAAAAGACCTGGGATAACTAGCCCATAATTCCACAAAACTTTAAACATTGGCTATTGGGTTATGCACAGAAAATTAACAAATCTTTGCTTGCTAGCACCCCACAGGATTTTCACATCCAGATTACACACCTTTGTATAGACAAAGATTTTTCAGATGGATTGCATTGAGCAGAAGTTTTTTTATGAACACCTTTTGGCAAAGAGTAAATGGTGTTAAGAGATTACACACTAGTAGTCTGTCAATAAGGAATTGATGGATAAATCCCCTGTAGAGACGGCGATTTATCGCGTCTCTCTAACCGTCAAAATGAATTTGACAGACTACTAGGCAGGATTTGTCACTCATAGTGTGGGGGGTGTGGGAGGTTTGTTGCTTTTTTCTATCTCCCCACACTCCTTGGATTTCTCACAAGTGAGAAATCCAGGCTAGGCAGGAGAAGAGAGGCAAAACTGGGATGCTCTCTTGAGAAGAAAGAATTTGAATTAGCCTAATTTGTGGCTATTAGCAAACCACTAAAACTTTATCGGAATTTAGTAGTTTTATTGTTCATATTGGATATTTGCATAAAAAAATAAAAAAAACAAGCCTCTTAAGATACATTTTTAAAAATAAAATATTAGCAAACTTGTATTAAGCAGTACTTGCCTTTTTCTCATAAGTGTGAAAAACTCTGTTAAATACATAAACTACGGTAAATCAATCAAGTTGTAGTATTTAATAAGGAATAGACTACAGCATTTCAATTTATCGGCTGACTACTCAGCCGGATCTGCAAAAAAATATTGATAGGGCAAAGATTAATCATGTACCTGATGCAAGTAGTAGTGAAACGCCCTATCAATCTTCTAAGTGGTTTAAACAAACTTGGTAAGAACCTCGGCATTCTCATACTACAAGTCCTTCTTTATAGATTTGTTCTGTCAACAGAGACTAGGGAAATATTCAGAATAATTTTCCCAATGCTTAATCCCCAGTACCTGAATAAAGATTGATTCACCAAAAAATCAACTTATGACCCAACTGAAAACGCTTCCTACCTACGACCCAACATTATTTGAGGGTGCTGCTGAACTTTACGCTCAATACAGAACTAAATACCCACCTGCTGTATTCGACAAACTAACCGAAATTTTTCATCTTAATGGTCAGGGACGACTGCTTGATTTGGGTACTGGGCCAGGTTTAATTGCCATTCCCCTCAGCACCAAATTTCAGGAAGTAGTTGCGATCGATCCTGATCCGGAAATGCTCAAGGAAGCGCAACGCCAAGCAGCAGATGTAGGGGCAAATAATATTACTTGGCTAGAACAAGGCGCAGAACTGATTAACCCTAGTTTAGGGGTATTTAAACTAGCTACCATTGGCAGAGCCTTTCACTGGATGGAACGGGAACTCGTACT
>NZ_DASQZC010000466.1:0-1546 GCF_035638895.1 Nostoc sp. | reverse complement strand
ATTTGTGCTGCTACTGTTATTCAGCACTGGTTTAGCATTTCAAATTCCGATCATCCAACTGTTGCTCGGTAATTTGAACATTGTCTCGTCTCAACGAATGATTTCTGGTTGGCGTTACGTGATTATGGGAGCAGTGGTTTTGGGAGCCGTGCTTACACCTTCTACTGACCCTTTAACTCAAAGTCTTTTAGCGGGAGCAGTTTTAGGGCTTTATTTCGGTGGTGTTGGACTGGTGAAGCTCACAGGTAAATAACATAGGGAATAGGTGACAGGTGACAGGGAATAGGTAAAATTATTAACTAATTCCTAATTATTCCTTAATCCTTGTTCGCGTAAGAGGGTATCAGACCATAAAGCATCTTCTGGTTTTAGGGGTGGTACTGGTTCTTTATTATAATCAATTGCTAAGTAATATCTGGCACGATTGTATATACCATGCAATAAAGATTGCAAATCTACAATTGCTTCTGTATCTTCTGACTGTAACGGTAATGGAAATACGGGAATCGTTTCTCTGACGCTAAATCCGTATAATTTAGCTTGAGGACGTGTTTCACTTCTGCTAACAATAATTTGATAATCTGTTACAGGCACTTCCCCTAAAATTGACATGGCTTTTCCACTTCTGAGTAAATCAATTTCGACTAAGTGAGAAAGACTAGCTAAAACTTGTTTGCGTTTCAGTTCATAGGCTTTTCTCCCTTCGCCTGGGCGTTTATTTTTAGGAGATAAAACTTCGATAGCTGTCACCACAAAACCTGTAGAAACTTCTCGAATTTCTAAATAATTCTCCGTAATATATTCAGGTAACGGTATCATCACCGTAATGCCTTCTGACGTTTCTGCTTGGGTAGTAGTTGATGAGTATTGCTGCGGTGATTTGTGTTGAGAAAAAATAGAAACATCAGGTATACCAACTAATACAGAATCTGAGTCATCACTTAAATAAGTACGTTGTTCAATTGCAACTCGATACTGTGGGGGAATATTTTCTTCAATAGTATCTGCTATAGCTGTAATGAATCGATGATGTAATTCTGACCAAAACACAGGATTTTCTAAATAAGGATTCATTCCGGGAAATGGAGAATTCATAGTTTTACTATCCTGAAATGACGGATTAGAATAATTCTAAATTAAGGAAGAAAAACTTGGTCATAATATCCATTCCGAAGAACGTTCACCTAAATCTAGAGGAATGCTGACAGCTTTGCCGAGGCGGGGGCGATCGCGTGTTTGGGTAATAAATGTTTGTACTTGTGTTGACCCACCCAAGGCATGAAGATAATTAGCAATGGTGTCAAGATGCTCTTGGTACTCCGCCTCGCTCAACGGAAAAGAAGCTTGCTCCAAGTATTTCCACATGACTTGCAAAAATATCTTTCCCTGCGCCCGTCGAAGCTGGACATCATAAGAATATCCCCACTTATCAAGCAACATCTGACGTAATTCCTGTCCTGTCATAGCTTTTCTCAATCAGATTTTACATTTAGTTATGATGTTAAGTTCCGTGACTCCAGTATGATAAGGATATAAAGAAATGTAA
>NZ_DASQZC010000465.1:0-6229 GCF_035638895.1 Nostoc sp. | reverse complement strand
TATGAGCAAAATCGTTGTTCTATAGATAGATGTTCTCTAGTTGTTTGCCATATCCCAGAGCTAAAAGATAAACCTAATAGGTTTAGCCAGCAAGCAACGTTAACCCAACTAAAAGCATACCGTCCTTGGTACAAAGACATTCACTCTCAGGTGTTGCAAGAAGTACCAAAAAAAGTTGAGATAGCTTTTGACCGTTGGCTAAAAGGTGATGCTAACGGCAAAAAATCTGGTAAGCCTAGATTCAAGGGTAAAGGTCAATACAAGACTTTCACCTATCCACAATTCAAAAAGGAGCATTTTAACAACGATAAAATAACACTGTCAAAAATAGGTGCTGTCAAAGTAATTGTTCATCGTCAAATACCAGACGGGTTTGACATAAAAACTGTATCTGTAACCAAAAAAGCCAATGGTTACTATGTGACTTTGAGTTTAGAAGATAAGACGGTTCCAACAATCAAACCTAATTTTGATGCGAGTAATATTGTTGGCATTGATGTAGGATTGATTGATTTTATTGTTACTTCTGACGATGAAAGGATTGTTGCACCGAAGTTTTTACGCAAAGCTGAACGTAAATTAAAATCAGCCCAACGCAAGGTTTCAAGACGTAAAAAGGGTTCTAATCGTCGCAAGAAAGCTATTCATAAGTTGGGTAAACAGCACAAGAAAGTCGCTGATACTCGAAAAGACTTTCATTTCAAAACCGCTAATAACTTACTCAAAAAGTATGATGTTGTCGCAGTAGAAAAATTGAATATCAAAGGGCTAGCTAAGTCACGATTGGCTAAAAGTATTAATGATGCAGGTTGGGGACAGTTTATTTCAATCCTCTCGAACAAAGCCGAAAATGCTGGTTTGAAGGTAATTGCTGTAAATCCTAACGGCACTAGTCAAGAGTGTTCTAACTGTGGTCAAAAAGTTTTGAAGCCTTTATCCGAAAGAATACATAATTGTCCTAATTGTAAGGTCAGTTTGTGCAGGGATCTAAACGCTTCTCTAAATATAAAGAATCGTGGGGCGCACGATCTTAAAGCTCAGATTATGTCTTCATTGAAGAGGTGCGAATCGTTGGCTAGAAACTAAAATCCTTAAGGGTTTGGAGGATTAGCCGCAAGGTACAGAACCTTGACAACTGAATGACCATGTAGGTGAGAGTTATTATCCTAGAACCCTCAAATCCTACCCCGTAGGTGCAACGGTGAAAGCATCACCCCCAGGTTTGAGACTAGCCATCAACGCCTGAAGCGGGGTGAGAAGGTGTTATTACTGACAGCCTAAGTTAGTAAGCATCAAGCAAAGTACCCATGAGTAAAGCCCCGGCTTGAAGATGCGATTAAATCGTCGTAATGAAGAACCAGCGAAATAAGGCTTAATGCGCTGGAGCCAAAAGGCAAAGGATATGGAGTTGGCAAATTTCTTCTTGACCAACAAGCACTTCCAATAAACCCGGCGAAAAGCATCACTCTAAAGGTACATAGTATGGTCATTCGGAACGAGATAACCTCTCGTATGCTCTCAGGTGGTCGAATACCTGAGTAGGTGCTAACCGTATACAGCGAGTAGGGGAGATTAAGTCAAAAGCGAATGTCTGGGGTAATGCCCAGAATATGCAGACAGACTTACGGTGATTTGGATGATAAAGTCCCAAGTAGTGAGTAATATGTCTAATACACAGTCTCAACAACTGATGGTGGAATGGCACTCTATTAACTGGCGTAAGCTAGAGCGTAACGTGTATAAGCTCCAAAAGAGAATTTATCAAGCCTCTGCCCGTGGTGATGTGAAAGCATATCGCAGACTCCAAAAGACGCTGATGAAGTCATGGTCAGCAAGAGCCTTAGCGGTTCGTAGAGTTACCCAGGATAATCAAGGAAAGAAGACGGCAGGAGTGGATGGTGTTAAATCGCTAACCCCAAAGCAACGTCTAGAACTTACTGGAAATTTAAACCTGAGTACAAAGGTAAGCCCAACCAGGCGGGTATGGATTCCTAAGCCTGGGACGGAAGAAAAGCGACCTTTGGGTATACCTACAATGAAAGACCGAGCCTTGCAAGCGCTAGTCAAACTGGCATTAGAGCCAGAATGGGAAGCGCGATTTGAACCTAACTCATACGGGTTCAGAGCCGGACGCTCATGCCAAGATGCGGTAGAAGCAATATTTAGTGCAATTAAGCTTAAGCCTAAATACGTACTAGACGCAGATATTGCAAAATGTTTTGACCGCATCAACCAGGAAGCGCTGCTAATAAAATTAAATACATTCCCCACCATCCGCCGACAAGTTCGAGCATGGTTAAAAGCGGGAGTGATGGATAATAAGCAGTTGTTTCCAACATCTGAAGGAACGCCACAGGGCGGGGTAATCTCTCCACTATTGGCAAATGTTGCCCTCCACGGGATGGAAGAACGGATAAAGCAATATGCAGAAACGCTGAAAGGGGGTAAACGGGATAATCGTAAAGCCCTCAGCCTAATCCGTTACGCCGACGATTTCGTGATTCTCCACGAAAACCTAACCGTTGTCCAAAGATGCAAAGAGATTATCTCTGAATGGTTACAAGGCATGGGTTTAGAATTAAAGCCGAGTAAAACGAGACTCGCCCATACTCTTAAACAGTACGAGCAAGAAAAACCAGGGTTCGATTTCCTTGGTTTCACGATACAACAATTTCCAGTAGGAAAGTATCACTCGAAACAGGGTTTTAAAACAATCATCACCCCAAGCAAGCAGAAGCAAAAGGTACATTACGAACACATCGCTAGGGTTATTGAAGCTCACAAGGCAGCACCGCAAGCGGCGCTAATCACCCATTTAAACCCAATTATTAGGGGATGGGCAAACTACTACGCGACTGTAGTAAGTAAGGAAACTTACTCAGATATTGACCACCTCACGTACCAAAAGTTAAGCGCTTGGTCAAAACGCCGCCACCCCAAAAAGAGCGGGGGATGGGTGTCAAAAAGGTACTGGCAATCCATAGACGGTGATAACTGGGTATTCGCAACCAGGAAGAAAGGTTCAACCCCACTTCGGTTACTAAAACACGACGACACTCCGATAGTGCGTCATGTGAAAGTTAAAGGCGAATCGTCACCATACGACGGAAATCTGGTTTATTGGAGTACAAGAATGGGTAATAACCCAGAAATGCCCAAAAGAGTGGCAACACTCCTGAAAAAGCAGAAAGGGAAATGTACTCACTGCGATTTGTTCTTCCGTGAAAGCGATGTGCTAGAAGTTGACCATAAAATCCCTAAATCGCAAGGTGGTAAGGATATTTACGATAATTTCCAACTCCTACACAGACATTGCCACGATACAAAGACTGCTAATGATGGTAGTCCCGGCATAAAATCCGGCTGTAATAGTGCCGAGCCTAAGCCCACCAGAAAACTTGAAAAAGTTCAGGATAAATGGGTAATGAGGTATGCATGACAAGCACCAAACCATTGAGGAGCCGGATGAGGTGAAAGTCTCACGTCCGGTTTTGAAGACCAACGGGGTTGGTGACAACCTCGTTGAGTTTAATTCTCTGAGAAGCCTACACCGAGCTGTACTCAGGCGGTGTAGGTACGTCACACTTCCCAAGTCTCTAGTCATCTCAGTTTTTCCCTCTGCCCCCCGCTCCCTGCCCCCTTGCCTCTTTTGACAGGTTTATAGCCGATTCTTAGTTGGAATCAGAATCATCGAGAAATAGGGTACTTTATCTGGATCAACTTCATCCAGAGGTATGATGCGTTGCTGTGATGTTGATGCCCGCTCAATATATCTTGCCCGTGATGCTAGCCCTAATTTATGCAGAATATCTCGTACTTTGGTAAAGTGACGACCTAGCTTCATAATTGCTGCTGCATCGGTCATCAGCAGATGTGTAGTCAGTTCTTCTGCTGGTAATGGTGCTGGTAGGACAGTAAGGATATCGGTGTAGTATGTGAAAGGTACACCCAAGGCTACCGGACAAGCCATCAGCGAAGAAACGCCGGGGACAACTTCTGTTTCATACTGGTCACATAACCGCGTGAACACGTACATGAACGAACCATAGAAAAATGGATCTCCCTCACACAGTACTACAACATCTCGACCCGCCGCTAAATGGTCGGCGATTGGTTCAATTTCTTTATCATAAATAGACTTTGCCTTTTCTGGTTCCAAAGCGCGGGGAAGGTGAAATAGCACCTCAATTTGATTACCAGGAAGATACTGCGCCACGATCGCTCTAGCAATACTTTCTTTATCTGTGGCTGATTGATAGGCTAGCACAGGAGCCGCACGTAATAACCGCAGTGCTTTCAGAGTCAATAGTTCGGGATCGCCTGGCCCGACACCAATTCCATAAAGACGACCTTTGTCCATATTCATTCTTCCTCCGTTGCCAGGGCGTTAACTGCTGCGGCTGCGATCGCACTTCCACCGCGCCGACCATGTAAGGTTAAAAATGGCACATTCCTGCTGTCTGCTGCCAGTGCTGCTTTCGATTCGGCTGCACCGACAAACCCCACTGGAAAGCCTAAAATAATAGCAGGTTTAGTAGCTCCTTCATCGAGCATTTCTAATAGCCGGAATAGTGCTGTGGGCGCATTGCCAATTGCAACCACTGATCCTTCGAGGTGCGATCGCCATAATTCTAAAGCTGCCGCCGACCTTGTAGTACCCAGACGCTGGGCAATTTCTGGCACTTCCGGCTCGTTGAGGGTACAGATAACTTGATTGTTTGCAGACAACCGTCGCCTGGTAACGCCATCAGCAACCATCCGGCAATCGCATAGAATTGGCGCTCCTGCTGCTAGTGCTGCCCTTGCAGATTGCACTGCTGTTGGTGAATATCCCAAGTCAGTGACAATATCCGTCATTCCACAGGCATGAATGAGACGCACAGCAACTTTTGCTACATCTGGCGGCAGCACATCTAGGTTGGCTTCTGACCGGATGATTGCAAAAGAATTGCGGTAAATTTCGTTAGCATCTCGGATATAGTCGGGCATTCGATTTGGGATTTTAGATTTTAGATTTTAGATTGACTGATGAAAATCGAAAGGCTCAGATTGCCGACTTCTCTAAAAAGTTGGGAATCTTGTTGTTTACAAATGATTTAGGAATAATATTAAATAACTGGTGTAATTGGGCGATCGCATATCGATTAGCAAATTTCCCAAAGGACTCATCAGAATTTAGGCGTTCAATTTTATATACATATAGCATCCGCTCTATTAATGCAGGTAGTTCGGCAAAAGTTACATATTGATATATTTCACGTCCGAATTTCTCCTTGCTGTCACCAACATAAACGTGATAGCCTTCCAGAGTTCCATTGTCAGCCTCAATGGTGACACCAAGCAGAGTAATATCACTCTTGCTATGCTGGGCGCAGGATTTTTCGCAGCCGCTAAAGTGGATATTCACAGGGCAATCCAGAGTAACGCGAGTTTCAAGATACTCTGCTAATGCCAACGCATGATTTTTGGTGTCCGTGGCAGAAGAGGCGCAACCCTTTTTTCCAGAACAGGCAACTAATGCACTCTTGATGTTGGTTGCTGAGGAATCTAATCCTAAGAAAGCAATTTCTCGCTGGACATGAGCAACCCATTGCTGAGGAATATCTGTTATCAGCAAATTTTGCCAGGAGGTTAACCGAAGAGTGCCGCTACCATATTTCGTTGCTAAATCTGCTAAACCCCGCATTTGGTTACTCTCCAATCGTCCAAGGGGTAAGACGACACCAATGTAAAATAAGCCTTTCTGACGTTGGGGATGGATGCCAATATGTTGATACTTTTCCTCTCCTTGCAAAAGAGTAGAGAATTCCTCCCCCTTCCCTAATAGGTTGGGGGTTAGGTCACTGCATAAAAGAGAAAAAGGTAAACGCTGCTGAACTTTCTGGAGATAATTTTCACAACCTAAAGTATTTAATAACTCTAAGAGACGTAGCCGGCGCTTACCTGTAGTATTACTATGAGCTAGATAGACATCCGCCAAAGCTGCCAAGACGGGCAAACATTTCTCTGGTGGTAACAAAATTCCCATATCGCTGGGTGGTTGACCCTTTGCGCCGACACTGAGATAGAGGCGGAAGTAAACATTACGGTCAACTAAGACAGCAGCAAATAGGATATCATTCAAGCGATCGCACACCCGAATTATCCCACCACCATCAAAGCAAACGCTAAATTTTGCCGACAGTCCCGAAAGCACCGGATGTCGAGCAATATAATCATCCCAATCTTG
>NZ_DASQZC010000464.1:0-1581 GCF_035638895.1 Nostoc sp. | reverse complement strand
AAAGAATCTCAGCAGGACAAACTAGCTGCGGAGATATTACAACGCTCTCAAGAACTGGATTTTACCCATTTAGAAATTATCGACTCCCAAAATAAGTTGATAGCGCGTAACCCAGTTGTTGGTACTGAGATAGTAATTTTTCAACGGCAAACAGCAAGTTAAAAACAATTCCTAATTCGTAATTTGGACATTTAAATTTAAGTATTTATGTTAGATAATGTTTCGTTATTGCTCCAAGCTTGTGAAAACTTAAACATCAGTTATGAAATTTTTAAACCTGCTGAAAATTTAATAAGAATTAAACTCAATAATAAACAGCATTATTTTTGTAACTATAGCACTCCGCTAATTAATCAAGCAGTAGCAAAAATTGTAAAAGACAAGGAATACACTTACCATATTTTAAAGCAAAAGGTCAAACTTCCTCGAACAGTAGGTTTTCTTTCCCCTTTTTGTGACATTCAATATAAAATTTATTTAAAATTTCCAAGTATTCAAGATATCGTATTAGAGATTAAAGAGAAATTTGAAACACCAGTGATTGTGAAAAGAAATTCTGGCTCTGGTGGACATAACGTTTTTTTATGCCAGAATACAGATGAAATTGAAACTGGTTTAAAAGAGATTTTTAATATTAATCAAAAGTATGATTACGTTGCTCTCGCTCAAGAATTTATTCACATTAAATCTGAGTATAGAGCGGTTTTCTTAAATAAAGAATTAGTTTTGCTCTATGAAAAAGATATAAGTGATGCAGAGTTTGCGGGGAACCTCAGCCCTTTACACTGGAATGGTGCAAAAGCAAAGTATATTAATGATCCACAAATATTGTCAGAGATTGCTAATTTTGCTAAACCAATTTTTGAAGAATTAGACCTTGATTATGGTGGTTTAGATATCGTTTTAGATCGAGATAACCAATACTGGTTGATTGAAATCAATTCTCATCCAAATTATAGTATTTTTACTAGAGACAATGGAGAGGAGCCTGTGTTGAAAATTTTTGAAAAAATGCTTATTAGCCTAGCCTCAAAATAAATAATTTAGTACTTTGGTTAGCTGATATCATCTGCGACCAAATACCACAATTTACATTATGGTTAATTTGTACAGTGCGTAAATCATAGTTTAGATAAAAAGTACTTAAACTTTTTATGTTTAAGTACTCCTGTTATGGAAAGCTATTTTCAACAATTAAATAACAGCTTATTTGCCGCACTTGCTTTCAAAAACCTACTTAAGATAGATTATTTATTCATACTTAAGTTAGTTGCAAAAATTTCATATATAGTCAACTCATGTTTTCAAACTCGTTGTATCCTAAAAAATAGGCGAATGCAGGCATAGTGTGTTGATGAATCGAGGCGAGTTAAGTAACGAACAGTGGGCTAAAATCTAAAATCTAAAATCGCATAACTCCTAACTCACCGCTCTGATTGACTGAGTTGGTATCCATACAGTAAAAATTGAGCCAATACTTACAGTTGATTCTACTTCAATTCGTCCCCGATGGAGTTCCACGAGTTGTTTAGTTAAAGCCAGTCCAAGTCCAGTACCTTCGTAGCGGCGGCGATAGGGTGT
>NZ_DASQZC010000463.1:0-12967 GCF_035638895.1 Nostoc sp. | reverse complement strand
GTACGCCAGTTATCTTTAATTGCACCAACCTACTTAATGATTTTGTGTTATCTCAAGGTTTTCTCAACTTAAACAAACCATTTGACTGGACTTCCCACGACTGCGTAGCGCGAGTGCGAAAATTGTTGCGCCTCAAACGTGTAGGACACGCAGGAACCTTAGATCCAGCAGCTACAGGGGTTTTACCAATCGCCCTTGGTAAAGCTACAAGATTATTGCAATATCTGCCAGAAAACAAAGCTTATAAAGCCACCATTCGGCTGGGTGTGCGTACCACAACCGATGATTTACAAGGCGAAATTATCACTTCTCAACCTTGTGCTGGATTGAGTTTGGCACAAGTGAAAAGTGCATTACCACAATTTGAAGGCAAGATTGAGCAAATCCCACCTAGTTACAGTGCAATTCAAGTGGATGGTAAACGTCTCTACGATTTGGCACGCCAAGGTAAAACGGTGGAAGTTCCAGTGCGGACAATAGAAGTTTTTCAGATAGATATTTTGGACTGGAGAGAAGGGGATTTTCCCGAATTGGATGTGGCGATCGCCTGTGGTTCTGGTACATATATTAGAGCGATCGCTCGTGACTTAGGTGCAATTTTAGAAACTGGTGGCACTCTTGCCGCTTTGATTCGCACTCAAAGCAGTGGTTTCGATTTAACAGATAGTCTCACTTTGAGCGACTTAGAAACAAAACTCCAAGCCGATACATTTCAACCGATTTCCCCAGATGTAGCTTTACAACATTTGTCATCTGTTACTTTACCAGCAACATCTGCTCAAAAATGGTGTCAAGGTCAGCGAATTTCTCTAACTTTTGATGTTCCTGAAGTAGTGCGAGTTTATGATGAAGAGACTCGCTTTTTAGGTATAGGGCAATTACAAGATGAAGTGTTAATTCCCCAAATGGTTTATGAACCAATTTCTTAAAACTGTGATATTAACTGAAATCTGAGAAAACTTAGATGCCCATACACTAGTTCAAGAACATCTCGAACTATGAGATTATAAACCAATTCGCAATTCGCAATGACGCTCCTACGTCGCTAACGCAATTACGTTTTATCACAGGGTTTTAACCCCGTGACAAAACTTTTCGCCTTCAAAAGCGTTAGCGTAGCGGGACGAAGTTCGGTTTTAGACCCGATTGTTTTGATAAAGTTTGTGGCTACTGGGATGAACAAGATAAATATTATGAAATAATTTCTTTGCCTCGTATCCTCGAAACAGAACTAGTGAGGCAGCTTTGTCACCGGAACTTTTTCTGATAAATCACCTTCACAGATGACATAGCTATTGTTTATCAACTCATAGAATAAGAACTATGAAATTTTTCAATGTGGATTTTGGTTTAGTCCAGACTCCCGTGATTCTGGCGTTTGTCATGTTTGGACAAATTATACCAGTATATGCCCAAAATCAGTATAACTCACCAGATAAAGGGGATTATAAACACAGCTTAAGTGTCAGAACTCAATGTTTTCAGGATTTACGAAAAGATGTCTCTGCGGAGCGAGTTGCACGATTGTGCCGTAACGCAACCCGTTATACAAGCCAGTGTTTTCGAGAATTAAGAAATTCTACCTCTTTGGAGAGGGCTGAAAAACTATGCCGTATAGGCACACCCTATACCAGTCAATGCTTCCAGGATTTGCGGAACGTGACCTCAACAGAACGGGCAACACGGCTCTGTAATTTTGCTCTAGCAGATACGAATCAATGTTTTCGAGTGTTAAACCAACAGATATCAACAAACAGAGCAGAACAGGAATGTTTACCTCCTTTTGCTTCAGCTTTACAAGCTTGTATGGATTCCCTGACTTTTGATGCTCAAGGACATCCTACTGGTATTTCGGAAACGGTAGCAGCGATCAATTGTCAAAAAACTTTACCATTCAGATTTCCCCGTTCCAACAATGATTGGAACAATGAGTAAAATATTCAAAGACACATTAAGTTCAAAAAGGTCTTCAAAGTGTAACCTATAGAACAATACAGTTTAAGCACTATTTCGGAAAGGTAAGGCCATACTAAAGCAAGCTTGTAAAGGCAAGTTACTGGTTTGTGCGGACTAGCTCTTTTAAGGTGAGCATCTGTACTATCCAAGTTTTTACAGCATTTCAGGCATCGGCTGGAATTGAGCAAAGAATCTATGCATTCAACTCCAAATTTTCGAATGTAAATTACATTTATTTTATACTACAAACATTCACCTTGAAAAGGCTAGTTTCTGCGTACTTATCTAGAACCTTTTGTTATCCTTACAAACACCTTTTTCCGCAAACAATGGATTATTTGTATATTTTTCAACTTTATCCTTTAATTCACAGAATTTTTGGTCACCATCAAAGGTTCCGCTTTCTAATGGATAGAGCAAACCCATTGCCATAGCTGTAGGTGTAATAAAGGAGTTAGTCAACAGCAGACTCTCGTGAAGAACCTTCTTAGGGCCTTTTTTCCAACTAAACAGATCGCCCAAAATCGGCACTTCACCAAAAATCCCCCTCCACACCGTGCCGATGATAGGTACGTAACCACGCCCCCCATTTAATGTACTTTGGTTAGAGAATGTCGAAAGAGCGAAAAAATCCACAGCCTTAGTGTAAACAGTAGTATTCACTACCTGTTGACTAATACGTGATAGTGGGTCTTGTGATCCTATCTGTCCTGTCTTTTCACCACGATCTACCGGATCAGCGATAGTCAAATCGATTTTAAGTTCAGCAGAATTCATATTTTGTAACACATTAGGTGTTACCTTCAATGAGACTCCAGTGTTCAACTCACGAAATTTAGCGTCTTGCT
This sequence comes from Nostoc sp., assembly GCF_035638895.1. Taxonomy (GTDB): domain Bacteria; phylum Cyanobacteriota; class Cyanobacteriia; order Cyanobacteriales; family Nostocaceae; genus Nostoc. The sequence goes on along the minus strand of NZ_DASQZC010000463.1, from coordinate 10,163 downwards.
CTTGGAACGCAGCAACTAGACTGATAACCCGCTCAAGCGGCAGAGATCCAACCACAGGCCGTGGAACATAGTTACCGACTTCATCATTAAGCCCGTCAGCTTTTGTGAGTAAATCTGAGAGTTTCAAAGGTGGAGTCACATCGAAGGCACTAACCGATGTTGAATTGACTGTCGTTGCTATCCCACTCAGACTAGCTAGACTGGTTCTTCCTACCTGTGCATATTCCACGTCCTTGAATTCACTCACAATCTCTTGGATTTTGAGCAAAGTAGGCATAACAAAAAAATCTTCTATGTCTTGGTTTAACGCATCAAAGGTATTTTGTAAGCGATTATTGAAGACATCGGCTGATTGTTGAAGATAGTAAGGGCTAAAGCTATCTGGTTTACTAATAAAGTAACCATAATGTAGCCCAAACTCAAGCGTTACAGCGCGACTGACTTTGGCGTAATCGTCTTCAAGACCTGTCCCCCAACACTTTTGAAGCATGTAACCCCTGCATTTTGGCTTCAGACCACGAATAGAGAAAAACCTTTCGAGTGGTTGTCCTCCTTCTTTTCTTAATGTATCTACATAGTATTTATAGCGTTCATCTCCTTCAATAAAATCCGTAAGTTTGTTGGCTATATTTTGGGTAGCATGAGTGTTTGGCGTTTCTGCTGCCACCATGCGTAAGACCATATCCAACAGAGATAGAGGACGATTGGAACTCAGGGCTGATTTATACCCTAGTTCATCAAGAAGTTTTTTGAACTCAGGATCGAAGTCCTTTTCATCTATATCTTTTGCGTATTGTTCAATTTCAGTATAGGTTTCTCGCACTAACTGTTGAGTTTGATTAATTTCGTGGCGTACTTTCACCATTGCTTTAGCTAAGTTCTGGGGATTATTGCTGGAAATCTGGATTCCCCACATCTGCATCACGATACCGGGACGGGGAAGATCAATTGCAGCAATGACTCGGTACGCAGACCTTCTTTCCGCACTCGTGCCATAAAGGATGATCTCATCATTAGTAGATTGATTTATTGTGAGATTCCATTTTTCGTCCTTTTTCACATCATTTAGGATCGTCTTTAAAGCTTCTACATTACGAAAATAATTTAACTTTATTCTTTGAGTTCCTTTAGCTTCTCTATTATCTGCCATTGGAGTTATTGTATTAGGAGAAATAGGAGTTGGTTGAGCTTGAGCAGATAAATCACCTCCAAGCACAGCAAAAGCACCCAGACTTAGCAAAAAACAAAGTTGGCGAGAACACATATTCACTTTCCTCAATAGATACTTCTCTAGATAGATTATTTAAGAATAACCCTCTTTTGCCAATCTCCGAACACAATAATCTCAGCCCAATTATGATACTTAGATTTAGTCTAGGTTTGAGGCTTTATTTTCTAACAGAAACTAAAATTTTTTATAAACAAAAAGTAGAAATTAAAACCCCGTAACCGTTTGAGCGATTGGATTCTCCCAAAGTGACAAAAGAGGCATAAGATAAAAGTTGGTCTGACTTTTCACGTTATGTGGAAAAGTCACGAAACACCTAACCCCCTAACCCCCTTTCCGACGCGGAAAGGGCAGGGTGGTTTCATACGAAAAAAGAAAAATACATAAGTCTTGATTTCTCGTTTTGCAACATGGCTTTTTACCCCTCTCCAAACCTCTCCCCGAAACGGAGAGAGACTTTGAAACCCAGTTTTAATTTTTCTCTGGTTGTATGAAACGACCCTGCTTTCCGACGCGGAAAGGGGGAAAATTCAAAGTCTCTCTCCTCTTAGGAGAGAGATTTAGAGAGAGGTTTTCCAGATACCGATGAATTGTCAGAAAAGTTGGTTACGCATTCACGCATAATTGTATTACGAGCTTCTTGCGCCATTTGAAATAGTATCTTTATTTACGCCGTGCTGTGCTAGCCGTATAACAAGATTAGAAAATATAATATAACCAACTACTATGACACAAAGTCTAAATCGAATTAAGGCAATTTTAGAGCAGACACCAGAAAAGGCTGAAGCGAATACGATAAGGATAGAAGCGATCGCTACACAGGAGAATTACAAGTAATGAGCGATCGCCATCCTACTACTGCACGTCTCAATGTCTACATCCAAGGTCAAGGATTTCCCATTCTGGGCTTACATGGTCATCCTGGTACTGGTCGTAGTCTATCTGTCTTTACCAATCATTTATCAAAACGTTATAAAACTTTTGCCCCTGATTTACGTGGATATGGCAAAAGTCGCTGGAATGGTAGTTTTAATATGAATGACCATTTAACTGATTTAGAAGCGCTGCTAGACCGCTTTGAGATTGAAAAGTGTCTATTATTGGGATGGTCACTTGGGGGAATTCTGGCTATGGAACTGGCATTACGTTTGCCAGAGCGCATTACAGGGCTGATTTTGGTGGCGACAGCCGCAAAACCCCGTGGTAGTCATCCTCCTATCACTTGGCAGGATAATTTATATACTGGCGTTGCTGGCTTAATAAACTATATAAAACCGAGTTGGCAATGGAATATTGATACTTTTGGCAAGCGATCGCTTTTTCGCTACTTAGTCCAACAACACACAACTACCAGTTACAAGTACATCGCCACAGAAGCAGTACCAGCTTATTTGCAAACCTCTCGTGCTGCTACTCGCGCCCTCTATAGCGAAATTCAATCGGGATACAACCGACTTCTAGATTTACAACAAATAGAATGTCCTAGTTTAGTACTTGCTGGTGAGCAAGACCGCCACATCACATCTAATTCCAGTTTAGAAACTGCTCAACACCTCAACAATTCTCAATGGCAGTGCTATTCCAACACCGCCCATCTTTTTCCGTGGGAAGTCCCCCAGCAGGTGCTAAATGACATTGACCATTGGCTGGAAGTTCATCCGCAGGTAATTCTTCGTCAATAGTCAAAATTTTTTAAATATTTTGACTATTGACGAAGAATAAATCGAGAGTGAAGATGTGGTGACGCGGTGAGTGAAAAAGACGCATTAACGCGGTAAAAGAATTTTCAGTCTCTCCGTGTCTTTGCGTCCCCGCATTGTCGCATCTTTTCCATTCTCTGGCCTAACTTAACTTAAATCTGACCGCCAAAGGCAGGCTGTACTTTGCGGTCAAATCTTTCCCCCAAGTCTTCAGCGATTGTTAAGTTATTAGGTTTGCAGCGCTTCACATTCACAGAAATTCCCGTAGCTCCTTCGATCTCCAAATCTTCTATATATCCAACGCTTGACAATTTTGCATCAGAAGAACTCAGAAATGGCCCGAAGTAGTATGTGCAACGGGGATTTTGCGTCACAATCTCTACCCACCAAGCCAATCCGAGGGAGTCGAATGTGTTAATTAACACTTCCTTGAGGTTATGCCAAATGGTTTTCATGGTTTTAGCCAGTTTATAAACGTCTACAGGGTGTTAAACGATATGTTGCTTTATTATGTTTTACATTTCTTTATACTCTGTTACTGTTACTTTTTCAAAGATATTTTTTGTAATTTATCTAAGTGCAGAGTATTTAGCGATCGCTGGCGATAAATTTCATAAAGCGTCATACCTGCTGCTACAGAAGCATTGAGGCTGGGAGTCTTACCTTGTAGAGGAATCGATACTAAGAAATCACAGGAACGTTGAGTCAACATACTCAGACCTTCGCCTTCTGAGCCGATTACCAAAACGATTGGGCCAGTGAAATTCACTGTATGCACAGGTTCGCTTCCACTTGCAGCAGTGCCATAAATCCAATAGCCAGCTGCTTTTAATTCTTCTAAGGCGCGGCTGAGGTTGACAACTCTAGCTACAGCAAAGTTTTCTAAAGCGCCTGCTGCGACTTTCATCACAGTAGAAGTGATCCCAGATGCCCTTCTTTGGGGAATCACTAAACCTTGAGCGCCTATTGCTTCGGCGGTGCGAATAATTGCTCCCAAGTTATGGGGATCAGTAATTCCATCAGCTACTACGATTACGGGATCGGTTACAGCTTTTGCCTGTTCAATTAGATCGGGCAATTCGATGTAAGCATAGGGAGCAACTTGTGCTGCCACACCTTGATGATTGGCTCCATTGGTGAGATAGTCTAAACGTTTGGGTTCAACCTCATCAATAACTGTGCCATTTTCTTTCGCTTGCAAGAGAAAATGGTGAAAGCTGGGGTCGTAGCGCAGACGGGTAGTAATCCAGAGACGGTTGAGATTGCGCTGATTTTGCAACGCACTCAATACTGGATGACGACCGTAGATGAGATCGTTATCTTCTTCTGTCGGTGTAGATACAGGCGGCTGGGAGAAGTTGCTATTTCGTTGGCGGGAGTTGTCAACGGGGTTGCTATCTATTTTCCTGGGATTACGAGTCGGATTTGCACCAGAGATGGGGTTGCTATCTATTTTTCTGGGATTACGAGTCGGATTTGCACTAGAGACGGGATTGCTATCTATTTTTCTGGGATTGCGAGTCGGATTTGCACTAGAGACGGGATTGCTATCTATTTTTCTGGGATTGCGAGTTGGATTAGTAACAACACGCTTACCCTGAATTTTTACAGGTTGCCCACGATTGGGTTCGTTGGAAGTTCTGACTTTTCTAGGTTTATTCTGCATTTGAGTTATAGATATAGCGTATGGTTGATTATCACAATTACGTCAATTTCTTGAACCAAATCTACTGATGTGGCTACTGTAAAATTAAGTTCTCACTCTTTTTCTACATGAAGCATTTGCAACAGTTCGGTTAGACGCTGGTAATTGGTGAGATATAAGTAGCCAATTAAGGTTTCTAGACTGGTTGCCTGTTGATAAATTTCGGGATTAAGTCGCTTAGGGCGTCCTGTAGCGGCGTTTCTACCCCGTCGGACAATTTCTAATTCGGTGTCCGTGAGATGAGGAATCAGCGATCGCAAATGTAGCGCTTGTGTTTCCGCTCTTACCTGCTCCACTACCAAACGATGGTAAATTCCTGTTCGCTGCAATGGCAGTAGATAGAACATTCTAACATACAACTCATAAATTGCATCCCCCAAATATGCCAAAGCAGCAGGAGAAATTTGTTGCACTTGTGAGAGGGAAATCTGTTGGAATGGCGCTGTGGTTGTCAAGAGTGCTTGAGTCCAAGATAAAGTCTGTTTGAGAGTTTCATCTTGTCCATCTAATACCTCTTCCTCCTGTGACTTCACAAATAAATCATTCCTTTACTGGCTCTATTTGGCAGGCATTCTTGGCCAAGACTGATTTTTCTGAAGTAAGCCATAATCCTATACTTAGCATAATAAATACTATCAAAAATACTTACTAATTCTATCTTTTTGATTGAGAAGAAAGCATTTTAGATCGCCCTGATGTCAACGCCTATAAATCAAATTTTGCCTACTTGTGGTCTGTGCCTAAGATAGGGTAAAATTCTGACATCAAACTCACCCTGTTACTTGATCGCATTGTCATGCTTACTTAGTAAGCGACAATTTTTAACTATACAGTATCAAGTCAAATTTACCTATAGAGAAACCTGCTGGCTTTGTATTTCTTACAAATTTCTCAGCCTTGATTATTTATCGGATAAGAAGCCAAAAATTACATACCCAAGAAGCGGGTGCTATATCTTTAATTATTGCTCTACTTTAAACATAATAGCTTAACTGGCTTTGTGCCTCTCCCACAAGGAGAGAGGTTTTCTGCCAGAAGCTTTAAAAATTAAGCTATCCGATGTTGAATCTGGATAGCCGAATTGATCTCTCGGTTCAAGCAATCAAGACTACTTCACGTTTTCTAGAGCTTCTTCAACTGATTTTTGCAGGGAGAGAAACTTCTCTAGGCGAACAAGCTTGACCGTTTGAGTTACCCGGGCATTCGTGACGATTTGCAAAGTGCCTTCGGCAGTTTGAGCCTGCTTGGCTAGCTGCACCAAAGCACCCAAGCCAGAGCTATCAATAAAGTCGATTTGTGAGAGATCCAAAATAATATGCTTAGGGCCCTCGTCAATCTTACTGCCAAGTACCTTGCGAAATGTCGGCTCAGAAAAGGCATCTAACAAACCTGTGAGGCGGAATAGCTGACAGTTATCCCGGACTTCACGAGTGCCCCTCAGGCTAACGGTTAGATTCAATGAATCAGCAATAATTCCCTCCTCATGAGTTAAAGTGAACGCTCAAGTATAGATGGTTTTGGAGCAAGTTGTCTACAATCTCCTGGGATAGGGGATTGGGTACTGGGTACTGGGTACTGGGGATTTGGGATTGGGGATTTGGGATTGGGGATTTGGGATTGGAAGAAAATAGTATTTTTAATCTTATTTCCTAGTCCCCAGTCCCCAGTCCCTAGTCCCCATTCCCTATTTTTACCTCACTTCGGCTGTCTCGGCTTGACGTGCTGTTCGCATGGATTGAACAAATTGCTCAAACAAGTAATCAGCATCGTGAGGGCCAGGACTGGCTTCTGGGTGATATTGGACGGAGAATACAGGTAGATATCTGTGACGTACCCCAGCAACGGTGCGATCGTTCAAGTTCAAGTGGCTGATTTCCACAACTGCCGTAGGTAAAGAATCTGGGTCAATAGCAAAACTATGGTTTTGGCTGGTAATTTCTATCCGTTGTTGTAAACCGGCTGGCTGATTTAAACCACGATGACCAAATTTGAGTTTATAGGTTTCTGCCCCTAGTGCATGACCTAAAATTTGGTGTCCCATACAAATACCAAAGATAGGCTTTTCACTTAACAGCAGTGCTTTAGCAGTTGCAATTCCTTCAGTAACCGCAGCAGGGTCGCCAGGTCCATTTGAAAGAAACACACCATCTGGATTGTAATTGAGGATTTCTTCTGGTGGTGTATCAGCAGGCACAACAATTACCCGACAACCATAACTTGTTAAGCGACGCAAAATATTGCGTTTTACGCCAAAGTCAAGGGCAACAACGGTAAAGGGTTCTCCAAGATTTTCCGCAGCTTCCGAGTTGAATTCCCAAGCTGGAATTGTGGGATCTGACCATTCATAAGCCTTTGCTGTGGTGACTTCCCGAACCAGATTTAAACCTGCCATGTTGGGAGCCGCCTGTACCTGCTCTAGCAATTCCGCCTCATCGAGAATGGTTGTGGAAATGCCACCGTTCATAGCTCCAAACATCCGAATTTTGCGGGTGAGGGCGCGGGTATCGATGCCGTAGATCCCTGGTACTTGGTTTTGTTTAAGGTAGTCTGGTAAGGATTGTGTTGATCGCCAGTTACTGGGACGGTGACAAATATTCCGAGCGATCGCACCCCGAACCTGGGGCCCATCTGATTCCTCATCTTCAGAATTTACCCCAGTATTCCCTAATTCAGGATAGGTAAAAATTACAATCTGACCGCAGTAACTTGGGTCAGTCAGGACTTCTTGGTAGCCGGTCATACCAGTGTTGAACACCACTTCTCCGATCGCGGTTCCCGTAGCACCGAAAGACCAACCGCGATAAGTGGTTCCATCTGCCAGGACAAGTAAAGCTGGTATTGCGTCAAACAGGGGCATAGTAAATGGGGAGTGGGGAGTGGGGAGTGGGGAGTGGGGATGAGGGAGCAGGGGAGGCAGGGGAAGAATTATTGATTAATGCCTAATGCCCAATTTTCCATTTCCCATTCCCCAATACTGCGATTGTTAATTATCCCATGAGTTGAACAATTGGAAGTTTTTAGAATAGTTAATTAAAATTAAAAGGGAATTAAATTAGCGGGAGTGGCTTTGGCAAAGCTTGGGTGGTTAAAATTAATTATGCTTCAGTCTTTTTTATCCCGTGCAACCCTAATTTTTGTATCAAGCGCTCTAGCGGTTTTGTGTGTTGCCTGTAGTGAAGGCCAACGGAACACTGCGACTGGTGGCAATGAGCAACCCGCGCCAATTGGGGAGCAGGCATCAGTACAGCCTGCCGTTGAACCAACAACACCAGCAGTTACCTCCACCCCAGAAGCACAACCGCTAGAGCCGTCTGAAAGTGAACCAAGTCTTTTTGAAATGGGGCTAGACAAAGCCGTTGGCGCTTGGAGTATCAGCCGCTCTGCTCAATCTCCAGGTGATTGGATTTTGGTGGCGAATCAGTACCAGGATGCGATCGCGCTGATGCAAAGAGTCCGGCGACAAAGCCCAGAATTTGCGATCGCTCAAACCAAAATTACTGAATATCGTCGCCAAATTAAATATGCCCAAAAGCAAGCTAATCCTCGCCCTGTGAGCGTTGCCGAACCGAAGAGGATAGTAGTTGTGGTTCCCCAGAGAACAACCACACCAAAGTATACCTCACCTCTATCGCCTCCACAAGAAACAAAACCGTTACCAACAGAGCCAGGTTTGCCCTCATCAGCAGTGGTAATTCCAGATCAGGAAGTGTTTACAGCCCCGATTAAAAGGCGACTTGGTGGAACGCCAATTGTCGAAGTCACTTTCAATGGCCAGCGACAATTTGACATGATTGTGGATACGGGAGCCAGTGGCACTGTAGTTACCCAAGAGATGGCAAATACCTTGGGAATAGTGCCAGTGGGGAAAGCTAAGGCAAATACCGCGAGTTCCAGGGCTGTAGAATTTCCTGTGGGCTACGTTAATTCGATGGCAGTTGGCGGGGTAACAGTGAATAGAGTAGCAGTAGCGATCGCAGGTACGGAACTAGAAACTGGACTTTTAGGACATGACTTTTTTGGTAACTACGATGTCACCATCAAACGTAATGTGGTAGAGTTTCGTCCGCAATAGCGATCGCAAATCAATCCGCCAGAAACTCAACTAACTCCTCCAACTTCGTCCAAGCTGCCCCGCTTTGTAGGATATCCTTAGCGATTTTAATCCCCTCACCGTGATCTAGGAGTGCGATCGAACCTGCTACTTGCAGCGCCAACGACGCATTCAACGCTACTGCATCTTGTTGTGCCTGAGTTCCCTTACCTTGGAGTACCGCCTTGAGAATCACCGCATTCTCTTGGACATCTCCACCCCGAAGCATACCTACGGAAGCAGGTGTTAGATCCAAATCTAGGGGATTAATCGTAGTTAACTGCACTTCTCCATCTGATAACACCGCCAAGTCAGTTAAATCTCCTAACCCAGCCTCATCAAGTTTTTCTCGTCCGTGCAGCACAATCGCCTTTTCTTTGCCCAAATTCTGTAAAGCCTCGGCAACTGTTGCCAAAAGCTTAGGAGTAAATAAGCCCACTACCTGCCCAGTTGGACGCAAGGGATTTACTAACGGCCCGAGCAAATTAAAAATTGTTCGCACTTTCAAAGTCCGCCGTAATGAGGCAACCGCCTTAAGTGCTGGATGCCAACCAGGGGCAAACAAGAAAGTGATCCCGACTTCTTGTAGTGCGGCTTGTACTTTTTCACTAGAGGCACTCAAGTTTACACCTAAGGCTTCCAATACATCTGCACTCCCGGTGAGACTTGAGGCTGAACGATTGCCGTGTTTGGCGACAGGTATACCAGATGCTGCGGCGACAAATGCAACGGCTGTAGAAATATTAAAGGTTGATGATCCATCTCCACCAGTGCCACAGGTATCTATTACAGTGCTGACTTCTAAGTGCTGAGTGCTGACTGGGGAACATTGAGATTGTAATACTTCAGCCATGCCGGTCAACTCGTCGGCAGAAATGCCTTTAAAGTTCAGCGCTGTTAAAATAGCCCCTGATAACTCTGGGGGAACCGCTTCACTGAGCCATCCTTGCATCAATTCAGCAGCTTGAGTACGGGACAAGGATTGGCCATCTATTAATTGTTGCAGCAGGACATACCAGCTAGCAGAGGATTCTTGAGCAGGGATTGGAGAAGTTATCATAGCTAAGGTTTGTATGTTGTAACTATATTGAGAGCTATGGGGTTATCCTACCGGAAAATTGGAAGCTATCAAAGTTAGGTTTAAATCTCAAGGCTTAATTGTAAAGCTGGATTAGCAAGATCCTGAACTTGTGATTTTTTCTCCAAATAAAGTTTAACTTCGTAGTTTGTAATGAATAACTCTTTTCCTTTAGCTGCACCACTCTGTTTATAGTTATTCATCCCATACTGTAATTCCCATGCTGAAATATTAGCCCATTGAAAATTTTCTCTAATATGCGATGAGTCATCATAGGTTATTAACCAGCGATGATGACATTGTTGCAAAATTTCAGCAAATCTCTGATGTTCAAAAGAAGTGTGCAAGTCACCATCTTTACC
>NZ_DASQZC010000462.1:0-3213 GCF_035638895.1 Nostoc sp. | reverse complement strand
GTGGCTGTTTGTGGGCTTTTTGTGGCTCACCATTGCACCTGTTAGCTTGTGGGGTCTACGTGCAGAAATTTCTCTGTGGGAACAATATTTTACCTGGGTAGCGGTGCGATATGGACTCTTCTACCATCCACTGTCTACCTTCGGTTTAGCTTTTTGTATTGGGATGACTGCTGCTGTTTTAGTTTGGCAAAGTCGAAATATCTTACTCGGACTACCAGAGCAGGAAAAACAACGTTTGGAAAAACAAGTTTATCGGATACGTCAGCAGGGGCCAACTCATCCTCTATGGAAATGGGTTTGTCATTAAATATTGGGATAGATGATTAAACTTTCTTTCTCGTTGCATATACATATACACGTACAGCATTTTCTAGCAAAATATGGCTTAAATATACAAAGATACTGCCAAAAGTGGATGCCATAATGAACGAGTCTCAGATTCAATTTAGCTATTGCAAGTCTGAAATTGACCTTTACCAACTTCAAGAACTGTTAAATGTTTCAGCTTTCTGGGCAAAAGGTCGCAGTATTGAAGATTTAGGTATAGCCATTGCCAACAGTGAGCCAGTGATTTCCGTCTGCGATCGCGATCGCCTCATTGGCTTTGCTAGAGCAACATCTGATGGCATATATCGCGCCACAATTTGGGATGTTGTGATTCATCCAGAGTATCAAAGTAGTGGGCTGGGAAGCAAGTTAGTAGAAACCGTTTTGAGTCATCCCCGCATGAGGCGGGTTGAGCGCGTTTACTTGATGACTACTCAACAGCAGGGTTTCTACGAAAAGATTGGTTTTCAACCCAATACCACCACTACGATGGTGTTACACAACCAATCTAACCTTGCTTTCGTTCCTGCTACGGAAGTTCAGTTTCAGGAATCACTAGGGGGATAGAGATTTGTAGTCGACTAATCTCTTGATGTGATTCCTTCGCAATCGTCAAGGGCAAGATTTCTAACTTTCCTCCCATAACTTCCACCAGAGTTTGATTGATTAATAGCCTCATTCCTGGGGAAAGAGCAGCGTTTTCTTGGTCAATACCGGGTGGCTGATCTTCAGATTTAATTAAATCAATCGGTTCGCTCCAGGGTATGGCATGGGTTGGTACATCCAACCAAATTTTTACAAAATTACTTGTAGGCACTGTGCTGCTAGAAATACAGATGCTGCCTTCCTCCATCTGAGTAATGGCAGTGTCTATTAAACTTATCAATATTTGGCGGAGCCAGAGGTAATCTGCCAAAACATAAATTTCTGGGTCGGCGGGTAACAATTGCAAGGGAAAATTGCGATTGGCAGCCAGCATATAAGTTAATTTATGAACATCTTCCAAAATTTGGGCTAATGGTCTAGGCTGAATATCTAATTTATTAGTGCCGTGTTCAGTTCTAGCAACGCTGAGAATTTCATCCATCAACTTGAGTAGCTTCAGCGTTCGCTCGTAAGCTTGGGCAATAAATTCTCGCTCTTCAGCCGGATCTTCACACAAATCCGACAAAATTAACTGATGTAAGCCGATCAAACCACTGAGGGGCGATCGCAATTCATGGGTAGTCCGTGCCAAAAAACCAGCTTTAAACTGGCTCATTTCCCTTGCCATAAGGTATGCCAGCTGCGTTTGCTGTAGCTGTTGCGATATTGGTGGCATATCCTGTTGATCTAATGGCGCTACTGGGGATGAGCTAGATGCATTAGGCGCTCGCACAAATAACTGACGGAAAATCACACCTAGTGCTATTCCTGCTCCTAGATATATCCAGTTGCTCCAATTCATAATTTGGCAATTATTAACTTGTTAATTAACCACAACAGCGCAAACCAAAGTTCCAGATTTCTCTGTTGTTAAAAGCAGCAAGACAACATTATAGCGACCTATATTTAGTTATCACTCGAAATATCTAACTCTATCGCACCTTGCCGCAAAATCTGCCAATTTATTCCTGTCCATTTAGCAACGGTGGAAGGTACACCCGCGCCTGGTATTTCACCCTGGTATTCTAGAGTCAGAACCTTGGGGAACTGAACCTCAATTTCTGCCATTGTTTGCAAAGGCGGCTGACCAGAAAAATTGGCGCTAGTAGTAGCAAGCGGGCCTGTTTGCGCCAAAATAGTTTGAGCGATCGCACTGTTGGGGACTCGAATACCAATTGTCGTTGGATCGATAGGGTTCATAACTTTTGGCACGCGATCTGAAGCTGGTAAAACCAAAGTCAGCCCTCCTGGCCAATATTTATCTGCTAGTTCTCGCCAAACTTTATACTCGTGCTCATCGCCTTTAACATACAGCCACAAATCTTCAGCACTAGCAGCCATCAAAATCAAAGGTTTGTCTTGACTGCGTTGCTTCGCCGCAAAAATTAATCCTGCTTTTTCTGGTATCGCTGCAAGCGCAGGAACAGTATCCGTGGGAAAACTCACCAAAAGCCCAGCGCGTGCCCCAGCTATAAGATTTGTTAAAGAAACTTGTGTCATGTTTACAAAGTTAGGAGTAGAGACGCGATTAATCGCGTCTCTACAGGAGTTAGGAGTGAGCAATTTTCATAACCATCACTCCTAACTTTTATAAGCTAGAGCGAAGCGTTCAATTCCAGCTAAGTCCGCATGAATTTGAATTTTACAATAGCTACCTTGATTTTGTAAAAGTTCTCGCACTGCATCCGCCTGCCCTGCCATCATCTCAATTAACCACACGCCGCCAGCTTGCAAATAACTAGGGGAGATTTCTATCAAATAGCGAATGCAATCTAAGCCATCAGTGCCACCATCCAAAGCTAGATGTGGTTCATGGTTAACTACTTCTGGTTGCAAACTAGGTAAGGTACTGGTGGGTATGTAAGGAGGATTCGACACCATACCACTGAACTGACCTTTGAGAAATGTCAGTGGCTCCCACCAGGAACCTTGATAAAATTTAATCCGGTCAGCAAAACCTAAATTACGGGCGTTGGTTTGGGCGATCGCTAAAGCTTCTAAACTGTAATCAACAGCATGAATTGTTGCTGGCAAGACATCTGCTAGTCCCAAAGCGATCGCTCCACTCCCAGTGCCTAAATCAGCCCAGTGTCCTGATGCATTACTGGCAGATGCTAAAGCTAAATCAATTAAGAATTCTGTCTCTGGTCTGGGAATCAAAACCGCACTTGACACTGCAATTTGAAAGTTACGCCAAGGTGTAACTCCGGCAATATACTGCACTGGTAAGCGGTCATTTAA
>NZ_DASQZC010000461.1:0-2444 GCF_035638895.1 Nostoc sp. | reverse complement strand
ATTGATATGCGTTTACCTATGATTATCAGTGCCGGGTTATTGCTATCTTTCGGACTGAACCTACCAGTAATGTCTAAATCTCCCATAGAGATAGCACAATCGCCACCGAATAATAACTTGAATTTAAGGCGAGCAGAACAGCGATTAGAATTTAATCGCCGTTTCTGGAATCAGCAAAATATTTACAACTATAGTTATGAACTCAGCAATAGTTGCTTTTGTATAGGCGATGCTAGGGGGCCAGTAGTAATTAAAGTACGTAATGGTCAAACAACTTCCATCACTTCTGTAGCTACAGGTAAACCAGTTAATCGAGAATACTTTCAGAATTACAACACAATTCCTAAACTGTTTAATGTGATTCAAGATGCTATCAACCGTAAAGCCGCCAGCCTGAATGTGCGGTACAATGCTAGATTCGGCTATCCAACCCAAATTGATATCGATTACAATAGTCAGATAGCTGATGAAGAAAGATATCTCACCATTGAGAATTTTAAGGTAATTAGATAGCTGCAACTGCAAACAGAAAATTAGAGATTAAAGCAATAAGTATACTTACCTTATCTTGCATAAATGCTTAAATTGTCATCTTGAGCGGAGCGAAACATCTGGTGAAAATTTTCTCTCCTCTGAGTTCCGCTCAAAATGACATTCCTGATTTTTTGACTTTTGCAAGAGGTCTATTAACTGCTGGCGTTTAAGTTTCTATGTCCTGCTGTGCGAATTGCCCTCATTTTTCACATAATTAAATTTCCTCTAAGAAAAAAGATTGCTGTTGCTGATTAGATGTATAAATCTTGGTATAGGGATGGGAAATTTGGAGGTGTAGCCCAACCTAGGCGTAGCTCCTCACCAAGGTAGTGGTAAAGTAGTAATTTGTTGATTGTTAACTCTTGCCGAACAAAGATTTTCAGCTATGGTGTCACTACATTTTTACCATTCCAAAAATCTTTAGTTTTGTATCACTGGATGCTTGATATTAAAGTGAAGAACTCGGACACTGTTTTTGCAATCAAAAGTACAAAAACGTGAAAAAAATCAAGATTTTCAAGTTTCTGCTGCCATTTGTGGTGGTAGTTTTATTCATAATTGGGTTGGCAGAGATCGTACCAGCCCAGCCATCAGGAAGTGTTCACCTAACCCTTGGCAACCCCAGCAATGCTGGAACTTCTAGCCTAAATAACTACTTGCTGGTAAAACCACAGTATGTAATTGGTTACAACTGCTCAATAGGTAGAGCAAATTGGGTGTCTTGGCAGTTGAATAGTAGTTGGTTAGGTAGCACACCAAGGCAAGATAATTTTCGCCCTGATACAACACTTCCTTCTGGGTGCTATCAAGTTCAATCTACCGATTTTAGTGGAAGTGGGTTTGATCGTGGTCACATGACACCTAGTGGTGACAGAACTAGTAGTGTTACCAATAATTCTGCCACCTTTTTGATGAGCAACATGATTGCTCAAGCCCCAGATAACAATCAAGGGATTTGGGCAAACTTAGAGGAATATGCCAGAACTTTAGTAGGACAGGGTAAAGAACTCTATATCATATCTGGTGGATATGGGATAGGCGGTACTGGTTCTAACGGAAGGTTTTATACAATAGCTAATGGACGGGTTCAAGTACCTAGCAGAACTTGGAAAATTATTGTTGTATTGAATACTCCAGGTTCAGGACTTGCTGGCGTGACAACCAGCACGAGAGTCATTGCTGTTAATATTCCCAACACCCAAGGAGTGCGAACAGCGAATTGGAGAAACTATCGGGTTAGCGTTGACTCATTAGAATCTCTAACTGGATACAATTTTCTCTCAGAAGTCTCAACATCTATTCAGTCTGTAATAGAAGCGCAAGTTGACAATTTATAAGTTTGGATGATTTTACAAATGAGAAAGCCTAGCCATCTGTGTAGCTAGGCTTTTATTTAGATAAATTTCCAAACTCTTACTACGTTTCAACCAGTTTTGTTACTACTCCAGCTAAGTCACCATCTTTAGTTTGTCCTATGATATAAGCGTCAATATTTATTTGCCCAACACGATAAACGCTGATGTCACTAAGATTATCTTTAAGTGTCTGGACAAGTGTTTGAAATTTTTTAACATCTTTTTTCTGTAATTCATTGTGCCACTCTTGCTCAAATGCACAATTACGAAAGAGATAGTCCAAGTCTACTACTTCTACTGGCTGGTCTTGAGAACCTGTTAGGTGTAAAATTTTCTCCTGTGTTGCGGGTGCAGCATCTTTCCACTCAACAACCTCAAAAGGGTAATCCGACTCGCTCATCATTAACAAGCCACTACTAGCTTCCTTCAGTTTTTCGACAATCTCGCCGCTCATAGTCATCAGTTTCTAGCAACGCTCATACTGTATCATTCAACTAGCAGCAAAGTGGGAATGGGACAACTCGACCATTGAGTAGAAGATTTAGCGCGGATGGA
>NZ_DASQZC010000460.1:0-39010 GCF_035638895.1 Nostoc sp. | reverse complement strand
GACGGTAGTCTAAGAAGCTGTGGTTCATGATGCCTTCGCCACGAGTCATCCGCATGAATTCACCCCGGAAACCAATCAATCCACGGGCGGGAATGACAAACTCTAACTGGGTGCGATCGCCACTACCTGGTTGCATATCTTGCATTTCGCCTTTGCGTTGTCCCAGCCGTTCAATACAGCTACCCACACCATCAGCAGGAATGTCTAACACCAGGAGTTCGTAAGGTTCGCAAGGTTGACCGTTGATTTCGCGGTAAATTACCTGTGGCTGAGATACCTGGAACTCAAAACCTTCCCGACGCATGGTTTCAATTAAGATACCCAAGTGGAGTTCCCCACGACCGGAAACGAGGAATTTATCGGGAGAATCGGTTTCTTCGACACGCAAAGCAACGTTGGTTTCGAGTTCGCGGAATAGGCGATCGCGTATTTGTCTTGATGTCACCAACTTGCCTTCTTGACCAGCAAAGGGCGAATCATTCACCCAGAAGGCCATTTGCAAGGTTGGTTCATCCACTTTAATTAGCGGTAAAGCTTGCGGTTGATTGGGGTCAGTAATCGTTTCCCCAATATAAGCATCAGCGAAACCAGCCACCGCGACAATATAACCTGCGGTTGCTTCTTCCATCTCTACGCGCTTCAGTCCATCAAAGCCCATCAATTTGGTAATTTTGCCCTTGACAATAGTACCATCTTCTGTTACCAAAGCAGCTTGTTGTCCTGAGCGGATAGTACCGTTGTGAATTCTGCCAATCACAATCCGTCCCAGATATTCAGAATAATCTAGGGTTGTAACTTGCAGTTGCAGAGGCTTATTGCTGTCGCCTACTGGTGGTGGAACGTGTTGCAGAATCGCGTTAAACAGGGGTTGCATATCTACCGATTCTGCTTCTAAGCTTTCCTTAGCAAAACCTCCCATACCGGAGGCAAACAGATAGGTAAAATCACACTGGTCTTCATCTGCCCCTAATTCCAAGAACAGATCCAAAACTTTATCAACAGCAACGTGGGGGTCAGTTTGACCACGATCAATTTTGTTGATGATAACGATGGGACGCAGCCCTTTTTCCAAAGCTTTTTTGAGGACAAAGCGTGTTTGGGGCATGGGGCCTTCGTTGGCATCGACAATCAGAAGACATCCGTCGACCATGCCGAGTACGCGTTCCACTTCACCACCAAAGTCAGCGTGTCCAGGAGTATCAACAATATTGATTAGTGTATCTTTGTAGCGAACTGCCGTATTTTTGGACAGGATAGTAATACCCCGTTCCCGTTCTAGGGCGTTGGAGTCCATAACGCAATCCGGAACGTCTTCGCCTTCGCGGAAAATGCCGGATTGTTTGAGGAGTGCGTCAACCAGGGTGGTTTTGCCGTGGTCAACGTGGGCGATAATGGCGACGTTGCGAATTGGGAGCGTCATAGAAGCTTTTAGTGAACTCTAGAGGGGGTTTATAAGATTTACATTTGAATGCTAGGCTGTTTTAACAGAATTGGGGATGATCAGCAAATTCTGTAAAGAACCTTTAACAATTCTAGCGTAATCGTCACAATTGCGGTTAGGTTTGTCAAGGCTCCATAAGACAGAAATTTAGGCAGGCTGAATCATGTCCTTAATGCTGAATTATTTACCTGATTAACTTAGAAAACTTAACTCAGATAGTTGAAGAGTAGGTAAATGCCTGGTTAAAACTTTTAAGATATGTTTTATACCGTAAATTAGCCTGACTTGTGGCATGGTTAACACCAGCGTGTTGGACTTTTGAATAATGGCTTGGATGTTAGGACAGCAATTGCAGAGTGGTAAATACACAATTGAAAAAGAATTTGGTATTACCTATCTCGCCAGAGATAATCACGGGCGTTACATTGTCATTAAAACGTTAAATGATATAGCGTTTCATAATAAGAGTGAGGTACAGTAACAACAATGAGTAAACCAACCTTGGATATCTTTTAAAGACACTTTATTAAAAGCTTCTTCAATTGCTTTTACTAAAGAAGGATAATTTCTGGCACCAATAGAACGGTTCTGGTAATTCGGAAGCTGTGTTAATTGATTTTGGCATTCCAAGGGAATTTACCCATAACTGCTTTTCTAAGCTTGTTAGTTTTAGTAGGTCATCTTGCCACTCTCGAAAGAATTCTTCCGAATCAACTAACTCTAATCCATAGAGCAATATTAGTTGCTTAAGTGTGACATTTTCCGCAGCAAGAGTTTGAACCATAATCTTAATTAAGGAGTAGAAAAATCTACCACTTTAGTAATTCTTGCCTTCAGGTAGGGTGAGAATTTCAACGCCATCTTCAGTTACTGCTAAGGTATGCTCACATTGAGCAGAAAGCTTGCGATCGCGCGTGACAGCAGTCCATTTATCGCCCAGAACCTCGACTTCGTAGGTACCTTCGTTAATCATTGGCTCAATAGTAAAAACCATCCCTGGTCTGAGGCGCTTACCCTTCCCGCGTGTACCATAGTGGGGAACATCGGGCGCAGTGTGAAAAATGTTACTAATGCCGTGTCCAACGAAATCTCGCACTACAGAAAAGCCTTCTCCTTCAGCATACTCTTGAATAGCTGCACCAATGTCTCCAATGCGTGCCCCAGGTTTAACTTCAGCAATACCCAAGCGCAAACACTCTTCTGTCACCTCTACTAATTTTCTCGTTTTTGGAGAAGGAGTACCGACAAAGAATGTCTTAGATGTATCGCCGTGATAACCCTCAACAATGGGCGTTACATCAATATTAATAATGTCACCTTCCTTAAGAATTTGTTTGGCATTGGGAATGCCGTGACAAATTACCTCATTTACACTCGTGCAAATTGATTTAGGATAGCCCTTATAACCAAGGGGTGCGCTTTTTGCTCCATGAGCTTGCGTCCAACGTTCGGCTTCATCATTGAGTTCAAGAGTGCTAACCCCTGGCTTCACAAACGGTTCGAGATGCTGGAGAAGTTTAGCTGCTAAACGCCCAGCTTGACGCATTTTGTCTAATTCTCGTTGGGATAAAATAACAATTAGTTCGGTTTTCATTAATTTTTATCTAGATATCTTTCATAAACATAGTTAACCCTGTCTGTGCAGCTTTTTGTGCAGCATCAGCAACCTTTAGGGTATACAAGCTCTCCTCTGGGGTAACGTACAAAGGAGTACCATCAAAAAGATGGTCTAAAACCATACTTGTGTCTTTAGCGAACAAACCCCGGCGAGGCCCAACCTCTATAGGTGTTGTTTCCCCTGGTTGGATAAACAATCCTGTGTCGCCATCAAAAATTAAACCACCTTTTTCACCATGAACTTCAAACTTGCGTTCTGATTGCCAAATAGTTTCACCTTTGCCATAGACTACTTGAGCTAAAAGTCCGCTAGTAAAGTACAGTTGACTAATGCAAAAACAGGTTTGGTAGTATTCTGGTTCTATTTGCCAATATCGCTGGTGACAGTTAACAGTAAGTACTTTACCAAATAAATCGGTGAGACGATGTAGGCGAGACAAGGCACCAATTAAGGGAAAACCGAACAACTCGTGGTTATAAGTCCATTTGCGGGGTGCAGGATTCTGGGGATTGATGGTGCTGTAGCGAACATAAAAAACTTCACCAATTTTGGCTAAGTTTTGCTTCAAGGCTTGATGCAAACCACCCAAAAGTTCTAGGTGTTCAACGTGCAGGAGTTTTTTTTGTGCTTTGGCTAAGGCAATCAGTTCTTCTGCTTCAACTACATCCAACGAAAGAGGATATTCTACAACCACATGTTTACCGTTGGTAAGTGCTGCATGAGCGATCGCACCATGATCTCGATTAATAGTAGAGATCACCACCAGGTCTATATCTTCACGCTCTACTAGCTCTTGCCAAGAACTCAACGCTTCAATTTGGTACTCTTTGGCAAAGGTTTCTGTTGTTTCTGTGGTATGACCAACAGCTGCGATTAACTGCGATCGCATTCCCTCATTATGGAGTAATGCCTCAGTTCGAAACTTTGCCGCATACCCAGTACCCACCAAACCTACACGCACTTTTGCTTTTTCCAAAGCTGCTCCTGAATTATACATGATCCTCACTAGTTATGTTTTTGATTCTTTCACCCTTCTAGTGGTGATATTCTCTCAACATCTATAATCAAATGACTTCACCAGTTTAGACTTTACAACATTCGTACTAGGGCATGTTTTCAAAACTATAACCACAAAATAATCAAGACGTTAGCGCAGTTAATATCTTCTGTTGCATCTGCTATGCCTAGATGACTTTTGAGTAGGCATACGGCAAGGCTGATATTGAGAAAATCTCTACCTGATCGAATGAAACAGCTTTGCTTTTTAAGGGAAGTTGGGAATCTCTTCTGCGTAAGTCCTACAAAATATAGGTGGCATTAATCCTATTCATATTTTTTATCCATTAATATAACTTTTTCTAATTACAGCCTGACTAGGGACGGAAATAATATAAATAAAACTTATCAGGATTAAGCAACTAAATTTCATTACTAATCGGGTTCAATTTCCAGTCACATCGTTTAGTTTTTCTCGTAGTATCAGAATTGAAGCAAATTTGAACCAACGGCTAATCCCACAGAACAGCCGTGACCTTTGCCTAAAGATAACTTATACTACCGTTTGCAAAACAGAGGATTATCTCAATGCCAACTTTTAAAGTGACACTAGTCAACGAAGCCGAAGGGCTGAACACAACCCTTGATGTTGATGACGATACCTATATTCTAGACGCTGCTGAAGAAGCTGGTATTGACCTGCCTTACTCTTGCCGCGCTGGTGCTTGCTCGACCTGTGCAGGTAAACTTGTATCGGGTACCGTTGATCAAGGTGACCAGTCATTCTTAGATGACGATCAAATACAAGCTGGATATGTATTGACCTGTGTCGCTTATCCTACCTCTGACGTCACAATCGAAACTCATAAAGAAGAAGAACTCTACTAAGAGTTAGGCTCCTCAACAATAAACCTTTTGTAAGAGTTAGTGATGTTGAAAAAATAAAAGCATCACATCTAGTGTTAACGCCCTTTCAATGCCGTGTCTATAAAGCGACTTTGACAAAAAGCCTAATTTGGTGTTGAGCAGGAACACAGTAAATTTTGTGTTCCTGCTTGATTTTTTCAGTATGGACTTTTCCGATTAACTTAAAGTTTAGTCTCTTTGCTGAAAATCTGAATCTGAGTACCAGGATAGTAGAATTGGAGAATTTTTGGACTTGACCAACCTAATTTAGCTAAATTTTGAGCGCCAGTTTGACTCAAGCCGACTCCATGTCCTAATCCACCCCCAATAAAAGCGTATCCCCAAAGATCGGGTTTTCCTTTATTTAGGGGTTCTATGTAAAATAGCGTACTTCTAGGAGCAGCAAAGGCACTACGAACTTCGTCTTTGTGGAGAACAAAGGTGCTGTTATCAGTTTTGACGGCAAGTTCAAGGATACGCCCACTCTGGCTTCGCTTTACTACTGCCATAGCCTGAATTGTCTTAAATTTTGCATAAGGACTCTTTTTCACGTGCAAAAATTTCTGCAAGTCCTTGGTAATATCCTTTAAAGGGGTTTCCTTATGCCAACGAAACATATCCCACTTGCTTTCATTAAATCCTTGTTGGATATTAATAAATTTTTGGAAGTTATTTTCATCTGCTAAACTCTGCTTAGACAAGTTCCAAAAATTACTTGCAGCATCCAGTACAGGGCGCAGATACGGACGATCTTCACCATTCCAGACATCGCTGAAGGAGGCGGTAACGCCACCAGTAGTGGAAGAATAAAGGGCATCTACTAGTTCATTTTTATAGGTTACTACCTTACCCCTGGTTGAGGCGATCGCTTTGTCTGTTTTGGCAGCCGCTCCATTCAGCCCATAATAAACTTGGCAGTGAGTATCAGCACATAATTGATAGTTATCTGCTGCGAACCTGCGTAAATTTCTTAAAGCATAAGTCCGAGCCAGAATTGCCTGGGCTTCTAGCGCAGCTTTTGGTGCATCTGTGCCTATTTCGTAAGGCACAACCCCACGCAAATAAGTTTCTAAAGGAACTTGGTTAACTAAAGTGTATGTGCCATAAGCATTTGGCTGCAAATTCATTCGCCCAGCATAAAGACGAGCATTTCCTGGTTTCTCGCTTTTATTCACCCGAATCAAGTTTTTATCAGTACTAATTTCCAAATCATTTGGGCTATAGCGCTTACCATCCACCACCCAACTAACTCGCGGTACTTGTTTTAAAACTTTAGTATCAAGATATACTTTTTCTTTGGTAGAAGCTTGAATATTTTGCAATAGCAACCGTCGCAGTAAAGGAGTGCTATAAACATCGCGTTTCGCCCAAACCTGCCAGCGTTCTGGCTGGGCTATTTCCACTTCCATTCCTTGAGAACGCCATTTCTTAGCGCTGTCTTCCGCAGTTTCAAAGGTGCGGTATGTGCCTAAAACTACTACTTCCTGAACTGTTGGCTGGGGTAAAGCTTGCATGACTGTTTCCAGCTTTACAGGATTCTTAGTAACCAAGGTTTGCTGCTTGTTGCTTATAAGAAATTTTAGCTTTAAGCGATCGCCTTTTGTAGCTTCTAGTTGCAGCTTGGCTGTGGGTTGTGAGCCAAATCGCTGCACAATCCCGATTTTCAGTTCCATACCTTGAATGTTACTCTCAGGCGCTGATGCAGCAGTTAGTCCCAATAGACAAAATGTGGTCAGCACAGTATGGGAAAAACGCCAAAGCGAAAATTTCATAGCCATCTGATAGCCTACCCCTATGGGGAAGCAAGCTACGCGCAGCATTTCCAAGAGCGATAGCGAGTAATCGATTGTCTTCTGCCCCTTAATGCGGTGTTGGAGCTGATTTCCCGATTGCTTTGTAGTGCGGTTTTTTTGTCGCATGAGTGCTCCAATGATACCATTAGCAGTTTTGCCCAAAGTGGTTGCAAAACGTAGTCATAATGACTATGATTTATTTAGAGACATAAAACAGAACTAGTTGGATAAACTCTTTATGGTTAGAGTCCAAGAAATCCCATTAAATCAGATAAAACGGCCGTTGCCTCGTGCAAACGATCCAAATAAAGTGCAAGCCTTAATGGAATCGATTGCGGAGATTGGGCAGCAAGAACCTATAGATGTCCTAGAAGTAGATGGACAATATTATGGCTTTTCTGGTTGCCATCGGTATGAGGCTTGCCAGCGTTTAGGCAAAGATACCGTTCTAGCCAGAGTTCGTAAAGCACCCCGTAGTGTTTTAAAGATGCACTTGGCGTAGAGAATGGGAGTGGGGAGCAGGGGAGGCAGGGGAGGCAGGGGGAGAATACTAATTGCTAACTCCTGACTAATGCCCAATCCCCAATCCCCAATTACATATAACCTAATTAGGAGAAAATTATGTCATCGAAAGTAACAGTCAAAAATGTAAATATAGGCATTGACGAGGCGAGTAGGGCTAAAATTGCCGAGGGTTTATCTCGCGTGTTGGCTGACACTTATACACTTTATCTGAAAACTCATAACTTCCATTGGAATGTAACGGGGCCGATGTTCCAAACATTGCATTTGATGTTTGAGACCCAGTATACAGAATTAGCTTTGGCAGTTGATTTAATTGCCGAGAGGATTAGAGCGCTTGGCTATCCTGCGCCAGGAACTTACAGCGAATATGCCAAATTGAGTTCGATTCCAGAAACTCCCGGCGTTCCAAAAGCTGTAGAAATGATCGGTTTACTAGTGGAAGGACAAGAAGCCGTAGTCCGAACTGCGCGGTCTATTTTCCCTCTGCTAGAGGAAGTTAACGACGAACCTACCGCCGATTTATTAACTCAACGGATGCAAGTACATGAAAAAACAGCTTGGATGTTGAGAAGTTTACTGGAAGAATAAGTATTGGGGAATGGGGAGTAGGGAGTAGGGAGTAGGGGAGGTAGGGAGAGCAAAGGAGAATAATCTAATGCCCAATTCTCAATTCCTAATTCCCAATACCCAATACCCAATACCTAATTCCTAATTCCCAATGCCTAATTCCCAATTCCTAATGCCCAATTCCCAAAAGTTGCAAGAATTAATGCAACAGGCAGGGATTGCTAGTTTCAAAGCGCTGAGTCGCGATGCTGGTGTCTCAGAGCGTCAAATTTTGCGGTTACGCCAAGGAAAGCTAGAGCAGATGCGGGTAGATGTACTGCTTAAGCTGTCGCCAGTGCTACAAATTTCATTGAATGAATTAATCGCAACTTTTTCAACCATAGAGTTCTTATCAGAGAAAGCAGCACCTACTCAAGAATTATTAGAAGAAATTGCAAATTTAAGAAAAGAGTATCAGCGATCGCAGCAACAAATAGAACAGCAGCGAGAGATATTACTACAAGAACTCCAGCAGTCGAGTTTGCAACTGCTGGAGTCTTTATTATTGCAATGGCCAACCGCAGCACAGAAAGCGCAGGAGAATCCCCAGCTAGCAGCAGTCAAAATAGTACCGTTGGTGCAAAAACCTTTAGAAAAGCTTTTAGAGGCGTGGGGGGTGGAAGCGATCGCACCCGTAGGGGCAGAATTACCTTATGATCCCCAACTGCACCAATTGATGGAGGGAACTGCACAACCTGGAGAATTAGTCAAGGTACGCTACACTGGCTACCTTCAAGGTGAGAAGCTGCTTTATCGAGCTAAAGTAAGTCCTCTTAGAGAGAGCTAGAAGGAAAATTTTCACCTTCCTCGAATGCTCTCAAAGCTTTAAAGCCTTATTTTTGTTGGCGTAATTCCCTCGTACCTAAAGCCAGGTAGCCGCCTTCCCGCCTCAGCTACAAAACCGCTTATTTGAACCGTATGGCTGCTAAAACCAAGTTTTTTTGCTAAAGTTTCTTCATCTAGACAGGAATTATTGCAATTATGTAAGTAATCGGACATAAATAAATGTAAATGCTAATTATTATCATACAAAGCTGCACATTAATTCCCTCAGACTGGAAGTCTGGGTTACATAAACCAAGCCTGCCTTTACAGGCTATTTTAATAATGTTTATTAAACAAATTTCAGTTTCGCAAAAATCTTTAGCAAATTATCCGAAAAGCTGGAATTTTTACTTGTAGTTCAATATTAGCCTCTAAAGAGAAGATGTATATCCGTTATTCTTAGTTAGTTATTTGTTAGTAATCAGGCAGTATTTAGTTAAATAAAAATTAGTTTTTGATTAACAATAATATAAAGATGTTTATAGTTTATCCTTACTGATTCTTCTGGTACACTTATCAGTAAATATTTATCACCAAACTATGATTTCCCTTGTAAGGATTTTTAAATTTTCTCTGATAGGTATATAATAGCAAAATCAAAGAAAGCATCAAATCAGCATGACATAATTATGATAGAACAAGTGAAAATTATTAAGCTCGCCGGGAATTTAAATGCTACAACTTCACAAGATTTTCGGAAAAATATTACTGAAAGTTTAAAATTGGGTACAAAAATTGTGTTAGTTGATTTCCAAGATGTAACATTTATGGATAGTTCCGGTTTGGGGGCTTTAGTATTAGCTTTTAAAACCTTACGGGCAGCAGATAGTAAGCTTGTTCTATGCTCAATTAATGAGCAAGTCAGGATTTTATTTGAACTGACTAATATGGATAAAGTATTTGAAATATTTCCTAGCCAAGACGCATTTAATCAGGATTTTAGTCTCAAAGAGTTAATTAATCAAACTTAATTTGCAAGATAGATAAATCATCATCAAAAGCATCTTTGGAGTTCAGAGCGATTAAATAACTCAACACCTGATCGAGTTGGCAATCAATCGGATTTTGTAAGCTAACTAGTAGCTGAATAAAAGCATCCAAACTCCAAAGTGTGCTATCTGATTTAGTGATTTCATAAGCACCATCACTGAAAATGTAAAGAGTACTGAATTTTTGAATATTGCAAAATGCATCAACATATTTTGCTTCTGGAAACATCCCAACTGGCATACCGGGGGTTTTCAATAGTTGGACTTCAGATTTTCTTGGAGACGTGCCAGTTACTAAAACTGCTGGTGGATGACCTGCACTAGCATAAATTAACTGGCCGTTGGTTCGATTGTAAACTCCATACCAAATCGTAAAGTATTTGTCATTTTGATAATTCATCTGAAAGGTATCATTCAAAGCCTTCAACACATCGCTAGGTTGATAATAATTTAGGCCTTTGAGCGCACGGGAACGCAGTAGATTCAGCACTGAAACAGAGGGAAGAGTAGCTTTGAGTCCATGTCCAGCAGTATCAAGTAAGTAAATTGCCAGACAATCATCATCGAGCCAATAGTAATCGAAACAGTCACCGCCGAGTTGCCGCGAGGGAATGAATCGGAAATTTATATTGAAGGGTTCAGTCATGGAAAAAGGCAGTAGCGATCGCACATATTCTGCGGCTTCTGACATTTCTGATTCTAAAAGCAACTTTTGAGCCTGCAAATCTCTACTCAACTGATGCAGACGTAATCCCGCTCTTACCCGTGCTTGTAATTCATTATGCTCGATAGGTTTAGAAATAAAATCATCAGCGCCAGCATCTAGACCTTTGACGCAATCGGCAACCGAATCTAAAGATGTTAATAAAATAAAGAATGTAGTGGAAAATTTAGGATCTTTCTTAATGTGTTGGCAGACTTCCAGACCAGTTAACCCCGGCATGATCCAATCACAAATAATTAGTGCTGGACGATAAGCCAGTGCCTTTTCTATTCCTTCTTCACCGCTACTGGCAGTAACTATCTCATAACCCTGCTTTTCCAGCATCCTTTTTAGAAGTATTTTTATTGAATAATCATCATCAATTATTAATATTTGAAACATAAAAAATTTTCGTAGACACTAATTAATAAATTATTGCTATTGCTCTAAAAATAGAAAATAAAAATAGTATATGGGCTAATGAGTTAGTAGTATATGTATATTAATACTACTAACTCATTTCTATTTTCTGTCGAATTCATGACTTCTCAATAGTCATAAAAGATTATGGGGGTGCAAGAGGATTCACCCACAAGAGGATAGTATTTTTTAGCTGGTTTAAGTCCCGGTATGCTTCTTGTTTGAACCATTGCCCTAAGGCATCAAAGGGGGTGAAAGATGTTCCAGTTTGCCATTTAATATCTTGACCTAGAGGTGTTGTATGAGTTCCTGGTAACGTTTGTATTGTCACCATTTGATCAAAGCGTTCTTGCAAGATTTTGGTTAAAGCTGCGGATTGGTCAATGGTGTCATTGCTAAATTTTATTAATAAATTGCGCCTAATGTCATAACGCTCTTGCACAAGCTGGTTTGTTTCCAATGGTGAGGGGGTAAACTCAATCGCAAAAGTAGAATTGAACTGTTCTACTAGGGGGATAGCTTCTTTAGCGGCGTAGTTGTTGAAGGATATTAAAATATTGCCTGCGCGTTCTACTTTAAAGAGACTACCAATCAGCAAGTGAAGTTTACAGCCCATACTGTGCCCAATGCCATAGATGGGGTAGTAAAGCTTGCGTAATGCCCCAGAATCCTGTAAACGTTCGAGGGTGCGGTCAAAGTTTAGCAGCACAGATTTTGCGATCGCAGTATGATCCAAGGTGTTGACGAAAGGCGTAGCAATTACAACATAACCTTTACTTGCCAATTGTTCGAGTAACCAGCGATAAGTGATGTGCGGTGCAGTGGCGACGAATGCACCTCCTAAAAAATGGATGATACCTATGGGATTTCGGGGAATGATTACCCAGTTGCCTCTGACTTCTTTCCAGTCCATGCCGATAAAGGATCGCTTTCTTGATATTCTTTATGTTAGACCGGCGATCGCAACTGTGGGAAAGATTATCCAAAAAGCCACTGAGTATATCTGGTGAGTAGGTTGGAAGTCAATAAAAGGAAAAAGGGCAGTTCTTGCTGCGAGCAGAGGGAATCCCCATATATAAATTTGGGGCTTCTGAACCAAGGATGTATTATTTCTCGTATTACACATCTCGAAATAAATATTTTTACTTTTGGGCATAAATAAATTTATTTGCTCTGAAACCTTGGTGGTAGGTTAATTTAATATCTTTCCGCCAGCAAGAACTTTCCCCTCCTCCCCTGTCTATAAAGGTCATTATGAATTAAGAATCATCTTAGCGCTGAGTCTGTAATCTTTTCATTTCATGTTGTACATCTAATGCAATCTGTAATGCTTCATTGAGTAATCTTCCATGCTCAGTAGCCTGTTCATTTACTTGCATGGCTGTTAAAGTTGCTAAATTGTTGACGAATAGTTCTGTATTACTAAGGATAAAACTCTTATTTTCTCTCAAAATTGTTTCTGTCTTCAAAGCACGAACTAAATCTGACTTAGTGAGTTTTAGCGCTTCAATAACACTCTCTCTTTCCTTTATAAGCACTTCTGGATTACCAGCTTCTTCTATTTGGTCATTGATATCTATTGCTCTAATAACAGTATTATATCTTTCAACATCCTTTAACAGGATTCGCAAAGAATTTGTCATGTGATATTTGACAATTTTACTTTTACTTTTCCATATTAAATATAATATACTTTGTGTAAAACCACCAATCCAAATACCTAAGATAATTAATAATATCCAGGATGGAATCGTCACCCATGC
This sequence comes from Nostoc sp., assembly GCF_035638895.1. Lineage (GTDB taxonomy): Bacteria > Cyanobacteriota > Cyanobacteriia > Cyanobacteriales > Nostocaceae > Nostoc. The sequence continues at coordinate 26,425 of NZ_DASQZC010000460.1, read as the reverse complement.
TACAAATATTTTTACAAATATATCAAATAAAATATAAGTAAAAACAAATGTAGCAAACCCAATAAAAATTACAGTTGCCCCTTCCGAACTTTTAATTTTTTGAATGTATATTTTTACTAATTTTTTTAGAGGATTTGTAATTATTAAAAGTTGATCATTGACAGGTAAATTAGTCAGCTTTTGCAGTTCATCCTGACTAATTTCCAAGCCCTGTAAATCATCCCGCACAGCTTTTCAATCCTTGCCAGAATAGTTATTTAATCTAATATAGCAATCAATTTTCTGGAATGCTGCCATTTTGTCTAAACTTTTTCAGACAAGTTAATACTGTTATGCAAGGTCAAGATTTTTTGTACAATATGATACTCTTTTTCTAATATAACTATTTGTTGTATAAGAGTAACAAAAACAAAAATAAATCAATTAACTGTAAATGCAATGAAAATTTAACAGTTTATTGCCCTGGTCAAGAGCCATTTGCAGCTACAAGAAACAATAATATAAAAGACCGCAAAAACAGAGATTTTGTAGCATTTTCGATTATTATCATCGCCCACCCAGAAATAAATTTTAGCGGATTAGAGCTACTGTCCGCTCAAATGGACTCTTCTTTACTCTCTGTTATTACATTAGTTGCCATCTCTGGTCAACAGCAACGCATCAATCAGGCTCAAACTGGCTGACAAACCTGGAAATGACGTTGAGCAACTCGATCCTTTAACTTATAAGAACGCTAGAGTCTCTCTATCAGCCACACTCCAACCAGCGCTAGAGGTCTAATTTCCCGACACCTGTCAAAGATGAGCCAACTTACAGTAACACCAAGCGTATTGGTTATAAATCCTTTCTCCTCTCTGCCTTTGCTGTTAATCCACTGCCTAAAAACAAGATCCCCCTAGTCGTGTTTTTCATCGAGCTAGGGGGATCACATATATGGTAGTCTATAAGAGATTCGGTATAGTTCCTTACGAACTTGATTCTATAGCCAATATTTTAGTTTGAGTAGTCTTATCATCAGAATTTATAGTATTTTTACACCTTCTTAATCAATGCTTCATCCCTATTCTTCCTTGGGGAGGCAGTATATATATGTAAGTATGACAGTACGCAATATGCGTCACTTGTCATTTTGTGGATATCTGTAAAAAGATATGTAACTATGGCAATACGCAATATGCGTTACTTGTCATTTTTGTAGATATCTCTAAAAAATATGAAACTCAAGATTGTTGCTACCGTTGCCCTGTTAGCTTGTTTTGGGTTTGCAGAGCAAGCCCTTGCATTAAATCAGCTAGATTTGGATCAGCTGAAGGCAACAAGTACCTGTCCTAGATGTAATTTGAGTGGTGCTGACCTAACTAAACTGAATCTAACTGGAGCAAATTTGCGAGGGGCTGACTTGAGTGGTGCTACATTATCTCAAGCTAATCTTACGAATGCCGATCTTACTGGTGCAAATTTAGAAGGTGCGCTTTTGAATTCGGTCAATCTCAGTGGTGCTTCGTTAACAGGTGCAAATTTAAAATCAGCATCTCTGGAATATGCCGATCTGTCTAATGCCGGTTTCATAAGCGCCAATTTGGAAGCAGCAAACTTAAAAGACGCCAAATTGCAGTTTACCAATTTTCGGGGGGCTAACTTCCGACTAACAACTATGGCTAATGGTGTTGTTACATCCGACAAACCTTATGGCTGGTCGTTAGAGCGTCAGAATCCTAGAGAATGTAACGAGTTTAAACCCGAAAATACTCGAGGCACAACCTGTTATTCAAAATAAACTGGGAGTAGGGAATGGGGAGTAAGGAGTGAGGCATTGATTATTTCTCGCTTATCTGCATTATCCTTCCCTATCCCTCGGCTTTTTTCTTGACTCATCCTTGTATAGCAAAAGCATTTTGTTTGTTAACAGTTCTTTATCATGGAAAAAAAGCCTATAGATTAATTAAATTGATGCTTACCCGTATTAAAGACTTAGCAGCAAAACTAGCGCCTCGCTTAATTGAAATTCGCCGCCACATCCACTCTCACCCAGAACTCAGCGGCCACGAGTACCAAACAGCAGCTTTTGTGGCTGGTGTTTTATCTTCCAGTGGTCTGCACGTACAAGAAGGAGTTGGCAAAACGGGGGTTATTGGAGAACTGCAAGGCACTAGCGAAAATGACCATTTATTGGCAATTCGCACCGATATGGATGCCTTGCCAATTCAAGAGGGCACTAATTTAGAATATGCCTCTCGTGCAGATGGTATTATGCACGCCTGCGGTCACGATGTCCATACCACCGTAGGTTTAGGAACGGCAATGATATTGTCCCAAATCGCTGAAGAGTTGGGTGGGAAAGTGCGATTTTTATTTCAGCCAGCTGAGGAAATTGCTCAAGGGGCAAGCTGGATGGTGAAAGATGGGGCGATGGAAAATGTCTCAGCTGTATTAGGGGTTCATGTTTTCCCTTCTATACCCGCAGGATCTATTGGCGTGCGTTACGGGGCATTAACAGCCGCAGCTGATGATTTAGAGATTCTGATTATGGGAGAATCTGGGCACGGGGCGCGTCCCCATGAGGCGATTGATGCGATTTGGATTGCTTGCCAAGTAATTACTGCAATGCAACAAGCCATCAGCCGGACGCAGAATCCCTTGCGTCCTGTAGTATTGAGCATAGGTAAGATTAATGGTGGCAGAGCGCCGAATATAATTGCTGATAAAGTGCAGTTATTGGGAACCGTGCGATCGCTCCATCCCGAAACTCGTGCCCAGCTGCCGAACTGGATTGAAAATATTGTATCTAATGTTTGCCATACCTATGGGGCAAAATATCAAGTCAATTATCGCCAGGGTGTACCCAGTGTCCAAAATGATTATACCCTAACGCAATTGTTACAATCAGCCGCAGAAGAAGCTTGGAGTAGCGATCGCGTCCAAGTCTTACCTGAACCTTCCCTTGGTGCTGAAGATTTTTCTATGTATTTGGAACACGTCCCTGGTTCCATGTTTCGCTTAGGTGTCGGCTATAAAGAAAGAATTATTAACCACCCCTTACACCATCCCCAGTTTGAAGTTGATGAATCTGCCATTATCACTGGCGTTGTAACTATGGCATACACCGCTTATAAATACTGTCAGCAAAACTGTCAGCAAAATTTTTAAACAAAAACTCCCAGCACATCAGCACTGGGAGTTTTTGTTTAACTAACCTTTTTTAGGGGATATAGAAAGCTCCAAAGCATTCTATACATTGGATTCGCTAACAACGCCTAATTTCTCTTGAATTCTGGTCTTAGCGGCTTTAAATTCACTAGCCAGTTGCTCACTTTGATCGCTGCTCAAATTGTTACGAATAGCAGCAAACATTGTGCCTTCTTCTTGACGAATATGGTCGCCAACAGCTTCCATAAGCTTTCTAATTTGATCTTTGAATTCAGGTGAAGAAGGGCTGATAGCTTTAATTTGATCTAACACCCGCTTCATCTCAGCTTGCTCGTCAAACAATTCTTGGGTGTTATCTTGACCATAGAAAGGACGTACTCTTGGGTAGACTACTTCCTCTTCAGCTTCAGCGTGAGCAGTTAGATCCTTGTAAATTTGACCAAAGTATTCTTGGATCTTCTGGGGATTGTCGCTTTGCAGGAGTTCGGTAAATAGGGTATTTACCTTGTTGTGATCCAGACGGATAACATCTTGGATGTTCAGATCGCTTTTATCAGTGGTTTGGGTAACAGCACTACCTACTACACCACTTACCGCAGCCATAGCGTCTTGAACACGCGCCCAAATTCCTTGATCTGCATCTTGTCCAGTTAATTCGCGAACACCCAGAATTTCCAGAATACCTTTGAGTTGTTCTTGGTGAGCGCGGTTCTCAAAATTAACAGTATTCAAGGGCCCGATCGCTAATAAAACATCAGCACCAACTTTTTGAGCCGCCTTATGAACAATCAAGCCACTCATTACTACTTGGTGTTTCAGCAATTCATGCTGAGATACTTTTTCATACAGGCTTAACTCAGAACCTTTGAACAATTCACGAGCTTTTTCAATGAATTCTGTAACATTTTTTTTGGGTTCAGCCTGAATCCCATACTGACCAATTACAGTTTCTATAATGCCAAGATTTTTTTCGTCATCCTTGAGGAAATCGCGGATGCGATCGCTAATCTCAGCATCAAGCCCTTGCGTCAAAAGCGATTGCTCATTTTCAATAAGCAACTGTTGAAGTGCTTTTATACTTGCCAATTTTATAGCAATAGCATTGCGTTTCGTATCATCTAAAGTAGTTACCATCCGTGTTCTCCTCGGCAAAGGGTTCATAATTATTACTTTATATAACTTTGACATAGGGGTTAAGGAGATTTCATCTTTCTTTTGAGCGATCGCGCTCACAACTCTGGGTAGAGAAACAAAAATTTTCGTTACAATTTCTGCTCTTATACTTTTAGATAGATAATAATCTAAATCTAAACTATATCCTGAGATAGATAATTTTTAGATTTTGTTTAATGTCATTCAATTTTTGAAAATATATCCAAAAAGAGTAGAAATTAATCAGCAAATACATTGTATTTTCCAGAACTATTGGAAATTATTAGTATAGTTAATTTCTTTGTAGGAGTTAGCGTAATTTAAGATTAAAAAAATTATCTTTTTCATTAATTTAAAATGATACCTTGATTTTTGTCGTGAGATATTAGCATTTATTGGATCAAATAGACGCAGACTACCTAAATTTACGAAACTAACCCCCTTTATTGGAAAATACAGTTAACACGATTGTTTTATCGCTACTAACTATTGACTAACAAGTTTTATTTACCTCTTTATCACCTCAAATTAGAGAAATATATCGAGATTGAAACACCAGACAAACTATCATCAAAGGATGAATTTACTGCTTATTTTTAAATCAAAGATTCTGAGTAACAGTTATTGAGTCTAAACAGGTTGCTTATTCGGTACAAGCATGACTTGACTAAATTCTGGCATATATGCTGGCTGCTTGGCAGTCACAAGATGTAGTATTTGGCATGATTACTTGTGGCGGCAGTTTAATGAACATAAAACTGCTCAAAGGTTATCCTCCTCGGTATGCCATACATTATTTGTAATCCCAATACCTTCGCCAATTTACGAGGGTGAGTTGATGACGCTTTCACTATTAACTCGCTATTCTCTGAGGTTTGGCAAAAACAATAAGTTCTAAAAATTCCTTTAAGGTTTCCCACAAGGTTTTTTTTAACGTATTGACCGCAGTATAAGGGTTTGAGATGACAAGCTACCTTTTAAGCGAAACGCTTATGTATGGGTAATTTTGCCAGTTTTGCCAAAATTTTTCTAGGCTCTTATTTTGGCAAAGGTATTGAATCCTAATCAACATTTATTGCATGATAAAGTAAAACATATATGGAGGTAAGATTATGACCCAAGCGTTGCCAAAATTACTAACCTTTAATGAATTTATCGAATGGTATCCCAACGATGGAAAACGCTATGAGTTGCACAAAGGAGTAATTGTTGAAATGCCACCCCCAACTGGTTCGCATGAAAAAGTTATTGCATTTTTGTCGCGGAAATTAACTGTGGAGTTTGATCGTCTCAATTTACCCTACGGAATTCCCAAAACTGCATTGATCCAAACTCCTTCTGCCGAATCTGCTTATTCGCCTGATGTGTTGCTGCTAAATCTTGATAATCTCGACAATGAACCGCTTTTTCAAAAACAGTCAACAGTAAGCCAAGCAGCATCGGTTCCAATAGTCATCGAAGTTGTTTCAACAAACTGGCGAGATGATTACTACAATAAACTTAGAGATTATGAAGAAATGGGAATTCCCGAATATTGGATTACTGATTATGCTGCATTGGGTGCAAGAAAGTTCATCGGCAATCCCAAACAACCCACTATTTTTGTGTGCGAATTAGTTGATGGTGAATATCAAATGACAGCGTTTCAAGGTAACACCGCGATTTCATCACCTACCTTTCCCCAATTAAATTTAACTGCACAGCAGATTTTTAATGCGGCTAACTAATTTTTTATCTAGTTTTATAATTATCTTCCCAACTTATTGGGAATACCTTCACAACCACCAGGAATAGTACCTCTAGTTTTTTCACCACCCCAAGTGCAACAGTAGTTACGTGTAGACTCAGACATGCGCTGCACATTGCTGAAATCGGCATTTTCCACCACAGCGCCAGTGTGTTCGCCGGTTTGATAATTTGGTGGTTGAGTGCGACTGCGGGGTGATGCTTTATCCACTACACCGTAGAATAGGCGAATCCCGTTAATGTCGGCACCACTGAGATTAGCACTATATAAAATTGTGCGGGAGAGGTTGGCTTTTACTAAATCACAATCGCTCAGGTTAGCGCGGACAAGATTAGCTTCGCTCAGATCAGTCCAACGTAAATCAGTAGCAGAAAGGTCTGCTGCGGCTAGCGTTACGCCTAAATCGATGACACGCACACCTTCCAGGCGATCTTCTGCATATCCGCCACTCCCGTCGAGAATGGCTCGACCTAATAGCCGATCGCGTTTTAGGGGTGAGAGCAACTTGGAACGTGAGAGAAAGCGGAGAATTTTCGCTTTACCACTGCCATCTACACTACTCAAAATAGCCGCAGTGCGTCCTTCGGCGATCGCTCTTTCTTGGGGCCAATCTTCTAATAATCCTTCTTGATCTAATACTAAGTCTGAAACGCCTTGGAAATAGGAATCAATTGTCTGTTGCTGGGTAATGATGTTTTGCTGAACTGTTAGCAGGTTTTGCTGAATTGTCAAGTCTTTGGAAATAACATATTGTCGCCACGCCACGTAAACGGCGATGACGGCAATCAGAATTTGCCCCAAAGCGCCAAACCATTCTGCTAAGGTTCCAGCAATGTCCCAGTTAATCTGGCGTCCCCAAACTAGCAAGCGATCGCCCACACCTGTAAACTTGATCAAGCCGATGATGGCTACTATTAGTCCCAAAATGGCAACAAACAGGGTGCGTTCTTGGGCTGAAAACCACTCATTTAAGGCTTTTTGCAACCAAGGCAATAATATCGCTAGGGATAACAGCAAAGTTATCAGCGTTCCGATAATGCCGACGATCCAGTTATTGAGGATAACTCCAATAAAGGTGATGGCGATCGCTAGGAGGATGAGCAGCAATGCCCTCGGCTTAACTATGAATTGGTTGGTAGTGGGTTGCTTGAAGTCAGAACGGGCAAGTTTGAGAGCAGTTGTATGTTGCGGAGATTGCAAAGATGCGATCGCCGCTAGGGCTTGTTGTGTTGCTAGTGCTTCTGAGCTTAGGTTCTTCTCACTTGCACTCCCGTCAAAGTCATCTGGTTGCAAGTCGTTTTCTGGGATTGGTTCTGGGGTTGGTAAATTAGAGGAATTGGATTCAATCGTCATGTTTTCTATTTTGCCCCAGCAGATTCAGTTCAACATCTGTTTTATCAGAAATTGCACTAAATCAAAAATGTTCGATGCACCTGAGAAAGGCTAAATTTAGCAGTTTTCAATTGCGTGTACACACAATTTGTAGAAGCATCGATTTCCAAATAAAAAAGCTATGACAAAAAGCTATGACATAAATATATGTTGTGGGGTGAACCTCTTGCCAGCTCTGATTGATGAGCGTGCAGGATGTCCACCCCACAAAATTAGGTAATTTATTTGTTGGAATTCCCAATCCTTTGCACTCAGTTAAGGTGCAAGGGCATTACCCCGAATTAGACTACCAATGGTTTTGGCAGTAATTTTCAGTTGGGTGATGGGATTAGCTGGGACAACCGTCTTATACAGATAGCTATCGAATGTTAGCCGTTGTACATCAAGGTCATCACACATTTCCACAAACGCTTCGCGGGTGGCGTTGGAACGATAGAACACGGTTTGCAGAATGTCCAGCACCTTGTAAGTGAGTCCGTATCTTTTATCCCAACGCTTCAGGTAAACCTTAAGGTCGCGTTCTGTAGGAATACGGCTACCACTATTAGATGCTTCTACAATGGTTTCGGCACACATCCGCCCAGATTTAGCCGCAAAATAAATACCTTCGCCAGAAGACTTGGTAACGTAACCAGCAGCATCTCCCACTAAAGCGATGCGACCGACAACACGACGGGGACGGGGATGTTCGGGAATGGGGTGGGCTTCTACTTTGATGATTTTACCGCCTGCCAATTTCTCGGAAGCACGGGCGCGGATACCAGCTTGTAACTGTTTGATGCTGGCTTTATTGACATGCATTGTGCCAGTACCAACCGCTACGTGGTCATGTTTGGGGAAAACCCAAGCGTAAAAATCGGTAGAAACGTCATCACCGACATACATTTCGGCGAGGTCGTTGTAGTAGGCCATTTTGTCTTCGGGTAAGCGAATTCGCTCTTGGAAAGCGATCGCATAATTGTAATCCCCAGCGTCCATTTCTTTAGCAACGCGAGAATTAGCCCCATCCGCCCCAATAATTAAATCCACCTTCAGAGTTTTGGCAATACCCTGTGATATCCCATCTGTATGGTCAATGTAATGAATGGTATAGGGATCAGTATTGTTTCCTGGTATATCAAGTTTATGAACAGTGGCATTAATTAAATTTGCGCCGAGTTTTGCCGCGCGATCGCGCAAAAAGCCATCCAGCACTTCCCGGCGGCACATTCCTATATATTCATCTTCATTTATCAGATTGATATCAACCTCCCGATTGGAAGGCGAAATCATTTTCATCTTCCGTACCCGGCGATCGATAATCTCTGGTGGTAAGTCAAATTCACTCACCATACATAGAGGAATTGCACCCCCACAAGGCTTCGCATTGTCTAGCTTCCGCTCAAACAGGTAGGTTTCAATCCCAGAGGCTGCCAGTGTTTCTGCGGCAGATGAACCAGCAGGGCCTGACCCAATAACAGCAACCCGTAGTGTCAAAGGTCTTTCTCCCAATCTTCACATTTACCGAGAGCATACTACCACGGTCTTTCTAGTGATTTGGCGCTTTTCCTTCAGGTTTATGCACAAATGCAATATTCCTTAATGTTTCGATACGAATTGGGGATTGTGGACTTGTACTGAGCGTAGCCAAAATATTGCGAATTGTGAATTGGTATGACTGTTTAGGTTGTGCCGATTTGGGCTGCAATTGTGCCAAGATCATTAGCATAACTCCTGATTGCGGTTCCCCGGATTGTGGTGCTGCTGATTGTAGTTCTGTAGATTGCAGTGGTGCTGATTGTACCTTTCTCGATTGCGGCAGTTGCGGTAGCTAAATCTTGTTTATTCAAAAATAACGATGTATGGTATATGTAAGACACAGTAATCCTACCAAGGATCTGTAGATTTAGTTGCAGAGGTACAGCAGCAGTGGGCATAGTAGTTGAGAATGTCTCCAAACAATTCGGGAGTTTCAAGGCAGTTGATCAGGTCAGCCTGGAAATTAAGAGTGGTTCGCTAGTTGCGTTGCTCGGCCCATCGGGATCAGGTAAATCTACGCTATTACGGTTAATTTCAGGTTTAGAAATGCCAGATAGCGGCAAAATCCTGCTTACCGGTAAGGACGCTACATATCAAAGTGTGCAACAGCGCAATATTGGCTTTGTGTTTCAGCACTATGCCCTATTTAAGCATCTAACTGTCAGACAGAATATTGCCTTTGGCTTAGAAATTCGTAAGGCACAGCCAAAGAAAATTAAGGGGCGGGTAGAACAGTTACTGGAATTGGTGCAATTGACTGGACTAGGCGATCGCTATCCATCACAACTTTCTGGTGGTCAAAGACAACGGGTAGCATTGGCAAGGGCACTGGCAGTAGAACCTGAAGTATTACTGCTAGATGAACCCTTTGGCGCACTTGATGCTAAAGTCCGCAAAGACTTACGGGCATGGTTACGCCGCCTCCATGATGAGGTTCATGTTACTACAGTTTTCGTCACCCACGACCAAGAAGAAGCAATGGAAGTCTCCGATGAAGTTGTAGTGATGAATAAAGGGCGTGTGGAACAGGTGGGGACACCATCTGAAATTTACGATAATCCTGCCACCGCATTTGTAATGAGCTTCATAGGCCCGGTGAATGTGTTGCCCAGTAACTCCAAGATTTTTGAAAGTAGCGGATTTGATGCACCACACCCACAAGTGTTTTTGCGTCCGCAAGATGTGATTTTGGAAAAGGTTGCTAACGGTTCTACTACGGCTGCGACAGTGAGCCGTTTGATACATTTGGGTTGGGAAATTCAGGTAGAATTAACTTTTGATGATGGGCAAGTGGTGATGGCGCATTTAACACGCGATCGCTTCAACCAATTAGAGTTAGAACCCAAACAGCGAGTGTATGTGAAGCCAAAGGATGCAAAGTCCTTCCCTCTGTCTTATTCAATTTAGTTGGCAGTGTGGAAGTATTTATGCTTGCTGCTTTAGACCGCAGTAGAAAAACGTTGCCAGAATATTTGCCAAATCCACAGTAGCCAGTGCAATCAGAGATAGATTGCACAAAGATATACAAAAGCACCAGCCTAGTATCATACTGAGGCTGGTGCGCTGGCTTTTCACGGATTTTTTGTGAGGACTAATTTAATCCTCTAACATTCGACTTTCTACATGGCACCGCTATATCTGCTCCTACTAGCAAGGAGTCAAATTAAACCTAATTCTATAAATTCCATTGAATCCAATTTGAGTTCGCTGCCCCGCAGCTACATTTGTAGCACGCGCTATCAAAGTTGTGTTGATGCCGAAAACCGAATTCACTCGGTTAGCACACGCGTCTACTGTATCTCCTGTAATAGCTACATCTTTTAGCCATCCACCTGAAGAGCCAGACGGGAAGTTTGCGTTTAGATCAGTACTAGATGGAATTACTTTCCCTTGAAACACTGGTCTAACCCTTAGAGCAGCAGTACCCCCCTGAGGCACATTTGTAAAACCAGAATACCTCAGGTTAATGGGCTGAACTTTGTAACCTCTAGGTATATTAAGCCCAATTCTGAGATTGCAAGATTGTGATACAACTCTAGGAGATACAGCTGTAGCCTGAAATCGAGGGAAAGTTACAGACAGAGTATTTCCTACCAAACTTACTAGGGCATTTCCCGAGGGGCAGCCATTTCCGAAAACAGTTACTGGAACACTTTCAAACTGAAATGCTGGTGTTTGAGCCTGTGCCTCAGATAAACCCACAACATTTAAACTCAGTAGCGTCAAACTGGAAATAAGAGCAGTTAAAACTTTCATATCTTTCATCTCAAATAAGGAGAGCTTCTCAGGTTTGTTGTCAATAACTATGTCTCAAGACACAGAGTCAAAGATTTATTCAGAGCGATTGGAAGAAATCTTTTGATAAGTTGGTACAGCTTTACAAAGATCAGGTTTTGGGAAAAATTAAATGCAAAACTAACTATGCATTAAAAAAACCTAACAAGGATTAAAAGCATCTCCTACTATACTTCTAGACACAAAAAGTTTATTTGCCAAACTCTTTGAGTTTTGGGCATTTCTACCAATCATTAAAATGTATGAAATACGCTTTGGTTAAAAAAGACAAAAACATGATAAAACAATCAATTTTTGACCTTGGAAATTGTTTACCAGTGTATTTCACTTATCAGAAAATAATTCAGGAGTCAGGACTTAGAATTCAGAATTGAATTCTGCACTAAAAATCAGATAATGCAGAGGTAGCGAGTCTACAAGTGAATGAATAAGTAAGTTTAAGAACCTAACTAAATCTTCTTCTTTGGAGACGCACTTGCGTTCGATTTAGTGTTCAACAATAAAATGGCGGAACTGAACTCCCCACTACATTGATTCTGACTCCTGAATTCTTACTTCTGAATTCTTCTTTAATTAAGAATTGCCCTCACAAAAAGAAGTTTTAAAAATATTATACCATCAAACTATCAAAGAAAAATATATTTTACCTATCCAAAGACATATTTTTTGCAACTTGTGATTTCGTTAAATTTATCAGCTACTTTGACTCGATCTAACTATTTATCAAGACAGAAAGTCAAAGATTTCTTCAGAGCAATTGGAAGAAATCTTTCAAAAAGTCGGTAAAGCAGCTTTTCAGGGAGCAGATTTTGTGAAAAATTAAATGCAAAACTAACTATGCATTTAAAAAACCTAACAAGGATTAAAAGCAAACTTGATTTGGAACAATACAGGCCCGATTGTTGTGTCGATTGTATCGATTCGGATTTGGGTTTCTTGACCTTTAGGTATATTTCTAGCGTTTGCCGTCAGAGTTGAATTGATACCAAAAACCGAACTCACTGGGTTCCTACATGCATTTATTGGGTTTAATACAAGACCTACATCTTTGCTCCAAACATCTGAGAAGCCAGCCCGAAACGTTTGGTTTGGATTATTAGTAGTCGCAACTTCTCTACCTTTAAAGAGTATTTTCACGTCAAGGTCAGCACTACCTCCTTTAGGCACATCTGCAAACCCAAGATAGTTGACGCTAATCGGCTGAACGTTAAATCCAGAAGGTACATTCAGACCGATGCGGAAATTGCAGGATTTTGATACAACATTAGGACGTGAAGCTTTAGCTTCAAGCGCAGAAGAAGATGTAATTGAAAGGGTATCTCCATTGATAACTGCCTGTAATGTGCCCTGCGGTGGGCCTAGTGTAGCCTGCGGTGGGCAACCACTTCCCGAAAAACTTATTGGAATATTTAGAGTTGTAAACCCTGATGTTTGAGCCTGTACCTGAGATAAACCCACAGCATTTAAACTCAGTAATGTCAAACTGGAAATCAAAATAGGTAAATTTTTCATCTAATAACTCCCCAAAAATGTGTAATCTCCTGTGAATATTAGATGCAATGTCAAACTTCTAAAAAACTTCTAGACAAATATATCTTACGTATCCAAAGACATATTTTTTGCAAATTGTGATTTCGTCAGATTTATCAGCTACTTTGCCTTGACCTAACTATTTATCAAGACAGAGAGCCAAAGATTTCTTCAAAGAAATTGGAAGAAATATTTAGATAAGTTGGTAAAGCAGCTTTACAAACAGCAGGTTTTGTAAAAAATTAAATGCAAAACTGACTATACATTTAAAAAAGCTAACAACCCTTAAAAGCAAACTTTATTTGAAACAATACATCCTTGATTGTTGTGTCAATTGTATTAATTCGGATTTGGGTTTCTTGATTTGCAGGTATACCTCTAGCTCTTGCAGTCAGAGTTGAATTGATACCAAAAACCGAACTGACTGGTCTACTACATGCATTTATTGTGTTTGCTACAATATCTATATTTTTGTTCCAAGTATCTGAAAAGCCAGCCGGAAAAGTTCGGTTTGGATCATTGATAGTTGTAACACTTGCACCTTGAAATGATATTTCAACCCTCAAATCAGCACTACCTCCTGTAGGCACATCTGCAAAGCCAAGATATCTCACGCTAATCGGCTGAACGTTAAATCCAGAAGGTATATCAAGACCGAATCGCAGATTGCAGGATGCTGATACAACTTTAGGAGGTGAAGCTAAAGCTTCAAACTGAGAAAATGTTACTGAAGCAGTATCTCCATTCAAAACTAGCTGTGCTGTTCCGTTTGGGCAACCATTTCCGAAAAAAGTTCCAGCAACTTTTTGAAACTTAAATCCTGTTGGTGTTTGAGCCTGTACCTGAGATAAGCCCACGCAATTTAAACTCAGTAGCGTCAAACTGGAAATTAGACCAGTTAAAATTTTCATCTAATAACTCCGCAAAAATGTGTAATTTCCTGTGGATATTAGCCCCGATGTGAAATTCCTAAAATACTTCTACAAAAACAAATTTTACCTAGTAGCCTTTTCCAGGTTTGAGCATTTATAGCAGTTCTTAATTGTCTGCAATACGCTCTGCTTAAAAGAGACAGAAATAAGATAAAATAATCAATTTCTGACTCAGAAATTATTTATCAACGTATTTCACTTATCAGAAAATAATTCAGGAGTCAGGATTTATAATTCAAAATTGAATTCTATACAACTGGGGGATAGGGCAGCCGTAGCGAGTCTACAGGTGATGAAAAAATGGATTTAAGACCCCATTAAATCTTCTCTTTTGGAGACGCACTCGCGTTCGATTTAGTGGTCAACAATAAAATAGCGGGACTCAATCCCCCACTAATTCATTCTTTCTGACTCCTGAATTCTTACTTCTGAATTCTGCTTCAATTCAGAATCGCCCTCATAATAAGCCTTGAGAAAATTCAAAATTACAGAAGAGTATATTTTATGTATGCAAAGACTGACGTTTTGCAAACTGTGATTTCGTTACATTTTCAGCTACTTTGACTTGACTTAAGTATTTATCAAGACAGAGATTCAAAGATTTGTTGAGAGCGATTGAAGAAATCTTTCGATATACTTGGTAAAAGAGTTTTATAAGAAGTAGCTTTTAGGAAAAATTAAATGCAAAACTAACTATGCATTTAAAACCTAACAAGGATTAAAATCAAACTTGACTTGGAACAATACCTCACCGATCGTTGTGTCGATTGTATCAATTCGGATTTGGGTTTCTTGGCCTGGAGGTATATTTGTACCTCTTGCCGTCAGAGTTGAATTGATACCAAAAACCGAACTCACTGGTCTACTACATGCATTTATTGTGTTTAATACAATACCTACATCTTTGCTCCAAACATCTGAGAAGCCAGCGTTAAACTTTTGGTTTGGATTATCGGTAGTTGGAACTTCTCTACCTTGAAAGAGTAGTTTCACGTTTAGGTCAGCACTACCTCCTGTAGGCACATCTGCAAAGCCATTATATAGGACGTTAATCGGCTGAACGTTAAATCCAGAAGGTACATTCAGACCGATCCGCAGATTGCAGGATTTTGATACAACATTAGGACGTGAAGCTTTAGCTTCAAACGCAGAAAATGTTATTGAAAGAGTATCTCCGTTTAAAACTCCCTCTATTTTTCCCGGTGGGCAACCAGTTCCCGAAAAACTTACTGGAACATTTTGAAACTCAAATCCTTGTGTTTGAGCCTGTACCTGAGATAAACCCACAACATTTAAACTCAGTAGGGTCAAGCTGGAAATAATGCCAGTTAAAATTTTCATATTGTTAGTTGTTAGACTCCGCGAAAACATTTAATTTCCTGTACAAACAAATTAGCTGCAACTTATAAATCAATACAGTTCAGTTAGTGATGTTTTATCTCGGAAGATCCCTCCAACCCCCTTAAAAAGGGCAGGGCTGATTCATTCCATTTCAAACAGGATTTGTCAAGATGGTTAGCAAGAAAATTGTAAGTAAGCGTGACGAAGAGATGAACATTTAAGCACTGAAATATCAGTAAAATAGTTGGTTTCATCGGCACGTCGGTAACAAAATAACTAATTTTTAATCGCTAGAACCCTTGATTTTTAAAGCTCTTTGGGGAATGAATCAGCCCTGCCTTAAAAAGGGGGCTTAGTTCCCTCCTTTTTAAGTAGGGTTAGGGAGGATCAAGCCTTAACTGAACCGTATTGACTTAATAAATTCCCTAAGACTCTTCCTTCTACAAAAAAGAATTTTAACCACCAGCCTCTTTGGTGTTTGGGGACTTATAGCAGTTCTTAATTGTCTGTAATACGCTCTGGCTAAAGCAAACAGAAATAAGATAAAACAATCAATTTCTGGCTTTGAAATTCTTTAGGTCAACGTATTTCATCCATTTAAGTTAAGAATTGCCATTTTATTGCCAATATTATTTTTCCAAACAGAGACCCAAAGATTTCTTCAGAGAGATTGTAAGAAATCTTTGGATAAGTTTGGTAAAGCAATTTTAGAGGATGTTTTAAAAGGGTATTTTCCTCTCCTGATAAAGCACGGTGAAGCATCTCAATCTCAGTATATGGCTGAAATCGTATTTTTTTCGTCGCACTTGACGTGAGCCAGAATTGTAAAAATATATCTTCTGTGACTTTTAAAACATCCTCTTAGAGGCATCAGCTTTTGTGAAAAATTAAATGCAGATTATGCATTTAAAAACTTAGCAAGGATTAAAAGCAAACTTGATTTGGAATAATACAGGGCCGATTGTTGTGTCAATTGTATCAACTCGGATTTGGGTTTCTTGATTTGCAGCTACATTTCTAGCTCTTGCCGTCAGATTTGTATTGATACCAAAAATCGAATTCACTGGCCTCCTACATGCATTTATTGTACCTAATGTAATACCTATATTTTTGCTCCAGACATCTGAGAAGCCAGCGTTAAACGTTGCGTTTGGATTATTGTTAGTTGGAACTATTTGACCTTCAAATAGTATTCTAACGTTCAGGGCAGCACTGCCTCCGCTAGGCACATCTGCAAAGCCAAGATACTGGACGTTAATCGGCTGAACATTCAATCCAGAAGGTACATTAAGACCAATTCGCAGATTACAGGATGTTGATACAACCCTAGGAGACAAAGCTTTAGCTTCAAACTCAGAAAATGTTACTGAAAGAGTATCTCCATTCAAAATTCCCACTGCTGTTCCGTCTGGGCAACCAGGTCCGAAAAGAGTTACTGGAACTCTCTGAAAAGTAAATCCTTGTGGTGTTTGAGCCTGCACCTGAGATAAAGCGCCAAAATTTAAACTCAGTAGCGTCAAGCTGGAAATCAGACCAGTTAAAACTTTCATATTTTTCGACTCCGCAAAAACGTTTAATTTCTAGACAATGAACGTGCAATTTAAAATTCCTAAGATACTTCTACGCAAAGGAATTTTACCTACCACCCTGTTTGGGGTTTAGGGACTTTTAGCAATTATTAAATGTGTTCAATACGCTCTGTTCAGGCAGACAGAAACATCATAAAACAATCAATTTCTAGCTTGGAAATTAATTACTTATCACCGTATTTCACTTATCAGACAAGAATTCAGGAGTTAAGATTGCCAATTTAGAATTTAATTCTGTAGAACTGGAGTAGCTACCCTACGAGCGGATGAATAAATGGTTTAAGGCGACGACTAAATTGCTCGCGTACTGTCTCCAAAGGAGAAGATTTAATGGTCAATCACAAATAGACGGGTCTTAATTCCCCACTAATTGATTTTGACTCCTGAATTCTAACTTCTGAATTTTTCCATTAAGAATTGCTCTTTAACAACCCTCAATAAAATAATAAGTCCTCTGAGAAACATTTTATATCTATCTAAAGGAATAGATAAAGTAAATTTTAACAAACTATTACGGGAAAGTACTTAGGTATGTAGCCGTGAGACAGCGCTCTTGATAGGGGTTATCTGAGTAGCTACTTGCTGTACTTAGGGAGGCCCCAAGTAGAGGAGGTAATGGGTTCCACGGGTTGCCCCCGTTGTAGCAACTGCTCTCACATGGCGTCAGCCGAACTCGGTAGGGAAGTAGACGCCTTTACGTAACTAACGCAAGGCTTACGAGCATCAGTGCTTGTCGCCAGATATCCCTATTACCTAAGATCCTTTCAACAGCTATTTGGCGTCGTTAAAGGTAAACTAATCTTTTAAAATCTGGATTTCATCAAGTTGATTAATCACCACATCTGCACCTCGGACGTTATCCGACTTACCCACCCAAGTGATACCAATACAACCTGCGGCTTTAGCATCACGCGCCATTTGCATATCACCGACGGAATCACCCACCATCAATGTAGCGTCTGGTTGCACTCCCAAAGCTTGGCAAGCTTGCAAAAATAGCACTGGATCTGGTTTACTCGGCCCCTCATCTACTCCCATTTCCAATTCGATATAATTATTTAATTGGTGATTTTCTACAAAGTTATGTACTTCATCACTTGTTGCTGCGGAGAGAATACCAAGTTTCAAACCCCCTTTCCGTAGGTATTTCAACAAGTCTAAGCTACCCATAAACAGGGGTGAAGGAGTTTTTTCAATGTATTTTTCCGCTTCATCCAAAGCTTGACGGGCTATTTTTAAGGATTCAAACCATCCTCTACCTGTTTCGGCAATATATGCGGCAGCCGCAACTTCTGTTTCACGGCGACTTGCTACTGATATCAAACCCGCCGGGTCTAGAATATTCCCATTAATGCCAAATGCCATTAATAGCGGTTCCCCAATACCGGGAACTTGAGCGTCTATCAACCTGGTTGCTCTTTGTGCTAGCGATCGCAAATACGTTTCTGAATCTTCTAGAGTACCGTTTTTGTCAAACAAAATTGCCTGGATATTATCAAAAGTGATGTTTCTACATTTAATAGTTGCCATAATATTTCATTCCATTTATTTAATTAAAAGTGAAGAGTTATGAATTTTTATGATTAACTCCTAATTGCTCCCAATTCTCAACATAAAAAAAGAGGGTTTTCCCCTCTTTATACAATTATTTAATACTCTTACTTACAAATAAGTAAAATTATAAATGTATTATTCTTCAATAGCTGCTGGAATTCCCTCTTCAGTTTCCGTGGCTCCTGGAATTTCTTCTTCAGTTTCCGTGGCTGCTGGAATTTCTTCTTCAGTTTCCGCAACTACTGAAATTTCTTCATCAAGTTCTGCTGCTGGTGGAATTACTTCGTCAAGTTCTGCTGCTGGTGGAATATCTTCGTCAAGTTCTGCTGCTGGTGGAATATCTTCTTCTGCTACAACTTCAGCAGCAGGAGTAGCAGTAGCACCTTGTTGCTTGGCTAACAGCTGTTCACGATACTTAGCAGCCATTTCTTCTGCTTTATCGTAGACCAAATCCCGGTTTTTAATCATGTCGCCGGGTTCGGGTTCTAGCTGCTTGGTAGATAGGGAAATGCGACCCCTTTCTGCATCCAAGTCAATGATCATAACTTTTACTTCATCATTGACATTAAACACGCTATGAGGTGTATCAATATGTTCGTGGGAAATCTCAGAAATGTGCAGTAGACCACTGACGCCGCCAATGTCGATGAAAGCACCGTAGGGTTTGATGCCACGAACTGTACCAATTACTACTTCGCCGACTTCTAGGCGGTTCATCTTACGTTCAACCAGCGCCCGACGGTGAGATAGAACTAAGCGGTTACGTTCTTCATCCACCTCTAGGAATTTCAATGGTAAATCTTCGCCTACCAATTCTTCTTTAGGTTTGCGGGTACTTATATGGGAGCCGGGGATAAAGCCACGTAATCCCTCAATCCGTACCAATGCTCCACCGCGATTGGTTGCAAATACGCCAGAACGGACAGTGGCATCTTCTGCTTGCAGCTGTCGCACGCGCTCCCAAGCCCGCATATATTCAATACGGCGAATGGAAAGGGTTAATTGACCATCTTCGTTTTCATCGGTGAGGATGAAAAATTCCCGCGTTTCATTTGACTGTAATACTTCTTCCGGGCTATCTACCCGGTTAATAGACATTTCTTGTATAGGAATATATGCTGCGGTTTTAGCACCAATGTCAATCAGAGCGCCGCGCGGCTCTATACTGAAAACTGTTCCTGGTACAACATCACCAGGGCTAAAATGATAATCGTATTTGTCAAGTAGAGCAGCGAAATCTTCGTGAGTGAATCCAATTTCTGTAGCGGTTAAATTCTGATTGACCATGCTGATTTGTTCCTGGTTCTAGTCTCCGTAAAGGTTGTGCAGATAAGCGCGATGTACTATGCAAACAGTTTTATGGCAGCTTACACTAACATCCATTTTCATCCTAGCGCAGAAAAGCTAGTATTAACACATATTTACTCCCAAGATTGGAAATTATATCACAATTTAAAAATGATTGGTCATTTACTTAGTAGTTAGAACCAAAAAAGGACAGATACAATAATATCCGTTGCTACTAAGGATCGTAGCAACGGATACTAAGATCAAATCCGCTTAAAGGTCTGGTATATAGGATCTACTTATCTTTTGGTTTCTCAAAGCGAGGGGGTTCACGAAATGCGATCGCAAAAAAGAGAGTACCTATACACAGAGTAAAAATCAAGATGTACGCAACGCTTTCCATATTACGATTTACTGCCTATCCAGCTAGTTAATGAGGGATTAGGGATTAGGGATTAGGTACTGGGTATTGGGGATTTGGAAAAGTCTTGCCAGTCCCCAGTCCCCAGTCCCCAGTATCTTAAAGGGCTTCTTTCCGGCGGGTTGACTTGTCACCCACTTTCTGGAATAGACCCCACTCAACTTGCTCTTCAAGGTCGGCATCAACACCAGCAAATACGTCTCGGTAGATTGTCCGAGAGCCATGCCAGAGGTGACCAAAGAAGAACAAGAGAGCAAATACTGCATGTCCAAAGGTAAACCAACCTCTAGGACTGGTGCGGAATACACCATCAGAGTTCAAGGTTTCTCGGTCAAATTCAAAGATTTCACCACCTTGAGCTTTTCGGGCATACTTCTTCACATCAGCTGGTTCTGTAAAGGTTTTACCATTGAGATCGCCACCATAGAAGCTGACGGTGACACCAGATTGCTCGAAGCTATACTTAGATTCTGCCCGACGGAAGGGAATGTCAGCGCGGACAATTCCATCTGCATCGGTCAAAATTACTGGGAAGGTTTCAAAGAAGTTAGGGAGACGACGCACGGTCAATTCCCGTCCTTCAGAATCTTTGAATACGGCGTGACCTTGCCAAGACTGAGCAATGCCATCACCCTTAACCATCGGCCCTGTACGGAATAGACCGCCTTTAGCGGGGCTATTACCGACGTAATCATAGAAAGCCAGCTTTTCGGGAATCTGCGACCAAGCTTGTTCAAGGGTTGCACCTTGGGCAACACTTGTTTGGACGCGCTGCTGAATTTCTTGACCGAAGTATCCCTGATCCCATTGATAGCGGGTTGGGCCAAACAATTCGATGGGAGTGGCGGCGTTACCATACCACATAGTACCTGCAACAACGAAAGCAGCAAAGAAAACTGCTGCAATACTGCTAGAAAGTACTGTTTCAATGTTCCCCATCCGTAGAGCTTTGTAAAGCCGTTCGGGAGGTCTAACTGTGAGGTGGAATAAGCCTGCAATAATACCAACAACGCCAGCAGCAATGTGGTGAGCCACAATACCACCAGGGTTATATGGGTTAAAACCATCTGGGCCCCATTCTGGTGCTACTGCTTGCGCGGCTCCAGTTATACCGTAGGGGTCAGTAACCCACATGCCTGGGCCAAATAGTCCGGTGAGGTGAAAAGCACCAAATCCAAAACAAAGTAGACCAGATAAGAACAGGTGAATGCCAAACATTTTTGGCAAATCTAGGGCAGGTTCACCAGTGCGGGGATCTCTAAAGAGTTCCAAATCCCAATAAACCCAGTGCCAAACGGCAGCTAGGAACAAAAGACCCGAAAGACCGATGTGAGCCGCAGCAACGCCTTCAAATGACCAGAAACCAGGATCGGTTGCTGGACCACCAGTAACGTTCCAACCACCCCAAGATTGGGTAACGCCCAAACGTGACATGAAGGGTAGAACGAACATCCCTTGACGCCACATGGGATTGAGAACCGGATCGCTAGGGTCAAAAACAGCCAGTTCGTAGAGTGCCATCGAACCAGCCCAGCCTGCTACTAAGGCTGTGTGCATTAAGTGTACAGAAATCAGCCGTCCTGGATCATTCAGAACGACTGTATGTACTCGGTACCAGGGTAGTCCCATCGACTACGCTCCTCCTCGATGAGTTAGTTTACAAAGCAATTTTCTTACTGAGATTCTGAGAAACGAAATTCGCCACTCAGAAAACTCTCTCTTGTTTTTTGTTATTGCCACAGCCAAAACCTTACCACAGCTTAGTCTTATAAGTTAGACAGTGTGGGTGCTTTGGCAATGCTTACTCGCTTCGGGAGGTTTACCTTGTAGGGTAGCCATCACTAAGCAAAAATGAGAATGTTTTAAAAAGTGTAACTATTGATGGAATTGTTTGCAAGCGTGTAAATTGATGCGATCGCGTAGCATGTCCAAGTTTTTTCGCTACCAATCGCTGTCGGGGATTAAATTTTCTTGTCTTTTCTTTATGAGGGGAGTGGGGAGCAGGAGAGGCAGGGGGAGCAGAGGGGGACAAGTTTCTTCCTTGTCTTTTCCCAATGCCCAATGCCCAATGCCTAATGCCCAACTATCTACTAAACCACCAATTCGATGTTTTGCAGTTGACATTTCGTTTCAGCCGTACCCAGGCGTTCGATTACCTGTTCAGCGCTCATCAGACGCTTGAGTACTACTTGACCTATGGTCTGACTGGCAATTACTGGTGTTGTTGGCTTCACTTCCACGGTTAAAACGGCTTCTTCAACTCGATAAAGCCATAGCAATTCGTTTTGTTCGACTAAACAAATATTCATTCGCTGAATATCTGGTTGGCGTCGCCATGCGGTTATTTGCCAGAGTCCATCAGATGCCCAGACTCTCGCAACTGCCCATCCCTCAGATAGAAAGAAATATTTCACGCTCTTAGTCTCACTATTAGACTTTCAATCTGCTGTTTACAATATCGCGATCGCTTTCTTCGCTAATGTATAAACACTCTTATTTTCTAAGTAAAACCATGTAGCCGTTCTCTACGAAAAACAACTCCACAGTTGTCTGTACCCAAGTAGCAACAGGCAAAGCTTTAATGTACACTACTTGACTTATGGTCAAAGCTTAACAAATCTATTCACTAGTAATTATAAATTTACGACAAATGTAGGAAATGTTTAAAATCTTAATTAAATAAAAATCTTTCATTATTTAACGAATGCTAAAGTTTATTTTTTTGTTAATAATTTTTTGTAACAAATAGTACGTAGGCGTAGCCCGTCGTAGACATCGCACAGTAATAAACTTAACTATAGCAATCGTAGCGGAGTTGTAAAAATTAACGAACCGCCTTCTCTGCGAGAGGCTTCGCCAACGCGCAGCGTCTCGTAGAAAAGGCGCCAAGAAAAGAAAGAGAAGCTTTCACAAATGATTTAGGACTGCTATATATTCGCATACTTAGCAACAGGTATTGCTGTAACTAATTGTAAAAATCAAGCACAATAGCCACAAATATAGTAAGATTGCTGACCGCTGAGATCAAATATTTTATTGCTATGACCTGGTTTTCCTTGTCCGTTAAACGGTGGGGTCGGATTACACAATTCCTATCTTTGTTCTGTCTATGTTTATTTTTAGTTGTTAGTTGCGCTCCTCGTCCACAGGTAACTACGCCACCATCGGGTTCTGTAAATAGCCCTACAGGTGATGGCCGTATTACCATAGGTACAACAGCAAAGCCGAGAACCCTTGATCCGGCTGATGCTTATGAGTTAGCATCCTTAGGTTTGGTGTTTAATATGAGCGATCGCCTCTACACCTACGAACCAGGAAGCACGGAAATTAAGCCCCAGCTAGCTACAGCATTACCTAAAGTTAGCCAAGATGCCTTAACTTATACCATTCCCTTACGTCAGGGAGTAGTTTTTCACGATGGGACTCCCTTCAATGCCCAAGCAATGGCATTTACCATCAACCGCTTTATTCAAAATAAAGGAAAACCCTCATTCTTACTAGGTGATGTAGTAGATTCGGTAAAAACTACAGGCGAGTATGAGTTAACCTTTAAGCTGAAAAAGCCCTTTGCAGCGTTTCCTTCATTGCTGGCGTTTCCTGGGGTGTGTGCAGTTTCGCCAAAAGCTTACGAACTTGGTGCTGGTAAATTTAAGCCGAATATTTTTGTGGGAACTGGCCCTTACAAATTAGGACAGTATGGTACTGATTCAATCCGATTTGATGTGTTTGATAAGTATTGGGGAGAAAAACCAGTTAACAAGGGTGTTAACCTCCAAATTCAAACTAGTCCGGTTAATTTGTTTAATGCTTTCCGTACAGGCGCAATTGATGTAGCTTATCTATCGTTACAGCCAGATCAAAATCGTAGCTTGGAAGAAGGTGGTAAAAAAGGGGATTGGCAAGCGATCGCAGCTGAGGGTAGTGTAGTAAGTTATCTGGTATTAAACCGGAATCAGCAGCCTTTAGATAAATTAGAAGTAAGACAAGCGATCGCGTCAATAATTGACCGTCCCCTGTTAAATGAACGGGCGTTACTTGGTCAAGCAGATCCGCTCTATAGCATGATTCCGACGACATTTAATGTTTCCCAGCCATTATTTAAAGATAAATATGGCGATGCTAACTTTGATCAAGCTAAAAAATTATTAACTACTGCTGGTTTTTCTAAAGAGAATCCGGCAAAAGTACAAATTTGGTATCCTTCTAGTTCACCTACTCGGAATTTGGCAGCACAGACGCTCAAATCTCTTGTTGATGCCAAAATGGATGGAATCCTTCAATTTGAAGTCACCCAAGCGGAAGGGCCAGCCTTCTTTAAAGATATTTCCAAAGGTTTATATCCAGGAGCTTTACTTGATTGGTATCCAGACTTTTTAGATCCAGATAATTACGTCCAGCCGTTTTTGACTTGTGATAAAGGTTCAGTTGCTAAAGGATGCGAAGATGGAGCCAGTCAAACTCAGGGTTCGTTCTACTATAGCGAAGCCATGAATAAACTAATTGATCAGCAACGCAAAGAACTAAATCCCGAAGCGCGTCAGAAGATTTTTGCAGAAATTCAAACGCAAGTAGCGACTGATGTACCTTATGTTCCTTTATGGCAAAGTAAAGACTATGTATTTGCCCGAAATGGCGTGAACAGCGTACAACTTAACCCTACCCAAATTCTGGTTTACCAGACAATTAAAAAGTAGTCATTAGTCATTAGTCATTAGTAATAACTGTTGACTATTGACTTTTGACTTTTAAGTAAAATATTTCATGTTCAATATATATCTAGTTAATAGCTAAGATAGTTCCAAAAGCTGCATTTATAATTTTGAATTGCTTATGTCTCGTTCTAAAGCTTTACAATATTACATTGTTTCTCGGTTGCTTCTCGCGCCACTTCAGCTATTAACGATTATCACCATTGTATTTCTCTTACTAAGAGCAACACCAGGAGATCCAGCCGATGCAATTCTCGGTGGACGTGCGCCAGAAGCTGCTAAAGAAGAATTGCGAAAACAACTCGGTTTAAACCTTCCTCTGTGGCTACAGTACCTCAATTATTTGGGAAGTATACTACGTTTTGATCTGGGAACGTCTTTAATGAGTCGAGGACAAAATGTTTGGGACATAATTGGACAATATTTTCCAGCGACGGTCGAGTTAGCAGTATGTAGTATGGCGGTTGCACTCATCGTTGGAATTGCGGTTGGGACTCTTTCAGCTTCTCGTCCTGGTACATATTTTGATGTTGGTGGGCGCTTATTTGGTATCATCACTTACGCACTCCCCATGTTTTGGGCGGGAATGCTTTTACAGTTGATTTTCTCAGTCCAACTAGGTTGGTTTCCCAATTCCAACCGTTTTCCGCCCAATCTTCCGGCTCCCATTACTGTGACTGGATTGTATACAATTGATAGCTTACTCGGTGGAAATTTCACTCAGTTTTTCACATCTTTGCACCATCTTGCGCTACCGAGTCTCACATTAGGAATTTTGCTCAGTGGGATTTTTGAGCGAATTGTAAGAGTGAATTTAAAGCAAACCTTGCAAGCAGATTATGTAGAAGCCGCTAGAGCCAGAGGTATTGGTGAAAATAAGATTTTAGCCTCTCACGCTTTAAAAAATGCGCTAATTCCAGTAATTACAGTCTTGGGATTAACCTTTGCTTCTCTGTTAGGTGGAGCGATTTTGACAGAGGTAACATTTTCTTGGCCTGGGTTAGCTAATCGACTGTATCAAGCGATCGCTGATCGCGATTATCCCACAGTCCAGGGAGTGCTAGTCTTTTTTGGTGCGATCGTTGTGAGTGCCAGCATTTTAATTGATATTTTAAATGCTTATGTAGATCCGCGAATTCGATATTAAGCTGTTTAACATTTTGTTAATTTTCTTGAGAAATACCACTGGCTAAAATACCAAGAATTTTATTCACATCTTTGAGATAATATTCGCTTAAATCAATGCTCAATGTTTGTTCTTCTAGTTTGAGGAATTGCCAAATGCTGCCCGTTGTGACTGCGCCATAAATTGTTTTAATCTCACTTGCAGCTTGCTCATTAAAAATTTGGGCTGCTACCATTTCTGCTGCACACTGACCCAAACCCGCATTAATATTCTCTTTTTTAGCTTCTACAATTGTAATTACTGGTGCTGTCAAAATTAGAATTTCTGGAGATTTAGTAATAATAAAATCGCAAGTGCCGTTTAATCCTTTGCTATTATCGACAGTAAAATCTACCCCGGAAAATAAACCAATTTGCTCGCTTAATTGTCGGCGTAAGTCAACTAAAATTGGCGCAATAATTAACTCAGAACGCGCTTTTTCACTATTGCTACCTAAAGCGATCGCTAGGTTATAATTGAGTGTTTCTACAAGTAAATTACTCGCAGCTAATTCAGGAGCTTCGGCGAAAATATCACGTTTTTCTAATGTAATTAAACTAAACTCTTGTTTTGCTTTAGCTAAACTAAACTCGCTGTAGGCCATAGAACTACTACTCCGTTTAGTTTCTAGTTGGAGAATACACAC
>NZ_DASQZC010000459.1:0-7894 GCF_035638895.1 Nostoc sp. | reverse complement strand
ATTAATTATTAATCATTAGTTATTCGTTATTATCAAAGGACAAAATTACTACTAATGACTGCTGAAAGCTAATAGTAGAATAAGGTACACAAAGCTGCATAGAAGGGAGGAAGGGAAATTGGATGAAATGAGGGCGGCGCTGGAGTTAGCGACCGAAGAAGAATTGCAAGATTTAACGGCAATTCTATTTAGTCGTAAGTTCAATCCTCTAGACTATGTACAGACACCCGAACCCATCGAAGTGCAAAGCCAAGACCGCAAAGCTTGGCTAGATGCATTAGAGGGTCGCTTTCGCTTTTTGGCGGCAGACGGAATGACAGTATTGCGAGGACGCACAGGGCAAGTAACTTACCGAGAAGCGTTAGTTCACGTATGTAAGTATCTAAAAATTACTTATTCTAATCAGCTGCCAACCATTGATTTAGAAGCAGAAGTATTTTTGCATCTGCTAGGACAGGTGTGGAAAAAATTGCCTGAACAGGAAAAGCAAAAATTGACCGTACAAGTGCAGCGTCAGCTTGTCAAATCAGAACTAAAAGAACCGCTACCACTTTTATTGCAACGTGACCCCTTGGGCTTACTTTTCAAAGGCGGTAGTGCGATCGCTGTTACTTCCATGCTCCAGCCATTTGTACTTAAGCAAATTGCCCGTCAATTTGCCATCCACTTTGCTACTTATGAAGTAGCCAAGCAAGCGGCGATTACAGGTTCAGAAGCAGCTGCAACGCAATTTAAAAGCTATGTAGGTATGCAAATGGCTCGACGGGGTATGACTGCGAGTGCAGCTCGTTATGGGGCAGCCCGCACTATGTTTGCTGTGATTGGGCCAATAATGTGGACTTGGTTTTTTGCAGATTTAGGGTGGAGAGCGATCGCCACTAACTATGGTCGGATCATCCCGACTATTTTCACCTTAGCTCAAATTCGCCTTACTCGTGAGGAATGTTGGGAGCCAGCTTGAACAAGGTTTTTGACTATTTCAAGTCTCGTTGGCGATCTTCTTGGAACTACTCGCTATGGGCACTAGTAATCTTCCCATTGAGTCCTTTAGTGGGGGCTGTGACTATCGGTTTTGTATCATTAATAACTTGGTTGAAACAATCCCGCAAAATTAGTCGCCGCCCCCTCAACTGGGGATTTGCCCTTTTGAGTGTCTTGCTGATCGTGAGTGCTGGGTTTGCCGATGACAAGACAGCAGCTTTCCTCGGCTTATTTAATTTATTACCCTTCTTTTTACTTTTCGTTGCCCATAGCGCCCTAATTCAAACATTTGCCCAATTGCGGCAAATGGCTTGGGTTTTGGTGATCGGTTCTATGCCGATGGTAATTATTGGCTTAGGGCAGTTATTTTTGGGCTGGAGTTTGAAATTAGAGATTTTATGGGTTGTGTTGAATTGGACAATCGTACCAGGAGGAAATCCGCCAGGTCGTATTGCTTCACTCTTCTTGCACGCTAACACCTTCGCAGCTTATCTAGCGATAATTTTCATTCTCAATTTAGGGTTATGGCTAGAAAACTATCAGCAACTAAGAGCCAAAAGTAAACAGTCATTCCCCCCCCATCTCCCTCATCTCCCCCATCTCCTCACTCCCTACTCCCCACTCCCCTTTCTCTTCCTAAGCGTGGCGATGATTACAAATTTCATCGCTTTGATTTTCACCAACTCGCGCAATGGGTGGGCGATCGCTATTTTTGCCTGTTTAGCTTATGCACTCTACCAAGGTTGGCGTATTCTTGTGGGTGGCGTCGCTGCGATCGTCTCTAGTGTGCTTTTGGCAGCTTTTGCTCCCTCGCCAGTCGCTCAAATTTTTCGTCAGTACGTTCCTGCCTTCTTTTGGGCAAGATTAAATGATGATATGTATCCAGATAGACCAGTCGCTTTAATGCGAAAAGCTCAGTGGCAGTTTGCCTGGTCTTTAGCTCAGGAACATCCTTGGACTGGCTGGGGGTTACGCAGCTTTAGTGGACTCTACCAAGCGCAGATGCAGATTCCCTTGGGTCATCCCCATAACTTGTTTTTGATGTTATCTGCTGAAACTGGTTTTCCCAGTACTCTGTTATTTTTTGGTTTACTTGCTTGGATTTTGATTACAGGTGTCCAATTCCTCCGAAGGTCAAAATATATAAATAAAGAAGACAGATTGATATTTTTCAGTTATCTTCTGGCTTTTGTTGGGTGGGTTCTATTCAATACAGTAGATGTAACCATATTCGATTTTCGTTTGAATGCGTTTTCATGGTTAATTTTGGCTGCCATCTGTGGAGTAGTACATCGTTATAACCTACATGACAGGCTTGCATCTCATTCAAGTTAACCGAAATTCGACGATCCTCTCCCTGCTTTAAACTTATTAGTTTTTTCAGTGTATACACTGGGGACTTTTATAGCTAATAGTTAATAAAATTACTATATAAAGTGACTAGTACTTAATTAGTTACTGTTGCTGATTGTTGGGAAGGTGTAGGGACAACCCTTTGGGGTTTTCCTGCATGACGGGCATCTCTTGTAGATGCCCTTTTGTATATTTATTATTTTTCTTCAGTTAAACACAATTTAAAAACCTGTTGATTGACGGAATATCTGAAATAATTTCAGCTTTTATAAAGGAATCTAAAATATGGTTACTGAAATGAAATTAGGTCTTTGTAACCCGCCAGAACCTATTTATTTGTATGTAAAAAGCGGAGAATTAAACGGGGAATCTTACTTGTGGTATAACTACGATAATGATAAAACTATTCCCGTACAACAAACAGGGCTAACTGGCTATATATCCGAACTTAAATTAACGACGAAAGAATTTAGAGAAAAGGACAACATTAAATTAGATATCGTTGTTAGGGCGGATGAAATTTATGTTGTTAGGACTGGGATAGAAACGAACTTTGCTAAAACTTTCCTTTTAGCTGTATCATGTGTCCAGGACTTTTCCAAGCCCCTGATTATCGCTGCAATTGCTGGAAAAGAGAATGTGGTTTTTTGTAATCTCTACGATGCGGCGACTAAAACCAGGATTCGGTCTGAATGGAACAAAGATGCCGATTGGCTGGCAATCATTGATAGTGTTCAAACTAGATTGCAGACATTTAAAAATTCCCATATTGTCTCTGGTGAGCCAATACTATTCTAGAAAAATTGGGGAGGCTGGGGAAGTTGGTTAAGCAATTTATTTCCTAGCTTTATTCGCTACAACCTAACAAAATCGCATAGCTCCTTAACAGAGTGATGATTTGTTTTTTAGCTATGGCTCTAAGCCTTTATTACGTTTTTCTTGGATGACTTGTTGTAGTTCATCTACTGAATTGAGACGTTTGCCATTAGACTGAACGTGTAATGCTAGGGCGTGAATTGCTTCGCTATCGCCACGATTTTGTAAAATATAATCTCGCAATTGCTTGCGTGTGATTTCTCTAAAGTTAGGCTTATTCATAATCAACCTCTGCTTCTGGATTAATTACTACAACTGTCTCTTCACCTGCTAAGTAGTTAAACATAATTAATTACACAATGTCATTGCGAATGTAGCGAAGCGAAATGAAGCAATCCCAACCCTTGCGATTGCTTTGCTTCGCTCGCAATGACTGTAATTAATTTTGCGTGGTTACTTATTACTACGATGTTATTTGTTCGCTCATCTAAGGTAACTAGGTAAACCGGGAGATACATTCGCGTTAGCCAAGTCAAAACTCGATATAACTGTTTCAATTGTTCTGAGGTTGGCTCCATTTCACCGCTCAACTTAGGCTAAACCCAAGTTTAAACTTTATTATGACTGCGATAGCACCCAATATTCTGATTGGCATTAAAGACTACGATAACCAGTATGGTGTAAGCTCTCGGTAAAATGGGTGTGTCGGTAACGAAAAAAAGACGCATCCATAACCAACCTTATGTTCACAACAGCTAACTTTCTTCAGTACACCCAATGGTCAGGCATCGCTACCTTGCTATTTGCTGCCTTAACATTTTTGGCTTTTATTCTCAAATGGGGCCTCCGCTTTCGCTTGGTGGGTACGACTGGCTTTATGCTGGTGGTGACGGCTGGTTTATTTGCACTCTCGATAGTCCCCTTGAGTCGGACTGTGATTCCAGGAGCAGCCCACTACACTTTAGTTTATGACAATGGGTCAACACAAGCGGTGATTGCCACATCACCTCAAATTACACCCACACAATTAGATGCAACTTTACGTCAAGCAGTTAGTAATCTGTTTTCTTCTGGTCGCTCAGGTACACGCCAAGAGGACAAGTTGACTGTTCGCGCTCGTACCATTATCCACCCGGAACCAGGGACTTCTGTACCAGTTTACTTGGGTGAAGCCAAGCGATCGCTCGTTTCTCGTGAAAATTCTACGACCGCAGTCGAAATTTACACAGAAAAATTCGCCCAATTGCCAAAACCTACCGTTTAAGAGGCAGGGGGCAGGGGAATTTTTGTACAAGTTTCTCCTTATCCCTGTCTCATACAAGAGGACAAAAATAATTTACCTGTTATCAGGATGACAAAATTTATTTTGTATTTACTGATACATTAATAGTTATTTTTAGATTAAGATATTCACACTTTTAGTGGTTACACTGTGGAAAAAGGTCAATTAGCGTGCAGATAATGGGTACTGACAGTTGTGATTTGTCAGTTGTTATCCTAATTACCACTGTTGATATTTTCACAAGTTTTTGCAGCAAATGAATCGGCTGTGGGGCGTACAGATAAATGTTCGCCCTTACGCACCTATCCATAGCTGGAATGACCATCAACAGATTATTCAGTTCTCAATCACTTTTCTTGAGAATCTGAGAATGGTAATGTTAATTAATTATACGGTTATTCAAAACTTTGATAGTTCCGAATTTCAGGCTAATGGACATCACACATTCAAGCAACGTCGTTAAATGGCTTAACCAGTTGGAAATTAGCTCAGTTAAAACCTAGTTGAGTCAGATGTAAGTTTGTAGCCATCTGGTGACAAGCATCCCTGGCTGCAAATCTATTAGATTAAGAAATATCAAGGTTTTGTTTGCCAAACAGATTATATGTCTAATCAACTTTCTACTCAACCTTCTTTGTCTACTCAAACCTCTAGCTCATTATTAACGCTCACAGCTGCCCCAGCAAAGGTAATCCGTGGTTCTGGGGTGTTGCAAGCAGCCGTAGCAGAGATCGCCTTTTTGGGAATTCGTCCCTTAGTTGTGGCAGGTGATTCTACTCTCGCCATCAGCCGAAAAAATTTGCTCCCAGTTTTAGAAGCGCAACAGTTACATACTGCCCAAGCTTCATACAGTGCAGATTGCTGTGAAGCTAGCCTGAAATCTTTACAGAAGAAAGCAAAAGAACATAAAGCTGATGTAATTATTGGTGTTGGTGGCGGTAAAGCCTTAGATACAGCGAAATTAGTCGCGCATCAGTTACAGTTACCAGTGGTGACAATTCCTACATCAGCGTCTACCTGTGCAGCTTGGAGTGCTCTGTCGAATGTTTATTCGGAAAATGGGGCGTTTCTTTACGATGTGGGGCTGTCTCGTTGTCCCGATTTATTGATACTTGATTATGACTTGATTAAAACTGCACCACAACGGACTTTAGTAGCTGGAATTGGTGATGCGATCGCTAAGTGGTATGAAGCCTCGGTTAGCAGTGGGCATTTGCAAGACACTTTAATTATTGCTGCGGTGCAACAAGCACGAGTTTTGCGAGATATCTTGTTGCAAAAGTCAGCCGCCGCCCTGAAAGAACCAGGTACTGAAGTTTGGCGAGAAGTCGTAGACGCGACTGTTTTATTAGCTGGGGTAGTTGGAGGACTGGGGGGGGCGCAGTGTCGCACAGTTGCGGCCCATGCCGTGCATAATGGTTTAACGCACATTTCAGGACATGGCAGTATTCATGGCGAAAAAGTTGCTTTTGGCATTTTGGTGCAATTGCGTTTAGAAGAAATGCTACAAGGCAATCAACTAGCAGCATCAGCACGGCAACAGTTGTTAAAGTTCTACACAGAAATTGCACTGCCCCAAAAATTAAGTGATCTAGGATTGGGCAATATTACATTAGGCGAGTTGCAAACAGGCGCCGAAATTGCCCTAGTTCCTAATTCTGATATCCATCGACTACCGTTTAAAGTCGCGCCAGAACAGCTAATGGCGGCAATGGTTTCCACCACTGCACCCATAGATAGTAAAGATATGAATCGAGTTTCGCCCAAGGGAATCAGTGACGAGGTTGAAGCATGAGTTTAAATTGGATTGTCCCAGCAGAACGGATACAAAAACTGCCGCCTTATGTATTTGCCCGTTTAGATGAACTAAAAGCTAAAGCGCGGGAACAAGGGTTAGATTTAATTGATTTGGGTATGGGAAACCCCGATGGTGCAACACCTGCACCAGTTGTAGAAGCTGCGATCGCAGCCTTGAAAGATCCCGCCAATCACGGTTATCCTCCTTTTGAAGGCACTGCTAGTTTCCGCAGGGCGATTACCAACTGGTATGATCGCCGTTATGGTGTGGTTCTCGATCCTGATAGCGAAGCTTTACCGCTACTCGGTTCCAAAGAAGGATTAACCCATTTAGCACTTGCCTACGTTAACCCTGGCGATTTAGTTCTAGTTCCTTCCCCAGCTTATCCTGCACATTTTCGGGGGCCAGCGATCGCAGGGGGTAAAATTCACAGCTTGATCCTCAAACCAGAAAATGACTGGTTAATTGATTTAGCTGCAATTCCTGATGAGGTTGCTAAACAAGCTAAAATTCTCTATTTCAACTATCCCAGCAATCCCACTGCTGCCACAGCGCCCCGCGAATTTTTTGAAGAAATCGTCGCCTTCGCCCGCAAATATGAAATTTTGCTGGTGCATGATTTGTGTTATGCCGAGTTAGCTTTTGATGGTTATCAACCCACTAGCTTACTAGAAATTCCTGGCGCGAAAGAAATTGGTGTAGAATTTCACACCTTATCTAAAACCTACAATATGGCTGGTTGGCGCGTTGGGTTTGTGGTGGGTAATCGCCATGTAATTCAAGGTTTACGGACGTTGAAAACTAACTTGGATTACGGCATTTTTGCCGCATTACAAACAGCAGCCGAAACCGCGTTGCAATTGCCAGATGTGTATTTGCATGAAGTACAACAACGCTACCGTACCCGCCGCGATTTCCTGATTCAAGGGTTAGGAGAGTTGGGTTGGGATATTCCTAAAAGCAAGGCGACTATGTATCTTTGGGTGAAGTGTCCTGTGGGTATGGGTTCCACGGATTTTGCCTTGAATGTGTTGCAGCAAACTGGCGTTGTTCTTACTCCAGGTAATGCCTTTGGGGTTGCAGGTGAGGGTTATGTAAGGATCAGTTTGATTGCCGACTGCGATCGCTTGGGTGAAGCTTTACATCGCTTTAAGCAAGCTGGCATCCGCTATCAACCTGAAAGCGTAGTTTCTACTTCAGGAGCGATCGCCGATCTTGTTAGTTGATTAGAGGAAGGAAACCCAACATTACATGACTAAAATGATTGCTAATCGTGTTTGGTATAATGTAAAAAAATAGAAAGAGTTAACAATGATTGGTACTAATATTTACATCAGTCAAGAAACTCAAGAATCTCTAATTAAAGCTGCTGCTTTAAAAAAATATCTGTTGAAGAACTATAGGACTCATATTTGATTTTTGAACAAAACTCAGTACACCTTTATTCCTTCTTCCTAGCCCCCAGTCCCCAATCCCCAGTCCCTTACCTCTACGAGTGATTCAGAAATCAAATCGGATTGCTATATAGGAATTTAAATCAATCAATTTTCTGCTGTAAAAATCCTTTGTCTGAAATTAACTATAAAAGTACTTGACAATAACCTAGGTCTAACTGCTATATTAACTAGAGTAAAGTCGTTGGGGCGTAGCCAAGTGGTAAGGCA
>NZ_DASQZC010000458.1:0-1764 GCF_035638895.1 Nostoc sp. | reverse complement strand
TTATGCCCCCGCAGGTTGGGAAACTCTCTACCGTTATCTAGTGGAAGATAAACATTACCCAGTACAAATACTAGAAAAAGCAGGACTGATTAAGCCACGGCGGGAAGGAGGCGGTTATTATGATGTATTCCGCGATCGCTTGATGATTCCCATCCGTGATGTTCAAGGGCGCGTCATTGCCTTTGGTGGTAGAACCTTGACAGATGAACAACCCAAATATCTGAATTCACCAGAAACCGAACTTTTTAGTAAAGGTAAAACATTATTTGCCCTCGATCAAGCCAAAGGTGGGATTTCTCAAGTCGATCAAGCGGTGGTGGTAGAGGGATATTTTGATGCGATCGCTCTCCATGCTGCTGGTATTAATAATGCCGTCGCCTCTCTCGGTACTGCCTTAAGCTTAGAACAAGTCCGGTTAATATTACGCTACACCGAGTCGAAACAATTAGTACTCAACTTTGATGCTGATAAAGCCGGAACCAATGCCACAGAACGGGCGATTGGTGAAATTGCTGAATTAGCATACAAAGGGGAAGTTCAGCTAAAGATTCTCAACTTACCCGATGGTAAAGATGCTGATGAATACTTGCATAGCCACACCCCAGAAGATTATGGAGAACTGCTAAAAAATGCGCCACTTTGGTTAGACTGGCAGATTCAGCAAATTATTCAAGACCGTGATTTGAAACAGGCTACTGATTTTCAGCAAGTAACTCAGCAATTAGTCAAATTACTTAAAAATATAGCTAACAGCGATACACGCAACTATTACGTTTCCTACTGTGCAGAAATACTCAGCTTAGGAGATACCAGACTTATACCTCTACGAGTCGAAAATCTGCTAACTCAAATTGCTCCTGCTCCGGCTACATACTCTAAGCCTGTGTCAGCCAGAAAAGCATGGGGAAATAACAAATCCCCACTCCCCACTCCCCACTCCCCACTCCCTACAGAACGGAGCCTTTTAGAACACGCAGAAGCCCTATTATTGCGAATTTACTTGCATTGCCCCGAACAGCGTCAAGTGATTATTGACGGACTAGAGGAGCGAGATTTGCAATTTAGCCTTTCCCACCACCGATTTTTATGGCAACAGATATTACAAATTTCATCCATTGATGGAGAGACGAAAAATTTTGCGTCTCCACCAGATTTAATTTCCCGTTTGCAAGACCACTTCTTAGAATTTGGTAGCGAGATGGGGTTAATTTCCCATTTGTTTCATGTGGATGAAAAAAACCAAAAAGAAATACTTCGGACTCCGCAAGTGGTTCAAGCTGCGATCGCTTGCATGGATTTAGTGATGCTTGAAAAACGCTATCGCCACTTTTTGGAACTATGGCAACAAACTGATCCAGAAGCTGAACCAGAGCGTTATCAATCTTATTATCAGGCTTTCTACGCCGAAAAAATCAAGCTGCAACAAATAGACCGACAACGGTTATTTTCCATCACCGAGTTGTTATAGCCTAACTCTTGATTAACGCTCTTCCATCACTCTCATGAGAGTGATGGAAGAGCGTTAGACCTAAATATATAGCAATCCTATTTGATTTGTGAGAATTGCAAGCCCAAGATCCCCGACTTCTTTGAGAAGTCGGGGATCTTGTTTCTCACGAAAAGACTTGCATGTACACCATAATCTTGTAGGGAAGAGAAATAGAAATGAGGTTTTCCAGAACCCGTGAAAAATCAATTTATTGAACAGCTAAAAAAGATTAGCGATCGCGTTTAGCAGAACGGCGCGATGCCGACGAACGCGCA
>NZ_DASQZC010000457.1:0-2183 GCF_035638895.1 Nostoc sp. | reverse complement strand
GTGACAGACAGAATGTTGCAAATGTTCAAGAAGAAGGAGATTAAGGCGTGAGCGACTTTTTACCAACTGGCATTCAGCTGACGTACTTAGTCGCTGCATCGTTATTTATTTTGGGCTTGAAAAAGCTGGGATCTCCTGCTACAGCGAGAAACGGTAATCTTGTAGCGGCTGTGGGGATGCTGCTGGCAATCGCAGCGACAATGCTCGATCAACATGTGTTGAACTACGAGATGATATTGTTGGGTTTGGCGATTGGATCGGGAATTGGTGCGATCGTTGCCTACAAAGTCCAAATGACCGAAATGCCGCAAATGGTGGGTTTACTCAACGGTTTGGGCGGTGCGGCTTCGGCATTAGTAGCCGTTGCCGAATTCTGGCGGTTATTAGATAGCTCTCAATCGATACCCCTAGATGTCAACATTTCCATCCTGTTGGACGTGTTAATCGGTGGTGTTACCTTCACAGGTAGTTTTCTCGCCTTTGCCAAATTGCAAGGTTTAATTAGTGGTTCCCCGATTACATTTCCATTCCAGCAACCATTTAACCTCTTGCTTCTGGGTGCTTATATAGTAGGTAGTGGCTATTTAATCATCACACCAGATAGCTTACCCATATTCTTGGGAGTGGTTGGCGTTTCTTTAGTGTTAGGCGTGATGTTCGTCATCCCCATTGGTGGCGGCGATATGCCAGTAGTAATTTCGCTGTTGAACTCCTTGTCAGGTGTGGCGGCGGCGGCGGCTGGATTCGTAGTGATGAACAATATGTTAATCATCGCTGGTGCTTTGGTAGGAGCATCGGGCTTAATCCTCACCGAGATTATGTGTAAGGCGATGAACCGCTCCTTATTTAGTGTGCTGTTCAGCGCTTTTGGTACAGGTTCTAGTTCTGGTGGTGCTGCTGCTAGTGGTGGTGCAACCGATCAAACCGTTCGCAGCATTGATCCTGAAGAAGGGGCGATGATGTTGGGTTATGCCCGTTCTGTCGTAATTGTGCCTGGTTATGGTATGGCAGTTGCTCAAGCCCAACATAGCGTCCGGGAATTGTCAGATCAGTTAGAAAAAATGGGCGTTGATGTCAAGTATGCCATTCACCCCGTTGCTGGGAGAATGCCGGGGCACATGAATGTATTGCTGGCGGAGGCAAATGTGCCTTATACCCAGTTGTACGATATGGATGATATTAATCCCCAGTTTGATCAAGCGGATGTGGCTTTAGTAATTGGGGCAAATGATGTGGTAAATCCGGCGGCGCGGAGTGATACAAGTAGCCCGATTTATGGTATGCCGATTTTGGAAGTAGATCGGGCGAAGCAGACGATTGTAATTAAGCGCGGAATGAGTACGGGTTTTGCCGGTGTAGATAATGAGTTGTTCTACAAGGATAAAACTACGATGCTTTTTGGTAGCGCTAAGGATATGGTGGCGAAGTTGGTTTCGGAAGTGAAGCAACTTTAACGAACCACAGAGGCGCAGAGAGCGCGGAGGAAGAATTTAGAGAGTTGGCTTGCCTTGGGGGTGTGATGCTTCTGAGGCAAGTTTTTTTGTGTATTTTATCCAGATTAATTTATCCTATTTTTATATAAAAAATAGTTATTTAATTTGTCTGAAAGTAAGATTTATTCTTGATTGTGTAACTTTATTCGTTTTAGGAATTTGATGTTGCCAAAAGTGCTGTGTAGTTCCTTTCATCATTAGTAAACTTCCATGAGTAAGTTGAATTTCGTAGTTTAATTCTTTTTGTATTTTATGTCTAAACATAAAACGACGATTAGCTCCGAAACTTACAGAAGCAATTATAGGGTTTTCTCCAAGTTCTGGTTCATCATCACTATGCCAAGCTACGCTGTCTTTACCATCACGATATAGATTGAGTAACACACTAT
Organism: Nostoc sp.; assembly: GCF_035638895.1. GTDB lineage: Bacteria > Cyanobacteriota > Cyanobacteriia > Cyanobacteriales > Nostocaceae > Nostoc. The sequence goes on along the minus strand of NZ_DASQZC010000457.1, from coordinate 301 downwards.
TGAATTTAATTTTAGAGAAAGATTCAATTTTAGATTTAATATTAATTAATACAGGAGTCCATAAAAAAGGTTGCATTTTGATTTTAGAGTAAGAATAAGATTTACCAGTATCTCCGTACCAAGCTGTAAGCCTCGGTAGCTTAACTTGTTTACCAAAGAGTATTGTATATTCTTGATTCCAAGAAGTAGTTTCATATAATTCAACAAATAATTGGTTACTTTCCTTACCATCAAAGAAATTTTGGTAATAGATTACTTCAGCATTTTGCATAGGTAACTTTTCATTCTGATGCTTACTCTT
>NZ_DASQZC010000456.1:0-1837 GCF_035638895.1 Nostoc sp. | reverse complement strand
TACACATTAACAGTAATAATAAGGTGAATTCTAGTAATAAATTTACCATAGCCGTTGGTTTCGATTTCGCTCAACCAACTGAGTGGTCGAGAGTTGAGCGAAGTCGAAACTCGTTAACATAGGTATTTTTTTATCAGAAATCACCTAAAAGCTGCTAGTTAACTCTCATCCTATCTAGCGGTGACAAGCTGACTTGTAAAGGAGAATGACCCTCCATTTTGTCCATTACCCTGTAGTGGATTCCCTTGCAGAGGAAACAGACGAAGCTCAATTGTCCCTTCTAATGTTTGAGTTATCGGATTAAAAGTAGCTTTATAATCATTTCTTGCAATACCGCTACCACCCTTGTTTGAGAGACTAAAATTGAGCGCCCTACCTGTAATCGCCTTCTTTCCATCACACGCCCAAGTACCCAAAGAAGTGGTAAAAGGATCAAACTGACCTGAAATACCACCTTCGTTTGAGTCACTAGTAATGAAGTTACCTTCTTTAGTGAGAGTGATCAGCCCGCGTGAAGCAAACTTTCCTGCTCCGTCTTTAATTGTCGTGAGGTATGTACCAGCGACAAATTTGCTGCAAACTTTCAGTTCAGAATTGGTATCAGTTACAGAGTCAGCCTTCACTTTTTGAATGTTCCAGATATCCAAAATGCTCACTGTGGAAAGTACACCAATTGTTAATCCAAGCAAAGTTTTACGAATTTTCATGAGAAACAGTAGTAAATATTTTATGGAACTCTACTTAGAAACATATACATAAACAAAAACATTCATGTTAAATTTTGGTTAATTCTTAATTAAAATCGGAACTATGGAGCGAAAATTATGTGCCTTTCAAGCTTTTTTATTCACTAAAAAAGAGCCTTTTTTATTAGTCTGCGTGAAATTTTCCGTAATCGACAATAATCACAAAACTAGAATTGGTAGGCATTGCCTACCAATTCTATCTAAACTGGAACGGTGGGAGACGGCCCATTAACAAACTGGGCAAACTCGCTAACAGATTGCCCAAAGTTAGTAGAGTTTAGCTCACGTGTCAATTTGTTAGCATTTTGAAAACCCTCTTCACGAGCAAAGGAATTCGCAGCCGCGACTTCTGCACCAATTCCCTCTCCACCCGATATTTTACTAGCGGAAACATCATCTAGTTCTTCCCACAGGGAAACATCTATATCTTCCAACAATATATTAGTCATTTTTCTAAACTCCTAGAATTATTAAAACAGGAACAACATATCTCACAACTCGGTATCGATCGCGGATCATACCGAAGTTGCTGCATTCCTTGCTTTCGCAGTATTGCTCTATTTATCATCTTTAAAAACAATGTCTTTACAAACTGTAATATGTTCCTAAAGAGAATAAATATTGGCTAGTTTTGATGGTTATTCAATATTGGAGAGAATACCGCACTTATTATCATATTGGATTAGACTGGGGGTTGTCAGAATTTATAACCTCTCACCAAAAACTGAAATTAGGATAACCCATAATCATCCCATAAAATATTTATGCAAGAGTTCTAATGTGTAGAAATTGGATATATGAGGAGGCAGGAGTGAAAATGCAGGAGGCAGGAGGTAAAAATAATATTTTGTTGTCGGTTTGAGATATGAAAAAATAGTTGTTTGTTTCCTTCTGCCCCCTGCCTCCTACCTCCTGCCTTGAACGCAGAATTCTCGCAAAATCGCGTTGCTCCCTTCTTTAGGTCGTATTCATCCCGTTTATATCGGCGTTGAAATCTCGTAAATTGGCAGAGGTATTGTTTAACCTATGATTTAGACTTTACCATAAAGGAATACTTCAAAAAAAGTTGATGGCTTCTAACAGCACCTTCA
>NZ_DASQZC010000455.1:0-4792 GCF_035638895.1 Nostoc sp. | reverse complement strand
TGAGGCAATCAATACAAGCTATACTATTAGAAAAAAATTGGTCTTGTATTTGTTATTAGGAAAAAATCTGGCGATCGCTTCCTGTACAAAGGCTCTGGAAGTCAGAAATGACAAATGTTTTCGGAGAGTGACAGAAGAGGGATACAGCACTTCCAGCAGCTATGAGGTACATCCTCAAAGCTGAAAGCTATGATAGGAAAGGGGCAAGAGGAAAACTGTATTGCATAATAGCCGGAAGCGCTGTAAAGAGGCAGGGGGACGGGGACAAGAGGAAAAAACTTATTCCAAGTTCTCTTTAAGTTATTTTGTCTCCCTTGCCCCCTTGCCTACAAGTTGCTTGAGCAACTTGTTATCTGCATTTATTTTTACCGCACAATAAACCCATATTTTCTGAGTACAGTCTTAGATTGACTGCCAGATAAAAACTGGACAAATTGTCTGGCAGCAGAAATATTTTTACTACCTTTAATTACTGCCAGGGGATAGACAATTGGTGAGTGAAGCTTTTCGTCAGCAGTGAATACAACTTTTACCTTGTTGGAAGTTTTGGCATCAGTGGCATAAACTATGCCTGCTTGAGCATTACCACTTTCTACTGCTGCCAAAACTTGACGCACATTGTTACCAAAGACAAATTTAGACTTAACCTGATCATAAAGTTTCAAATTCTTTAAAACTTCCTCTCCATATTGCCCTGCGGGTACACTCCTGGGTTCACCGATCGCAATTTTCTTAATCTTGCTATCTGTTAAATTGTTGAAACTAGTGATGCCAACAACATCTTGAGCCACAATCAGGACTAGACGGTTATTTGCCAGGTTAATACGGCTACCTGATAGCAACAATCCTTTTTGTTCTAAGGCATCCACTTGCTTTTTGGCAGCAGAAATAAAGATATCCGCAGGCGCACCTTGCTCAATCTGTTGCTGCAAAGCACCAGAAGCCCCAAAGTTATAAGTAATGTTGATATTTGATTTACTTTGTTGGTATAGAGTCTTGATCTCTTGTAGGGCCTCTTTTAAGCTGGAGGCTGCGGAGACTACTATGCTGGCGTTTGATTGTGCTACTCCAGGAGAAGGAGTAACCAATGGTAAACCAATTGCCAGGAGCAAGCCTGCAACTGCTATACCCAAAAAGCCAAGAATTTGTCTTCTTTTCATAATAGGTTTTTTCCGAAAATTGATGCTAGTTAAAATCGTACCAGCAATACCAACTTTTAACCAACTTTATCGGTAAAATGCCAAAAAAGAACAAGGTAAGTTTTCTATCTTACAGTTAAAAACTTCTGAAATATCACGGTAAGCTAGTTGGAATTACAACTGATGATTGTGTCAATAAATTGTCAAATTAGCTACTCAGTTTTTCGGGGTGAAATTTGCGATGACTGTAAATCTGAAGTCTTTAGAAAACCCAACCCATATAGTGGCGGATTCAAAAACCGCTTCTACCACTAAGAGAACCAGCTACGTTCCCTCGCAACATCGACGTATCCTTTGTATCTTTCCTAAATACAGTCGCTCTTTTGGTACTTTTCATCACGCCTACCCACTTATGGGTAATGTCCGGGCTTTTATGCCACCCCAAGGTATTTTAATTGTGGCTGCCTACTTACCTAAAGAATGGGAAGTGCGGTTTATTGATGAGAATGTCAAATCAGCAACGAGAGCTGATTACCAATGGTGTGATGTGGTGATTGTCAGTGGAATGCATATCCAAAAACCACAGATTAATCAAATTAATGAACTTGCCCATCGAGCGGGCAAAATTACAGTTGTCGGTGGCCCCTCGGTATCTGGGTGTCCAGAATATTATCCTGAGTTTGATATTTTACATTTGGGTGAATTGGGAGATGCAAGCGATCGCATGATCGAGTATCTAGACCAAAATCTGGAACGTCCTCAAGGGCAGATTCGCTTTGAAACCAAGGAACGTTTGCCTTTAACAGAGTTTCCTACTCCAGCTTATCATTTGCTCAATATCAATGATTATTTCTTGGCAAATGTGCAGTTTTCTAGTGGTTGCCCTTATCACTGCGAGTTTTGTGATATTCCAGAACTTTATGGCAACAGTCCCCGGATGAAAACACCAGAGCAAGTGGTCGCGGAGTTAGATGCAATGCGACAATCTGGCAATCTGGGGGCAGTGTATTTTGTTGATGATAACTTTGTTGGCGATCGCCGCGCCGCTATGAAGTTGCTTCCTCATCTGATTGACTGGCAAAAACGCAATGGCTACCCCATCCAGTTTGCCTGTGAAGCAACGCTCAATTTAGCTCAAAGTCCAAAACTGCTGGAAATGATGCGCGAAGCCTATTTTTGCACAATCTTTTGCGGTATCGAAACACCAGAACCAGATGCTCTCCACGCCATTTCTAAAGACCAAAATCTGAGTATGCCAATCTTAAAAGCAATTCAGGTTTTAAATAGCTATGGTATGGAAGTAGTATCAGGAATCATCATTGGGTTAGATACAGATACACCAGAAACAGCAGACCGAATTATCGAATTTATTCGGGCATCCCAAATTCCCATGTTGACAATTAACCTACTTCATGCATTGCCGAGAACTCCTTTATGGCGGAGGTTAGAAGCAGAAGGACGGCTTGTGTTTGATGAAAGCCGCGAATCAAATATTGAGTTTTTGATGCCCTACGAGCAAGTTGTTGAAATGTGGCGGCGCTGCATTACAACTGCTTATGAGCCAGAATTTTTATATCAACGGTTTGCCTACAACATAGAACACACCTATCCAAACCGCATTGAAGTACCTAACAGCCCCGCTCGTACCTCTGGGGCTAATATTCTCAAAGGTTTAACTTATTTAGCCAATATTTTGCTACGAGTAGGCATATTTAGTAACTATCGTCAAACTTTTTGGAAAATGGCGAAGCCAGCATTAAAAGCAGGTAATATTGAAAACTTGATTCACGTTGGACTTGTCGGACATCATTTGATTAAGTTTGCCCAAGATTGTGCCAAAAACGAAGAATCAGCTTCGTTTTATTCCCAAAAAATTCTGACTAAAGTTCGTAGTTAATAAGCTAAAAGTTTTTTAACCATAAATTATGCGTAATTCACAATATTTCCTCGTTCCCGTGTTTCACATGGAAACGAGGAATACCCAATAAATTAAATTACGAATTACGAATTACGAATTACGAATTATTTTAACAGGGTATCAAAGCATCGAATCTCCCCAATACTGCCATATCTTCTGCATCTAACTCCGCCGGAATACCACTGCGAATCAATTCCGAAAAGTCTTCATTAGGAACCATAACAGTCAATGTGTACAAACGAGTAGAACCAGTATTTTTGATCAAATGAGTACCAGTGGGAGGCACTAATAAACTATCTCCAGCTTTGATTGTGGCACTCTTGCCGTCACAAATGGCCATCCCTTCGCCTTTGAGGACGAAAAACATTTCCACCGCCCACTGATGGCGATTTGGGGGTGTTTGTCCACCAACATCGAAAATTTCTATGCAGCAAGTCAACGAAGTATTAGCACTTGTCGAATCGAAGATAATTGCTAATCGATTCGAGGCGTCGGGGCTGATGCGATATACTTGGTAATCTTTGCTAGATTTGATAACCGGAATTACACAACTAGTAGCGTACATTTATTTATCCCCTCTGAAGTTATCGATGGGTATGGAAATTCCTAAAATCCGAGTTTTGGATCACATGATTTTTGATTTTGGACTTTGAATTATTCAATTCAAAAATGTCCCAGTTCAACCAAATTTCAACACGAGAACAAATCTAAAAATCTTAATCGTTCGCGCAGCGTCCTGTAGGGAAGAAAGAGAATTTATGTATGCGATCAATCTAAAATCTAAAATTGATTCACTCCTCACCTTTTTGCAGCGCTGTTAAAATCTCTTGGGAGCCAGTCACAAAACCGAAGCATTGTTTGACATTATACAATGTCGCCAGCCAACAATATTCAGGAGAAGTGGTAGCGGTACAGTCTTTAACTAACACGCAGTCATATCCTAAGAAGCTGGCATCACATAATGTAGCTAGCACACATTGATCAGCATTAACACCAGCAAAAAATAATGTTGTCTTTCCGAGATTCCGCAACATACTATCTAAGGGTGTATCCCAAAATCCACTCATGCGGTATTTGTCCACACAAATATCTTCGGGAATTTTTTCTAGTTCGTCTACTACTGCTGCGGCCCAACTACCTGCCATGAGTACTCTAGCACCATTGCTTGGCAGTGGATCGCCCAATCCTACACCCTCCCCTGTGGGATTATAGACGTGACGCGAACCAGCACTAATATTGAGCAAATCGGGACGATTTCCCCAATTTATCCAAATGACTGGAACACCAGCCTCACGCAGTTCTGGAAGTAAGTTGTTCAAAGGTTTAATAGGCTGACGCGCTGGAGTTACGTCTACGCCGATATGCGCTAACCAGCCATCAGGGTGACAGAAGTCGTTTTGCATATCAATAATGAGGATAGCAGCTTTTGCCAAGTCTAGGCGCAGGGTTTTAGTTTCTGTTGATAAAATAACGGGTTGTGGGGCCTTTTGAGGACGAGTGATATCTGCGATCGCATCATTCACTGTCCACGCATTTGGTGGAACTCCCAATGTCCGTAATGGTAAATTCATAAAATTGCAATACCGAACGCCATTTTCTATTTTGTAACTTGAAATTCACTTGAGAATACAATTACTTAATCAAGGTTAAATATGGTAAATTTCACCATCCAGAATGTTTTGATTGCCGCCGATGATGATTATGCAACGGTAGATGTACAGATTATAGATGGTGC
>NZ_DASQZC010000454.1:0-12689 GCF_035638895.1 Nostoc sp. | reverse complement strand
CTACGGCGGTATCTCCAGTACGGAACCAGCCATCTTGGAAGGCTTTGGCGGTTGCTTGGGGGTTTTGCCAATATTCTATAAACACTCCGGGGCCTTTAACTTGGATTTCTCCTGGTGTTCCGGCTGCGACTAACTCGCCGTTCTCATCTACTAATCTCACTTCAACTTCAGGTAGTGGGTTTCCTACATATCCAGCCAACCGTTCACCGTGTAAAGGGTTTGATAGTGCCATACCAATTTCAGTCATACCATAGCGCTCTAGCAGAAAATGACCACTGATGGTTTGCCACTTTTCTAAAACTTGAACTGGTAACGCTGCCGAGCCAGAAACCATCAGGCGCATCTTAGCACAGCCTTCTGACATACTTTTTTGGCGTTCCTTAGAGGCAGCTTCCCAAGCAGCAATTAGTTTTACATAAATTGTTGGTACTGCCATAAATAGGGTTAAGTCACCGTCACAAATTCGGTTCCAAACGGTTTCGGCATCAAAGCTCAACATCTGACACTCTGCCCCAGCCCATAAAGCACAAGTCAGGACGTTAACAATCCCATGAATATGATGTAGTGGCAGGATATGTAAAATGCAATCATCCGATGTCCATTCCCAAGCGGTAGTTAAGCTAGTCACTTGCGCTTGAATATTTTGATGGGTTGTAACTACACCTTTGGGTTTACCTGTCGTACCGCTAGTGTAGAGAATTAAGGCGCGTCTAGTAATATCTACCTCTGGGAGCAAAGCAATATCAGATGGGAGCGTTTCTGAGGTGAGGATAAATCGCAAATTGTGTTCTTCAGCGAGCGATTCTCCTGCGGAGACGCTGCACGAACGCAGTATACCCTCAAAATTAGGATGAGCAATAATGATCGATGCTCCAGAATTGGTAATTACATACTCTAATTCTGGTCGCGGGTGCGAAATACACAGAGGTACAGCTATGCCACCAGCCCGCCAAATCCCCCATTGGGTGGCTACATACTCAAACCCAGGTGGGATGAGAAAGGCAACTCGCTGCTCCTGTAAATCTTCTGTATTATTAAGAAGACCTGTTGCTATTTGACTGGAAGTGTGTAGCAAATCTCGATAGGTAAATACTCCATCCGTTGTAGCAATTGCTGTTTTCTCGTTGTGTTCTTCAGCACGAATAATCAATGGGATATTCACGTTTATTTACCGATTTAGGGTTGATTCAGTCTACTTACAGAAAGCATATAGTAATGCTAAACGAGATGTAAATTTTGCTATTTTACCAATGTCTGTAACCTGAAATATATTACAACCAACGTTGTTTTTTAGCATAAGCAATACTACCAATCACAATTAATGCCATAACGCAGATCACAGCAGGATAAGCCCAAGGTTGCTCTAATTCCGGCATATATTTGAAGTTCATGCCATAGAAACCAGACAGGAAAGTGATTGGTAAAAATACGCTTGATAGGATAGTCAAACGATTAATTCGTTCACCAGTTTTGCTAGCAATATTATCACGTTGAATTTCCATTAATTCTGACATCCAGGCTCTCAAAGCTTGATATTCTTGCCAAAGTTTATCAACATGATGAACTAATTCTTGATTGAATAGTTCCTTTACTGGTTGAGCGATCCAATGGAAATCTTCGTAATCCATAATAGCCATCAGTGACTTGATGCTTTGAAAATTACGGCGTCCTGAACGAGTCGATTGCCTCATCGTGGCAATTTTTTGGTATGTTAATTCATCACCAGAATTATCTAAAACTTCATCTTCTAAATCATCAAGTTTTCTAGAAATATAGTCAAATACAGTATGGTAATTATTCAAAATCTCTTTAAAAATGAGATAAAAAACATAGTCAATTCCTAACGTTTCAATATCTTTAGTTCGTTTTTGCAGATTATTAGCTAAAATACTTAAAACTTTTAATTCAGTGATTTCAAAGGTGATAATAAAATTATTCCCCAGCACAATATTGCCACGAGCAACTTCAAACTCGTGATTTTTTATTTGAGGAGTTAATATTTCATAGCTGTCAAATAAACAATCTTCTACGTCTTCATCAATTCCTACAGGGGAATGGTTGAAAATCATATTAACACGCGATGGATTAAGACCAAAGTGCTTAATAATTTTGGCTGTTCCAGTGCGATCGCGGAAGTGAATACAGCGCAACCAAATATTGCAAGAACTATCAATTTGTTTCAGTACTGTATCAACATGGTTACTGTTGAATAACTCCAGGTTGTCTGGATGAAAAGTGATAAGAGTTAGCATATAGTCATCCTAGTTGAGTCGTGAGAAAATACTATGACTGATAACTGATAACTTTTAAAATGGTATTACTGTATTGAGTCATAGCTCAATTTTTTTCTCTTTTCCCAGATTTAGGGCGGGTAGCTTTCACTGATGCTGACTTATTTTGTATAATTGCAATTTCTCTTTGTGCATCTTGATAACTATTTTTTTCTCCTTGCTGCTGGAATAGTTTTGCAGATTTTCTGAAATCTGCGATCGCTCCCTGCTTATTTTTCTGCTTAGTGCGAATCACGCCCCGGTTATAGTAGGCTAAGGCATTGTTAGGATTAATTGCGATCGCTTGTGAATAATCTTGATTTGCAGCTTTTTTATTTCCCAATTCGAGATAGGCGTTACCACGGTTGTTATAAGCTGCTAAATTATTAGAATCTAGTTTCAGCGCTTCGGTATAATCTTCAATAGCGCCTTTATAATCTCCGAAAGAAAAGCGGTGAATACCTCTATGGATGTAAGCCGCAGTAAATTTAGGATCAATCTGTAAAATAGCGTTGTAATCTTCAGTAGCTTCGAGGTTCTCTCCCAGATCGCTGTAAATATCCCCACGATTAAGATAAGCTTCGATGTATTTAGGATTGATGTTAATTGCGTCTGTATAATCTTTCAACGCTGCATATTTTTGCTTATTAATAGATTGAGTTAAACCCCTTTGATAATAAGCTTTGGCATCGCTAGGATTAATCTTAATTACTGTATTAAAATCTTGGATTGCTTCAAGTCTTTGCCTGAGACGACGGCGAAGAATCCCTCGCTGCAAGTAGGCTTCGGTATACTGAGGCTTGAGAGCGATCGCTTTGCTAAAATCTCCAATAGCCCCTTTATTATCCTTCAGTTGAGTACGGGCTAATCCGCGGCCATAGTAAGCATAAGCATCCTTAGAATTTAACTTAATCGCTTGGGTATAGTCTGCGATCGCTTCTTTGTACTTGCCTAATTCAGACAAAGCAAAGCCTCGGTCAAAATAGGCATTAGCATCTTGAGGATTGAGCGAAATAGCTTGGCTAGAATCTGCTTGTGCTTGCTCGTAGTCTCCTAATCGATAATAAGCATCACCTCGCTTATTATACGGTAGAGCGTTTTTTGGATCTAATTCAATCGCCTGATTAAAATCTTCAACTGCTCCTTCATAGTTTCCTGCCTCATATTTATTTACTCCCTCTTGGTATAATGTCTGTTGAGCATTTGTTAGAGGTTTTAGCAACCTCAATTGCCACGCTCCAACGCCAAGTGTGATACACCCAGCTACCCCAGCCAGAACTACTAATAATTTTTTATGATGCTGTTTTTGCTGATCGCGATCAACATTTGTTATCTTTTTCAGGTCGTCTAAAACTTCGGTGGCATACTGGTAGCGCTTACGATAGTTAAAACGCACCATTTTATTAATAACTTTTGCTAATTTTTTATTAACTTTTATATTTTTGTTCTGCCAAACTATTTCACCTGTCAGTCGATTTTTCTGAGTTCGCAAATTAGATATTTCGTTTTTAGATAAACCTAAAAGTGCTGCGATCGCAACCATACCCAAAGCATATATATCGCTATTGTATTTGGGATTGCCATTAACTTGTTCTATAGGCATATATTCAAGATTGTCAACGGTATTAGTGATGGCTTCATTAACAGTGCTAAAATTAACCAAAACTAACTTTTTGTCTGATTCACGGCGAATGATATTAGCTGGGTTAATATCCCGATGAATCACGCCATAGCTATGTACAATCACCAAAATCTCTAATATATCTGATAAAAAACTAATTGCTTGGTCTTCATTCAAAGGTTGCCCCTGGATAATTTCGTTAGTTAAAGGATTACCATCTATGAATTCTTGGACTACATATAATTCTTCATTTTCTTCAAAAGAAGTAATGAACTTTTGAATTTTATCGTGTTCTTGCCCTAACTTTTGTAAATTTGCTGCCTTGCTGTCAAATAAGCGGCGTAGAATTGTTAAACTTTGAGGACTGCTATTAGGAGAATGTAACTGCTTTACTATAAATTTGCTGTCAGCAAGATTAACATCTTCAACTAGATAGGTTTTTCCCTTTTCATTATCATTGAGAACTTTTAGTATTCGATAATGTCCATTTAGTAAATGAATATTCATCAATGTAAATATAGTTTTATAAATTCTATTATTATACTTTACGTGTTTTTACTGGTAATTTTATTAAAAAAATACTTATTAAAAAAATTAATGCCATTCTGGCAGGTAAAAGTATTAATTATTAGCTAACGTGGTATATTACTACTAATATGGTTTTTATTAAAAAATTGTTAAAAACTTAATACGGTTACATATTACCAGACTTGAGTAAAGTTTGTACATTAAACGACATCTGGTAAAGGAGGTAAGTAGGTAGCGGGGATATTTTGATCTTGATTTTTCAGCAATCCCACTCATGACACCTAATGCTCCAATGGAGTAAAAAATAGAAGTTTGAATTATTCATAACCCCATATAGAAGGTTGAAAATCAACATATTTGGGCGGAAAAAAGACGTGAGAGCTACTGCGAAGCGTCAATTGCTCAAGGCGCTGAATTGCCGTGATATAGCTGCCATTAAGAGCTTGATTGTAGAATGGCAAAGCATTCTGGGATCGGAAAAGTTAACTGATTTGATTGTTAACGAGGTAATGCTCGAATGTGATTCTGACTGCCACAGTTGGTTTTGTCAAATTTTCCTTGGACAAGCCCAATATGAACAGATGGAGGAAAAAGCTCAAAGTAAGGTCTTTCAAATATTAGTGAGTAAAGGTTTGAAACCGGGCAAAGACTTTAGCTTTGGACTTGATGGCATGATGATTGTAAGCGATCGCGCCAAGAAAATCTTACTTACCCAAGTACCACAGGAGCATCAAGGATCATTTGAGGCACAGTTAGAAACCTCATTAGTCCCAGATCCAGTTACTACCATCGAACAGCAGTTAGGGTGTGCATTTTTTAGCAATTTGACTGAGATTGCTATCCAACAGATGCAGGTACTGAATAATTCCCAAGCTGCGGCTTATTTAGGAGTGCTATTGGCTGGATTAGTGTCGCGTCATCCTCAACTTAAGGATGCTGACTTTCCCACAAGATTTATTGCTAATACTCTCCAAGGACTCTCTCAAGAACGAGCAATGCTAATCTTGAACGATCCAGAGACAAATCCTCAGTTCGATGAAATTATTATCTTTGGACATTTATTAGCAGCAATGGGAGATAAAGAATATCACCGCATTGCTGAGGAAGAGGGTGGTATCAGCCTTGATCAACTCAAAAAACTTGATTTAGTTTGGTGTGGTGAACGTCGGCTTTCGGAAATGGTAGCCATGATGGAAAAATGGGATTTCAGAAATAGATAATCAGCAATTAAAAATTTAGTTCTACGCTGGCACGACAAATTTCTCACTACCAGCTAGTCCAAAAGCAGCATGAATGACTTGCAAAGCTTTAACACCTTGCTCTTGTGCCACGACACAGCTAATTTTTATTTCTGAGGTAGCAATCATTTGAATATTAATTTGGTGTTCGGCTAGTGCTTCAAACATTTTAGCGGCTACACCTGGTTGTCCCACCATACCTGCACCTACAATACTCACCTTAGCGATCGCACTATCTAAAACAACTTCACCCCATCCTAATTCTGCTGCTACTTGGGTAAGCATTTCTTTTGCACTTTCCCCATCCATCCGCGACACTGTAAAGGCAATATCTCGTCTGGGAATACCATCAATCACCCGACAGCGTTGAGATTGGATAATCATATCAACGCTGATATTATGTTGCGCTAACAGTCCAAACAGCTTCGCCGCCATCCCCGGCCGATCTGGTAATTGGCGAATAGCAAGACGCGCTTGATTCAAATCGAGAGCGACACCACGAACGGGAGAAGTGGGGAGTGGGGAGTGGGGAGTGGGGAGTGGGGAGGATAAAAAAATTAATTTATTTTCCCCTGCTCCCCCTGCCTCCCCTGCTCCCCCTGCTCCCCCTGCTCCCTGCCCCCCTATCTCTATCTCAAAGGCGCTGCGGAGTGCGTTGACGGCGCGATCGCATTCGGTGGCATCGACTACACAACTTACTTTCACTTCGCTGGTGGAAATCATCTGGATGTTCACGCCTGCTTCTGCCAAGGTGGCGAACATCTTTGCAGCGACACCAGGACGTCCAATCATTCCCGCGCCTGCGATACTGACTTTGGCAATGTTATGTTCTACCATTACCTCGGCTTCGTCAGATTTGGGGTTAGATTGACTCCTCAGTGATGGGGCGATCGCTGCTGCTACTGCTTCTGCCCGTTTTAATATTGGTGTGGTGACAGTAAAGGCAATGTCATTACTATTACCTTCATGAACTGACTGAATAATTAAATCTACGTCTACTTTCTGCCGAGAAATTTCGCCAAATAACCTAGCTGCTACGCCTGGTTTATCGGGTACGCGCAACAAAGCCACCTTTGCTTGGTCAGTGTCAAATTCTACAGCATCCACCGGACGGGCAATTTCTAGATTGATTAGCGATCGCCCTTGGGGTTTGGCTGATGTTACCCAAGTACCGGGCGCATCCGTCCAGCTAGACCTAACTACTAGGGGAACACCATAGTTACGAGCAATTTCCACAGCGCGAGGATGCAGCACTTTTGCCCCCAAGCTAGCTAGTTCCAACATTTCATCGCAGGTGATGTCATCCATCAACTGGGCTTCGGCAACTAAACGGGGGTCTGTAGTTAAAATCCCTGGTACGTCTGTATAAATTTCACAAAAATTTGCTTGTAATGCGGCTGCGATCGCCACCGCCGAAGTGTCAGAACCACCACGCCCCAAAGTTGTAATTTCCATTTCTCCGGCGTTGGATGTGCCTTGAAAGCCTGCTACTACAACTACTTTACCTGCATTTATGTGGCGAGTTAGGCGAGTAGTTTCAATATGTAAAATCCGAGCGCGGCTGTGTTCGGCTTCGGTAACAATTCCTACTTGAGCGCCAGTCATGGAAATTGCTGGTTGTCCGAGTTCCTGCAAAGCCATACTAAGTAAGGCGATGGTGACTTGTTCCCCAGTGGAAAGCAGCATATCCATTTCCCGACGGTTAGGATTTGAAGAAATTTCATTAGCTAGTTTGACGAGTCCATCGGTGGTTTTGCCCATTGCCGAAACCACTACTACAAGCGAGTTTCCAGCTTTAACGGTTTTGTAAACGCGTTGTGCAACAGCTTGAATACGTTCGACTGAACCGACAGATGTACCACCGTATTTCTGAACTATGAGCGCCATAACTTTTATGCAATTCCCTTGTGTCTGTTTTGCTCAATGCCTCCGCCGGGTTAGGAAGCTTTGAAAATATTAATAGATATTTAGTTTACCGAAAAATTGTGTAGCATACCCAATAAGTTGATTATTCAAAAACTACATCTTCGTAAAGTGCTGCTATTGTTTCCTCAAAATCTACGCTGTTGAGTCGAAATGATTTATCTTCTAGTGTGTAAGATTGTAAAACCCAAAGCCTCTGCTCATTGCGTCGAAAACACTCGACTCGCTGACGTTTTGTATTAATTAAAACATACTCTTGCAGACTTTCCAGCATTTGATAATCGGCAAATTTGTCGCCCCGGTCAAAGGCTTCGGTAGAATTAGATAAAACTTCGACAATTAAACAGGGAAATCTTTTATAAGCTGGCGTTTCTTGATCTCTTTGGTCGCAAGTAACCATAACATCGGGATAATAAAAGCGATTTAGAGATTCAATTCTGGCTTTCATGTCAGCGATGTAAACACGACAACCAGAGCCACGCACATGATTACGGAGGAGAGCAAACAGGTTCCCAGCAATGGTAACGTGTGCGTCAAGCGCTCCAGCCATTGCGTAGATATAGCCGTCGATGTATTCATGTTTGACAGGGTTTTCTTCCTCTATTTGGAGGTACTCTTCAGGGGTAAGGTAGTTTTCTTGGGGCGAGGCTATCATATTTTGAAACTTTAAGGTTGAAACGATACTGATTTCTAGGGTGAAGTTAGTAATTTATTTATTTTGTACCAAATAAGCGATCGCCTGCATCTCCCAACCCAGGAATAATATAGCCATGTTCATCCAAATGCTCATCAATGGCGGCAATATACAATGGCATATCTGGATGTATTTCACAAAAATGCTTGATACCTTTGGGTGCAGCGAGTAAGCAGACAAACTTAATTGATAAGGGATTAGTTGATTTCAGCCGTTCTACATCTGCTACAGCCGAATTCCCAGTGGCCAGCATTGGATCTACCACGAGCATATCTCGCTGGTCAACATCATGAGGAACTTTAAAATAATACTCAACAGCAATTAGGGTTTTCGGGTCACGGGATAAACCAATATGCCCCACTCGTGCTGATGGCATCAACTCCAGCATACCATCCAAAATTCTTTGTCCTGCCCGCATCACACAAACTAACACCAACTTTTTCTCACGAGCAAGCATGAGTGCATTCATCATAAACTTAGTCACTAAGTATTTGTCAACTACTTGTAGTCAGTTTTTATTTTTATAACTCTAAATATCGAGTGTGGTATTAGTCGTATGCTGAATAGAATAAATAACACAGAAAATTCATAATTAGCAATAAAATACTGCAAATTTAAAGATGGCTTTAAAAATCATTTAATAGATATATTTTGTGAGAAAGTTAATACAAACGTATATTCACTGATTTTAAATTCATGGATTCTTTACCTATCAATTCCTTACTTGAAGAGTTGAAAAACCCAGATGCCACAGTCCGCGAAAAAGCAACCAGAAAAATCTGGCGGATTTGGTTTCAGCAAAAGGGAATTTATGGGCTGGAAATAATTGATCGCAGTCAAAAGTTACTTGATGCAGGTGAAATTACTGAAGCCGAAACAGCGCTGACAGCACTAATCAAAGACCAGCCAGATTTTGCAGAAGCTTGGAATCGTCGAGCTTTTCTATATTACAGTATTGGAGATTATCAAAAATCTCTGGCAGATTGTCAGATAGTCGTGCAGATAAATCCAATACATTTTGGGGCGCTTCACGGTATGGGTTTGTGTTATGCAGCACTAGGAGAGTATAGTGAAGCCATCAAAGCTTTTAAAGCTGCTTTAGAAATTCAGCCGTATTCGCTAGTGAATCAAAAGTTAATTCTAGAATGTACATTTAGATTCAGTTACAACGGCAAATAGAAGAGAATATCATCCTGTTTTATGAATCCGTCATCACCCTTATCAACAGCAATTCATCGCCTTAGTCGCCGCAATTTTATTCAATACGGTTCTATCTAAATTGGTAGTAGCTTCATTGCTGGTTATAGTAACAGCAACCAACCATCAACTAGCAATTCTCAGTTTGATAAAGTTACATTTGGCACAAATTGGATAGCACAAGCAGAACACGGTGGATTTTACCAGGCGATGTCTACGACGGGCTACGCCTACGCCACTGGTATTTACAAAGACTATGGTTTAGATGTTACCATCAAAATGGGTGGCCCCTAGGTTCCCAGTGGTACTCAATTGTTGATGGGGGATGCGGTAGATTTCTTCATGGGTTATATTACATCTGAACCCTTTGCTATTGAGAAGCAGGGCGGTTTTCAGCCAGTGGTATTTTTATTAGCAGATTATGGTTATCAACCCTATGCAACTACTATTGAAACAAAAAAAGAACTAGTAGAAAAAAATCCCGAATTAGTACAGCGATTTGTTGATGCCTCAATTAAAGGTTGGTATAGCTACCTAGAAAATTCCCAACCAGGGAATCAATTAATTAAAAAAGATAATCCAGAAATGACGGATGAGCAACTTGTCTATAGCATTCAAAAGCTAAACCAATATGGAATTATCTTTTCTGATGCAGCAAAAAAACAAGGTATTGGGGCGATGAGTGATGCAAGGTGGAAATCACTCTTTGACAGCATGGTTGATACTAAGATTTCTAAATCTAACGTTAACTACAAGGAAGCATACACCTTGCAATTTGTGACGAAAGGAGTAGGTTATTACAAGAAATAAGCCGCTTGCTATTCTCCAGATTTTTAGATATTTCTCAAAGTAGAGTATCCAATTCAGTCTCGATATCTAAGTTGATTTCCACTTCAACAGTCTCAACAGCTTGACGTAATGCTAAAAAAGCCTCCTTTAAAGGTTGGCTAACTGCACTGTCGGGTTCTGCAAGCACAAGCTTTTGATATTCCTCCACAAATTGCATCCGTAAACGATGAAACAAATGCAAAAAATGCCGTAAAAAACCCAGACAATCAAGTACTACAATCTCTACGCCTCCTGTCTTTTCATAGAGATTAGCAGCATAGTCTTCTACATCTTTATCTATAGTTTCAGTAGTTATAAATATGTAATTATCAATTTTATATCCAGTTTGTTCTACTCTTCGTATAATTTTTTGAAGGGCATTGTTGATGTCATTTATGGTAATACGCTTCATTTTCATCTCGTAGCTGGTTACTAAATTGTTACCATTTATGAGTCTGATTTCAATATCACCTAAAGAACCAGTTTGTTTATCAGCCGCATTGTGACTTTCAAGCGGTAAACATCGTTCTCCTAAATTTTCTGAGGCTGATTGATAAGCAGCAGCTACAATAAGCACTGGCAAACGACTTGCTCGTGGACAATCCAAATGCTGTCTAATAAGTTTTACAATTGCTTCAGCAGAAAGAGGAATTGCCTGAGCATCAAGAGTGTTTAAATTAGCAATAAGACTTTGAATTCGTTGATTTTTCTCTTTTTTGATAATCAAAAGCCATTTTATAGTTTCTACAAGAAGGTCTTCTGTTGCTACACGCTCTGTATAAACATCATCAAATAGCTGAATCACAGTCTGGTATAATATTGCAGGTTTTCCTATCAACTTAGCATCTAAACTTAAAGGTATTGCTTTAGTACGAAGTGCAGGTGTTAGAAAAGCAGTTGTTGGGTTGCATACATCTTGTAAGTTACGTTCGTTAATAAAAAATGCTATATATGATTCATCATAAAAACGACCAGAGTAAGAATCTTTTGTGCCAATTTCAGTAAATGGCTTACGAATATCTAGATGGGGTTGATCAACTTTCGCTAATAAGCAAGCTAATAAAAGCCTTATACCAGACTTGTTTTGAGGGTGTCTACATACAAATTCAACTCTATCAATAATTTCTGGAGCAATCATCATTGAATCACCCCTTCTAATGTATTCGGATGCTCTATCAAAGGCTGAGTTAAGAATCTCTGGAGGCGTTGGCATAATAGCTGTTTTAGACTTTTTGGGCTTACTTTGAGATATTTGTACAGGTTGATATTCCAAGTTATAGTTTGTCCAGAGGACTTCTGTACGTAACTTTTTTACAGAGTGACAGTACTTTGACGGTGCTGGAATACGTCGCCAGTCACCATATAGTTCCTCCATTAGGGTACAGTCGTATCCTGAGATAGCAACTTTAGCATTGACATTGTGAAGGACATAAGCTAGTTTATGATGTTCTTCATCTGTCATCTCATATCCATAAGCATTACTATCTCCACGGGAATCATGTGGATAAGGAGGGTCACAGTAAAAGAGTGTTTCTTCGCTGTCATATCTTTGAATAACTTCAATTGCTGGGCAGTTTTCTAGTTGAACTCGCTGAAATCTTTGAACTATTTTAGAAAGGTCATCTATACTCCCTAACCATCTTGAGACAGCCCCAGCCATACCTGCACGACTTGTCAACAAACAATGTGCCCATCGACCGGAGCTTGCTGTCTGAGCTAATCCTGTTCTTACTTGTCTAGCTCTGACAAAAAATCGTCTAGCTCTCTCTAAATTAGATAACTCTTTTGTGGGTTGAGAAATGGCAAGTTCAAACTCACGCCTTGAGAAAGGAGTGAAAGTAATAGCTCTGATGAGTTCATTTTTCTCATCACGTAATACACGAAAAAAGTTAACTAGTTCGCCATCAAGATCATTGTAAGTTTCTACAGGTGATGGTTCTTTGTTTATCAAAACTGCTGCTGAACCTCCAAAAGGCTCACAGTAGTGAGTAGTTTTTGACAAGAGTGGTAAAAGCCAGTCAAGATGGCTATATTTCCCTCCATACCAACCGAATGCTATCAGTTTACTCATAAGTTTGCTATTTTATGTAACCCTCTAGTTTAACACTAAGTTGTTTAGTTAAACTCAAATGAGTCCCTTTGAAATTTGCATTACCAGTATTCTTAAGGAATATATATTTAGCTAACATCGAATCGAAGAAATGTTATTAATACTTTGAACGGCTTTGAGTTTTAACTGATAATTAGATTAAGCATTAAAAATATTTTCCATATTGTTTTATACAGTCAAATTTTAATCTACAGAATGAGAGGCTGTTTATAAAGTAAATCTAAAGATGGTTAGCCAAGCATAATTGCAAAGGTAGGATACTTCAAAGAAGGTGTATCCA
>NZ_DASQZC010000453.1:0-6065 GCF_035638895.1 Nostoc sp. | reverse complement strand
AATTGCTATAACGCTGCCAAATTGAATTGCATCGACAAAATCTTTAGAACCTAGTTCTTTCCAACCAAATACCTTGGTCACAATCAGAAGATGTGCAGTGCTGCTGATTGGCAAAAACTCTGTAATACCTTGAACAATACCCAAAATAAAAGCTTGAATAAACTCCATCAATTAATACCTTTTTTCTGTTGTGAACAATTATTACTTAGCTGATGATGTTAATTTATATACTTTCACCGCACCCAATATTATAGAAAATTCCGCTTTACCAAATCAATAACACCATCCAAGACGCTGGCCATGTTCCTACACCCACTTCAATAAGTCAACGAAATTTTGGCAATTCATCAAACTTTAATATTTAGCGGACTGATGCCATTGACTTTTTACCCGTTACAGTTACCTTCCATCTCTCTGTAGTTCTTTGTAAATGCGAACTACAGAGGAGTTCTGTAAATAAGGCAACTTGAGTGAATTAGTCTGGTACAGAATGTTTTGTCTGGTTTGCGGCTGCGTTCCCCGAAATTTCAGTATAATTACAATGCCACAGGTAATCCCCCAGGGGGGGATTTTAAAATGTGATATCTTAAATAAAATAAAGTTTAGTAACAAATATTAAAAACTTTGATTAATAATACACTGTCCTCGTACACTGCTTCTACCCCTTCTATTGATACAGAGTTAGATTTAACTGTTACTGGGCACAAGGGTATTAGGGAATTGGAATCTACGCTTTCCTTTTCTCCCTCTCTTCCTTTATCTATTTCTGGCCGACAAACTTGGTTAGTGTTTGCGGCGGCGGTGTTTTTGGTAACAGTACCAGTATTTGTAGAAGCGCCAATAGTGCGATCGCTACCAAGTCTAAGTTTAGCCCTGACAGCATTTTGGGTGTGGCTAAGTTTTACTTTAATGTCACGTCCTGCAACTTATGTATGGGGAGATTTACTCTTAGGGTTTAGCTGGAGCTGGTTAGCAGGAGCTATTTACTGGGGCTGGTTACGTTGGGAACCTGCATGGCATCTGCCAATAGAGTTTATAGGATTACCCTTTGCTTGCTGGTGTTTGGCGAAGAATTGGGGCAAGGTGGGTAACTGGTTTTATTTAGGTTCTTTACTAGGTACAGTCTTAACCGACGTATATTTCTATATAGCAGACTTGATGCCCTATTGGCGGCAAATTATGAGAGTAGATGCAGATTTAGCACCGCAAATATTACAAAATGCCCTGATGCAAGTACAAACGCCTTGGGGACAAAGTTGGGCCATATTTCTCGCCTTAGTCCTCTTGACAGTCGGGGTTTTGCCTTTACGTTTAAAGCAAAGACACTGGTATGCCTTTAGTGGCGCAGTTTTAAGCACGATTTTGGTAGACAGCCTATTTTTGTTAGCTGCGATCGCAGCCTAAAAAATATAAAAAAATTGTGTAATATCAAAACCGAAGCTTTTTCCAGCCCAGTCTACGGTACATCAAAAATGATGCTGTAGATGATTAATAAGTTAAGAAATATTACATAACAGTCCATCACTATCAACTCATCCTGCTAGGGCTTTCGGTATTAGGTATCGAATGATTCCATCTACGGTTGGGAGCTAGAATCAACCACGCCGAAAAGATTTCATCTAGTTGAGAATGCTCAGGATCGTGGATAGAACCGTATTGCAGCTATCAGTCACTGTTACCACAATAAAAATTTTTGGCAAATAGTACAGTCAAACCCAGTAACGGCAAATATTGTGCATATTAATACGCTGTATATTAGTTTCTGATGACTGCTGTGTTGATTAAGCTATCAGGTTTTGTCCTTTGTCCTTTGTCCTTTGTCCTTGGCGCTCTGACTAATGACTAATGACTAATGACTCATGACTGCTGTTAGCTTAAAACTTTTATTTCTGTTTGATGGAAAGAGGTAGAAAATCGTGAAAGGATTGGCGCGTTTATTAACAGTGTTTAGCTTGTTACTTAGTTGCTGGGGATGGCTGGGAACAACTCAGATAGCCCAAGCTGCTAGTTTCAACAGTTTTGCATTTCCTCAAGTCCCAATTCTGGCAATTGAGCGGCAGAATCGGGCAGATGCGAAGCTAGGAACGGAATTTGGTAAAAAAATTGATTTGAATAATACCAACGTCCGAGCTTTTCAACAGTATCCAGGGCTTTATCCCACCTTGGCTAAGAAAATCATCACAAATGCTCCCTACAAAAATGTAGAGGATGTATTGGATCTTCCAGGATTGAGCGATCGCCAAAAACAAACCCTGCAAGCCAACTTGGATAAGTTCACCGTGACAGAACTAGAACCTGCCTTTAACGAGGGAGACGATCGCTTTAACAACGGCATCTACAGATAACTGCACGTTGCAGCTAATGTAGCAAATAGCAGCCCACTCCTAATTCTAGAGAGTGAGAGTCTTCTATTAGATATAAAGGGGGCACAAGGGGTACAAGGAAGACAAGATAAAATTTTTCCTTGCTTCCCCCTGCCCCCTGCCCCCTGCCCCATTACCTTGACCCCTCCCCCATTACCTTGTCTCAGATAGATATTCCTAGCCAATTTGATGTTTTAGTAGTGGGCGCTGGTGCTGCTGGACTATACACAGCGCTGTGTCTACCAAATTCCTTGCGAGTCGGCTTGATTACCAAAGAAACTGTTGCTTTATCCGCTAGTGATTGGGCGCAAGGCGGTATTGCCGCAGCAGTTGCCCCGGAAGATTCTCCCACGCTACACATTGAAGATACAATCCGGGCTGGTGCAGGTTTATGCGATCGCACTGCTGTAGAATTTCTCGCCCAACTTGCCCCTAACTGCATTCAATCCCTAGTTGACTTGGGAGTTGCTTTTGACCGTCATGGTCAAGCCTTGGCTTTAACTTTAGAAGCTGCCCATTCTCGCAACCGCGTTCTCCATGCCGCAGACACTACAGGGAGAGAAGTTACCACCACCCTCGCGGCGCAAGTATTACGTCGCCAGAATATTCAAATAATTCAGCAAGCTTTGGCTTTGAGTTTGTGGATTGAACCCGAAACTGGTCGCTGTCAAGGAATAAGCCTGTTTTATCAAGGAAAAATCACATGGGTAAAGGCTGGTGCTGTGGTATTGGCAACTGGTGGTGGCGGTCAGGTATTTGCCCAAACCACTAACCCGGCTGTAAGTACGGGCGATGGAGTAGCGATCGCATATCGGGCGGGGGCCATCCTCCGAGATTTGGAATTTGTACAATTTCATCCCACAGCCCTAACTAAACCTGGTGCCGATCACTTTCTCATTAGCGAAGCTGTACGCGGCGAGGGCGCACACCTTGTCGATAACGAAGGACGGCGTTTTGCCTTTGACTACCACCCTGCGGGTGAACTCGCACCCAGAGATGTGGTTAGTAGAGCAATTTTCAGCCATCTACAACGTACTGCCGTTGATTTAGCTACTGCCCATGTGTGGTTGGATATGCGCCCCATCCCCGCCGACAAGATTCGTCACCGCTTTCCCAACATCATCAAAGTTTGTCAGCATTGGGGCATTGATGTCTTCCATGAACCAATTCCAGTGGCCCCTGCTGCCCATTACTGGATGGGTGGAATTGTCGCGGATTTGATGAATCACACAAATATTCGCGGTTTGTACGCGGTGGGTGAAACCGCTAGTACCGGTGTGCATGGGGCAAACCGCCTTGCCAGTAATTCCCTGCTGGAATGTATTGTGTTCGGGGCCCAGATGGGCCAAATAGAGTTAGAAAATATTGGGCTACCGTCAGAAACACCACCGCTACCATTACAGAAATTTAGTGCTGATGCTAATGAGTGGCACATCCAGCAAGCACAGTTAGAAGCACTCAGGGATAAGTTACCACGTTTAGTTTGGGAAAGTGCTGGTATTTGTCGGGAGCAATCAAAGTTAGAAACTGCGATCGCTACCATTGAATCTTGGCAGCAAGATTTCACTATCCTGCCTTTAAGTCAATTCTTGCTTGCTTTACGTCCCGCAGAACCAGCTAGTTTTGAAATCCCAGATGTTGAACGGCAATTGAGACTATGGGCAGAAACCCGCAATTTATTAGATGTAGCTGATTTAATTCTTAAAAGTGCTGCTTTTAGAACCGAAAGCCGAGGTGGACACTACCGTTTAGATTATCCTCAGCCAGACCCGAATTGGCAAGTTCACGCACTTGTACAAACAGATCATTGGTGGAAATCTCCACTATTATCTTAATTAAAGTTTCCCGAACAAGCTTCTAGTAAAGGCTTCTAATCCTTTTTCCTGTAGTCGTAGCGCTTGGACAGGTGACGCTCTTAGGTAGCTAGTGAAAGAATAAATTGCAGTCCACTTGAGTGGACACTAACTCTTAGCCTATAACTTAATGACAACGCCTTCACGCATGGGGTCAATCTAAAATCCAAAATTGCTATTAGCGGGTGCCGCTACCATGCTGACTGTCGGGACCACCATAATTCGGTGGGATATATCTGTCTTTTAAATTTTCAGAATTGACTTTGCGGGCAATTAAGGTGTTACTGCTAGTAGCGCCAACAGGATTAGCATTTGCAGTACTGAACATACCTGTACAGGCTGCAATTTTCGGTATTATGATGTAAGCACCTATACACAATATCATAAACTTTTTAATTAGGGAGTTAGTCTTCATAGATTTCAGTAAATTTACTATTTTTTACTTGCAAAGTGTCTTTTATTTTTACCGTATATCTACTGGTTTTGTGAGAAAATAACTTTATTAAATTAATTCAATTATTCTTAGCGGTATACAAGTAATTATGAGCAACGCTTGTAAATTAAGCTTTATCTGCTGTTATAAAATAGTTTATCTACTTAAGTGATATTCTTAATGTGTCATTTTCACATCAGTCAAAAGTTAGATATCTCGATAAAATGGTGTAAGCTTTTTGTCTAAAACAGGATATATTAATAATATTTTAATATTTATACGTATAAACACTGTGTTTATTGGCTGAAACTTCCGAAATATCTTCAGTATTACTTAGTAAAGTGTATATTTAAAACTTAATTATAGTAAAGATATATAAAGCTAGCGTAACGCAATTACTGTAATATAAGGATTTTCAAAACTATAAAATGTCGTAACAAACCGACTAAGTACAGTATATTTTGATTTGGTAAAAATATTTACGAAATTAATTGGCTAACTACTTATGATAATTAATGCCTTTCTCACCTATATTCTTAGGTTGAGTCTTCAGGTAAAAAATCTTACCAAGCCTGTATCTTGCCGAAAAAACCACTTCGCAGAATGTACACCATACTTTTTCAAGATAGTCCTTTAGACCTATCTCCACTTGTCATTCCTAATTTCAAGGTAAAAATTGTGACTAAAACGAAAAAAAGCTGAAGACTTGACTATTGACTAATTAAGCAAATTCGTAGCGATTTTTACCTTGATGCTTGGCACGATACATTGCTGCATCTGCTTGTTTTATTAAATTTTCACTATCTTGACTGTTGTATGGATAAACACTAATACCAATACTGGCAGAGACTCGGATTGCATAGCCGTCCAAGACAACTGGCTTGCTAATATTAGTTAAAATTTTTGCGGCGATTTTAGCAGCTATTTGAACATTAGGAATTGCCCGTAAAATCACAGTAAATTCATCGCCACCTAAACGAGAAACTGTATCAGTAGCACGTAAAGAGTTGCTGAGTCGTCCTGCGATAGTCATTAGCAAGCGATCGCCCGCCTCGTGCCCCAGAGTATCATTGATTTGCTTAAAGCCATCTAAATCAATAAACAGCAGCCCTAACACCAAATTGTTGTGTTGCGCCCAATATAACGATTCGCAAAGTTGTTCGGCAAAAAATTTGCGATTAGATAGACCTGTGAGCGGGTCGTGATAAGCTAGCTGACGCAAGTGGTCTTCTTTGAGTTTTAGTTCCTTATTAGAGCGAGATAGTTCAGCAGCAGTAAGTTTTAGCTGTTCTTCCATAAGCTTGCGCTGAGTAATATCTCGGATGACTCCAACTAAAAAGAAATTACCAGCTGAGTCTTTATGGAGCGATCGCTTAGTGGCAATTTGATGAGTCTGACCATCTGCATTGGTAAATT
>NZ_DASQZC010000452.1:0-23015 GCF_035638895.1 Nostoc sp. | reverse complement strand
ATCCACCTAATCTTCCAATGCCCCATTCCCCAGTTCCCATTCCCAAAATTTAATGTATGCCCACTACTACTGATTCTCCTTCGCCCCGTATTCCATCTGGAACTCGTGACTCGCGCAAGCACACCCCCAAGACAGATATGCGGGGACTTTACCAAAGAGCAATCCGCGAGTCATTTATCAAGCTCGATCCTCGAATTACTGTCAAAAACCCAGTTATGTTTGTTGTTTGGGTGGGGACAATTGTCACCTTTATTGTTACCCTTAACCCAAATTTGTTTGGTACAATTCAGGCGGATGTCAATCAACAACGCTTATTAAACGGGTTAATTACCTTTATTCTCTTTTTCACCCTCGTTTTTGCCAACTTTGCCGAAGCCGTAGCTGAAGGACGCGGTAAAGCACAGGCTGATTCATTGCGATCGACGCGATCGGATACGATCGCTAACAAAGTCCTCCCCGATGGTTCCATACAACAAGTCAATTCTACGGAACTGCGACGGGGCGATTTGGTAAAAGTGGTTGCAAATAATATGATTCCCGCCGATGGAGATGTAATTAAAGGCATCGGCTCGGTGGATGAGTCTGCAATTACTGGAGAATCTGCCCCTGTACTGAAGCAACCAGGTACAGATATTGCTAGTTCGGTGACAGGCGGTACACGCCTACTCTCCGATGAGTTGACAATTCGCATTAGTGCTGATCCTGGCCAAGGCTTTATCGATCGCATGATTTCCCTGGTAGAAGGGGCAGAACGCAGCAAGACTCCCAACGAGATTGCTTTGACGGTATTGTTGGCAGTGTTAACACAAGTTTTCCTAATTGTGGTGGCAACTATGCCCCCATTTGTCGGCTACATCGCCAGCTTTATCAGCACTGCCTTTGGGCCTGAAGCGGGAAACAGTTTGCGGGCGGGTGCTAGCGTTGCTATTCTCATTTCGCTATTGGTAGCATTAATTCCTACCACTATCGGCGGTTTGCTCAGTGCGATTGGCATTGCAGGGATGGATAGAGTTGCCCAATTTAACGTCATTGCTACATCTGGTCGAGCCGTAGAAGCTTGCGGCGACATCAACACCTTGGTGCTGGATAAGACAGGCACTATCACCTTGGGTAATCGAATGGCTGATGAGTTTATTCCTCTGGATAATCACTCACTAGAAGATGTGGCGCGAGTTTCCCTAGCTGCTAGCTTATTTGATGAAACGCCAGAAGGCAAGTCAATTGTGATGTTAGCAGAAAAGTCTCAGGCTGCGGTAGACTTCAATCTCGACAAAGCCGAGGGTGTAGAATTTTCTGCAAAAACCCGGATGAGTGGCACGAATCTACCCGATGGCAAACAAATTCGGAAAGGGGCGGTGGATGCCATTAAGGGATTTGTCCGCTCTCGTGGCGGCTACGTTCCTGATGATGTAGACGCAGCTTATGAGCGAGTTTCCCGATTAGGCGGTACACCCTTAGCTGTCTGCCAAGATGACAAGATTTATGGTGTTATCTACCTCAAAGATATTGTGAAACCTGGTTTGCGGGAACGGTTTGACCAACTCCGCCGCATGGGTGTTAAGACTATCATGCTCACAGGTGACAACCGAATTACCGCTTCGGTGATTGCCGAGGAAGCCGGGGTGGATGATTTCATTGCCGAAGCGACTCCAGAAGACAAAATTGAAGTGATTCGCTCTGAACAATCTCAGGGTAAACTGGTGGCAATGACTGGGGATGGTACTAACGATGCACCTGCTTTGGCTCAAGCAAACGTGGGTGTGGCGATGAACTCTGGAACGCAAGCTGCCAAAGAAGCTGCTAACATGGTGGACTTAGACTCCGATCCTACGAAGCTAATTGACTTAGTAACCATAGGTAAACAGTTGCTAATTACTCGTGGAGCGTTGACAACATTCTCCATCGCTAACGATATTGCCAAGTATTTTGCCATTATCCCTACTATCTTCGCAGCTGCTGGAATCGGCGCACTTAATATTATGGGATTAAAGAGCGCCCAATCTGCGATCGTCTCAGCGCTGATTTACAACGCCTTGATTATTCCGGCATTAATTCCACTAGCACTCAAAGGGGTAAAGTTTTTACCTTTAACAGCAGATCAACTGCTACGCCGCAACATCTTCATCTTTGGTCTGGGCGGCATTGTTGCTCCCTTCATTGCCATCAAACTGATAGATATTATCCTACCTTTGTCTTAATTTACTATGAAACCCGTTCAGAGCCGACGCGCTATTCCTGTATCCCAAGTATTAGAAGAAATAACTGAAATCTGGTGTCAATGGCGTAGACAAAAGCTGCCACTGTATTTGTTCCTGGCGATGTGTTTCAACCTAGTGGTTGCACCTCTAGTCTATGCAGCTACTGGTGAACAACTTTCTCGCAGTCAATCTTGGGGATTGGGATTGTTAGGACTAGTGACGCTAGGGCTTTCCATTTATTTATTTTTTGTAATGTTTGTACCGGAGAAATTCTAATGAGTTTTGCACGCGAAGCAGGTAGAGCTGTTCGTTCTACCCTGGTACTTTGGGTTATTGCAGCGATTATTTATCCTTTTGCGATGATTGCCATTGGGCAGATTGTGTTTCCGTTTCAAGCAAACGGTAGTCTACTGAAAAATAGCACAGGTCAAGTTGTCGGTTCTGCTTTGATTGGTCAACCTTTTAGTAGCGATCGCTATTTTAACAGCCGTCCCAGTACTACGAGTTACAGCACAGCCGATCCCAAAAAAGATGATGGGGGAGTTTTGAAAACCGGGGTTTCTGGTGCTAGTAACTTGGCTCCTAGTAATCCCGCATTAATGGAACGCATCAAAGGTAAAGATGACCCCGATCCCAGCAAAAAGGTTGAAGGTGACTTCACTCGTCTGAAAACAGCAGGTGTGCAGCCGACTGGCGATTTAGTCTACACGTCTGGTTCCAGCCTTGACCCTCACATTACTCCTGAAGCTGCGATCGCGCAAATTACACGAGTAGCCAAGGCGCGAGGAATTCAGCCGAACCAACTGGAAACTTTGATTACTCAAAATACTGATGGTCGCTTTCTTGGCATCTTTGGTGAACCTGGAGTTAATGTGTTAAAGCTGAATTTAGCTCTGGATAAGATAAAAGCATAGGAAATAGCGAAAAAGGGATGTTCTTGATCGAACAGAAGTCAGAATTCAGAATTCAATTCAGTTCGGTTAAGGTTTTTTGATAAAAATTCTAGATCGCAAACATGCGATAAATCGCCGTCAAGACGAAAGATTGATTATTGTAGAGACGGCGATTCATCGCGTCTCTTGCAGTGAACGATATTTTTGCTGCAATTCCAAGCTAAAAATACTGACTAAATTTTCCCACGGCTTGAAGCTGTGGGATAAGTTAAGATTCTTTAACGTAATAATTGTGTCAGGTATATCTGAAACCTACTGGAATCTGATAAGATTTCCAACAAGTACAATAAATGCTTGTTCTCTTTTTCTTGAAGCCAGTCATTTTGGGCCTTTTTTGGGAAAGGAAAATAAAAAAATGTCTAATCTATTGTGGAAAACTCTGGTACTAAGCCCAGTAGTTTTGGGAGTGACGGTGTTGGTTTCCGCTAGGGCTATGGCTACTAAAGTACCAGCCTCTTTTGAAGGTATAAAGGCAAAAGTTGCTCAAGCAGAAGCACCAATAGCTTCTAGTGCTTCAATATTCATCCAAACAGAGCAACCAAAAGCTAATCGGCAGTTGGTTGCCCAAAAGACTGATGAAAACAAGGTTTTAGAAGAAGTTAACCGCTACAGCAGTGAAGGCAAAAAGCAGAATTCACTGTCTCAAGTCACATCAGTTTCTCAGTTTTCTGAT
This sequence comes from Nostoc sp., assembly GCF_035638895.1. Taxonomy (GTDB): domain Bacteria; phylum Cyanobacteriota; class Cyanobacteriia; order Cyanobacteriales; family Nostocaceae; genus Nostoc. Next base: position 19,191 of record NZ_DASQZC010000452.1, on the reverse strand, counting down.
GTACAGCCGACTGACTGGGCATTCCAAGCTTTACAATCCCTAGTTGAACGCTACGGTTGTATTGCTGGATACCCCAATAGCACTTACCGTGGCAACCGGGCACTAACGCGTTATGAATTTGCCGCAGGTTTGAATGCTTGTTTAGATCGGGTTAATGAACTGATTGCCACAGCAACGGCTGATTTGGTGACAAAACAGGATTTAGCAACCCTCCAACGTTTGCAAGAGGAATTCTCGGCAGAGCTAGCAACTCTGCGTGGCCGAGTAGATGCTGTAGAAGCACGGACTGCTGAACTGGAAGCAAATCAGTTTTCTACTACCACAAAATTGGTGGGTGAAGCTATTTTTGCCGTTACTGATGTGTTTGGCGGTAATACTGGCGATGCGAACAATACTGTCTTCCAAGATAGGGTACGTTTAGACTTGCAAACCAGCTTCACGGGTAAAGACGTTTTACACACCCGTCTTGCTGCTGGTAACGCAGCAGCCTTTTCAATAAGAGATAATGCTGGTCTTCCTATCGATACTACTGAAGGTACACAAACGTTTCAAGTCGGCACTACTAATAACAATAGTGTGATTATAGACTGGCTAGCGTATTACGTACCTATAGGCCCAGCCCAAGTTTACGTAGCGGCCACCGGAGGTATTCATAGCGATTATGCTGCCACTAACAACCCTTACTTTGAGGACTACGATGGTGGTAATGGGGCTTTATCTACCTTTGCTTCTGAAAGTCCCATCTATCGCATTGGTGGTGGTGCAGGTGCAGCACTGACTTTACCTTTTGGTAGCGGTGGCAGTGTTTTCAAACCAAGTTCACTGACTGTAGGCTACTTGGCGTCAAATGCTAATAATCCTGGCGCAAATCAAGGTGTGTTGCAGGGTAACTATGCAGCTCTTGGACAGTTGAACTTTAGTGTTGGAGATCGCTTGGCGATCGCTGCTACCTACGTTCACGGTTATCATGGTGCTGGAAGTATCGGTTTATTTGATGCTGGTAGTGGTCTGCCTGGCACTAGCCGCATCGTAGGTACTGGTCAAGCTAACACCCTAAGTACCTTAAACGCATCTTCCAGTAATTCTTATGGTGTGTCGGCAGCCTTCAGACCCAGCGACAAACTGTCAATTAGTGGCTTTGTTTCTTACCACGATGTCACAAGCTTCGGTTCAAATGATGATTATGAAGCTTGGAGTTACGGTGTTGGGATAGCCTTACCTGATTTCGGTAAGCCGGGTAACGTTTTAGGTATTTTTGCTGGTGCAGAACCCTATTCCTTTAACCGACCAGGTTTTGCTGGTAATGATATACCATATCACTTTGAAGGTTTTTACAAGTATCGCGTATCAGATAACATTTCAATCACCCCTGGTGTTATCTGGTTGACCTCGCCTGGTCAAAATAGCGGTAACGACGATGCGATTATCGGTACGCTGAGAACCACTTTCACCTTCTAAAGGTTTACAGCAAAAGCGTCAAGAATGCAGAATTCTGCATTCTTGCGTAGACGTAGCCCGCACTTCTCTACGAGACGCTCCGCGAACGACAAAGCTCAGTAACCATCGTAGACATCGCTTTTGTGTTTAATAAAAGCAAGTTTGCTAAGTTCCTATATTAAATTCGGGCAGTCGTTTATTGAATTCGGGCAACCCCCAAGAATTTACATAAAGTCCCACCTTAGGGCTGGCGCGATCGCTATGACTACATTGCTGATAAAATATCCAAAATGCGAGAACTTTACCCAGCAATCGAGCCTTACTTAGAAGGTAGTTTACAGGTTTCTGACCTTCATACTATTCATTTTGAAGAGTCAGGGAACGCCCAAGGTCAACCCATCGTTTTGCTGCATGGGGGCCCTGGTGGTGGATGTCCAGCTTTTTATCGGCAATATTTCCACCCCGAAAAATGGCGGTTAGTGATGTTTGACCAGCGCGGTTGTGGTCAAAGTACGCCCCATGCAGAATTACGAGAAAACACTACTTGGGATTTAGTCAGTGATATCGAAAAACTGCGCCAACATTTAGGTATAGAAAAGTGGGTAGTCTTCGGTGGAAGTTGGGGTAGCACTTTATCATTAGCCTACAGTCAAACCCATCCCTCTCGCTGCGCGGGATTAATTCTGCGTGGTATCTTCATGCTAAGGCAAAAAGAGTTGCGCTGGTTTTACCAAGAGGGTGCTAGCTATATTTTTCCTGATGCTTGGGAAGAATATCTCAAACCAATTCCCGTAGATGAACGTGATGATTTAATCGCAGCATATTACAAACGCTTGACCAATCCAGATTTAGAAATTCAATTAACAGCAGCGCGTGCTTGGTCAATTTGGGAAGCTAGTACCAGTAGACTTTTTTTAGACCCAGAACTCATGCAAAAATTTGGCGAGAGTGAATTTGCTTCAGCTTTTGCACGTATTGAATGCCATTACTTTATGAATAAGGGATTTTTGAAAACAGAAGATCAATTACTCTTAAATGTAGACCGTATCCGCCATATTCCGGCTGTAATTGTTCAGGGACGCTATGATGTAGTCTGCCCAATGATATCAGCTTGGGAATTACATCGCGCTTGGCCAGAAGCAGAATTTATTGTGGTTCCTGATGCCGGACATTCGATGAGTGAACCAGGAATTCGTAGTGCTTTGATTGAGGCAACAGATAGTATAGTACTTCTCAATTAAGTTGTTGAAATCACGCCACTTATGGAATTGCCGATATAAAAACTTGGTTAGCTTTACTATGGATTTATAACGGATTTTACACTTAATAAATAGACCCATACTCACCATCAATTGAAGAAAGAGACAAGGGGACAAGGGGAGGAATTCAGATGGGGATTCAGACCCCACCTGATTTAAGTCCACCAAAAAGTGCTGGGGGTCTTAAACCCTTGGGCGTTGCCGCACGACTTGGAAATGGGGAGACAATTCCCCAAGTCCTCTTTATAAATGTAAACATGGATGATACTTTACGTTTAATGTTTACGTATTTTAATTAGCGATGCCTACGGTGGTCACTGAGCTTGCCGTACCACTTTGTGGAAGCAAGCTACGCGCAGCGTCTCGTAGAGAAGTGCGGGCTACGCCTACGCAGTTGTTTTAACTATAGCTACTTATTGAAAATCTCTCAAATTGCTTCCAGGGTTTTTCAATAAGTAGCTAACCATAAATAAATTCAAATTTGTAGTAACGACTTTAGTCTTGAGAAACCTTACTATAAGCGATGAATTGCTCACTACCAACTAAGATTTTATCGTAAGTTTAATTCTGATACCTAATTAATGTATTTTTCTATACTGAATTAGCATCTCGAAATGCACAAAAGTGAGATTTGACCTGGAAAAAACCTTTAAGGATTCGTTTGAGTGAATTAAACTTAACCCATCTGATAGCTGTAGCCGCTTCTACCCACTGCCGTTTTCTTTTACTTGCTTCTGGATAATCTTCACTCAGTATCTCAACTGGTAACAAATACATCTTTACTCGGTAAGTTTTGCCACCTTTGCGGTATTTGTAACTACCAAGTTCATTAGTATCTACCTGCCCAATCACCCCTGCTTCTTCCCACGCCTCTTTGGCTGCTGAAGCGGGCGGACTCATCCCATTAGGAATATCTCCTTTCGGAATTACCCAGTGTTGAAAGTTACGGGTTGTGATTAGCAAGATTTCAATTTTGCCATTTTTGACTCTATAAGGAATCACCCCAGACTGTTTAAACACTTTGCTGATTTTTCGACTCATGTAATTTGCATCCTTTACGGTCTAGCTTTTTTGTACAACGTTTATTTCAAAAAGTATAGTGCTGATACCGGATAAATTTTAGTTAACTTTAGGTTATAAAAAGGTTAAAGTATTTTCTCAACCATAAAAGTTAATTATTGAAAGTTATTGATTGTTGAAGTAGCACCGCACAACCGCAAGGCGGAAGTCAAAAGTCAAAAGTCACGCATAATTGTATTCCAAGCTTTTGTGCCATTTGAAATGGTGAACCAGCGCTGCGGGAGGGTTTCCCTCCGCAGGCGACTGGTGAACCCGAAGGGTATGATTATTTCCGCCGTGCTGTAGTAGGTTTGTAACCTTATAAATATAAAATCAATTGCTATAAAAGGTGTACTCCTGGTGGCTGATTGACAAATGTAGCACTATTCAAAACATTAGATATTCTGACACTAAGCCAGAATATGCAGCAATCCTATTTGATTCCGTTAAAATCACAAGATTCAGATCCCCGACTTCTTAGAGAAGTCGGGGATCTCGTTATTCACAAATAATTTAGGATTGCGATATCTGCTACCAATTTAGCTAACTTGACTTTTTTAGATTTTGGTAAATATACAACGAAGATATTGTATTTAAATCTACTTTTTTACCCTCGTTTTCATGCTCGTTAGTATTTTTAAACAGTATTGTAAACGCACCAGCACCGAACCTATCCTGAGGAAACATCCGATAACAAGGCATTTTAGTTAAATGCGACTGATATTTGGCTAAATTACTAACTTCTATTGCCTGGAAGTGGGGAAAGCGTTCCAAAAACCATTCACAAACTTGCTCATTTTCTTCGGGTGAATATGTGCACGTCATATAAGCAAGATAGCCTTGTGGTGAAACAAGTTTAGCAGAGTTAGCTATAATACGTTTTTGTCTATTTGCGCTCTTATTAATAGCAGTTGGGTGAAAACATCCGGGAGCTTTTTCACCTTTAGCCAGTAAAGATTGTCCAGTACAAGGAGCATCTACTATTACTAAATTGCTAGATTCGGGAAACATTTCGGCAAATATACTCGAATCTCTGTTAACTACTGCACTAGGGCTAATCTGACAACGCTTCAAATTAGAAATTAGCATTCCCAGGCGTTTGCCAATTACTTCGTTACTAATAAGTAAGTCAGGTTGTAAAGCTTTCCAAGCGAAAATACTTTTACCTCCTGGTGCGGCACACATATCAAAAACTAAACTTACTGGCACAGGAATAGCTAACAAAGTAGTAGCTGCAAACACCGAAGAAAAGTCTAAACAATAGAAATATCCTTGTTGATGCAAGGGATGCTGACCGGGTTTTTCTCCCCAGCATAAACGGTCTATAAATTGTGGTTGCCAATAGGTTGGTGTTTCCACTGTCAAAGGCGAAACCTCTGGCTTTTCTTTACACCAAAGAATACTGGGTGAAAAAGGCTGAGGATTCATTAAAGCCTCAATAAATTTCTCTTGCTCATCTAGATTAGTGAACAAACGCCGCGAGACTTTAAGTAATAAATTAGAAGGTTTTTCCATGTAGATAATGAATTATCAATTACGAATTACGTTAGCAAGACCTTGAGCGTCATTACAAATTACAAATTACGAATTACGAATTAGTAAGTTGTATCAAAATCAAAATAAAACTGTTACACAAGAACAATGTAATTAAGGGTTTTGGCTTCATACTCAAAATATAATGACCGCCATTGGGAACGCAATGGCCAAGCTACCCCACTGCACCGGAGAAGGTCATGTTCTTAGATAGTTTTCCGCAAAAATTACGCAAAGAAGCACAATTATGGAGGGATGAAGGATTAATTAGTTCTTCGCTGTATGAGGAAATAGCAGAACGTTATCAATTTAAAAACCTGGAAGCTGCTACACGCGATCGCAATAAAGCGATCGCAATTGCTATAGGCGGTATCCTTTTATGCTTAGGCATAATTACTTTTGTAGCAGGAAACTGGCAGGGAGGATCGCGAGAAGTCAAGTTTATTTTGATGATAAGTTTGTTTTTTGCGATCGCAATCACTGGTTTTTACAATTGGAGACCACCTGAAGGAAAGAAGCCACAAAAAAGCAAACGCTTACTGGGAGAGGCGTTGCTCATTTTAAGCGCCTTCATTTTCGGTGCAAATTTACTGCTGATGGCCCAGATGTTCAATATTGCTGGTTCAGCTTCCCAACTGTTTCTCGCTTGGGGGTTGGGCGTTGTGGTGATGGCCTTTAGTTTGTGCTTAAATTCTTTAGGAATTCTGTCAATTATCCTCGTGGAAATCGGCTATTGGACAGGATTAGAAGACCTGTGGTACGCTTCAGGTGAGTTAACTTGGTCGCGCTTAGTGGTGCAGCACATGCCTTTATTGGCATGGCTGGTGTTTGTACCCTTAGCCTATTTCTGTCGTTCGCGTTGGATTTTTGGTCTAGCAGCCTTTGTCTTTGCTAGTTCCTTACAAGCCAACCTTAATCCTCTGCCACTGCTGAATTATGCTGATATAGCCCCTTGGGTGGCATCTTTTGCTTTTGCACTCCCACCTGCATTATTCTGGAGTTATGATGACTTGCTGTTTCCAAGCATAAATTACAGGTTGTTTCAATCTCTAGCCCGTAATTTAGCCTTGGTAAGCTTTGGCATAGTCTTTTATATCTTGTCTTTTCGTTGGGTCTGGGAATCTCCAAATTATAGTTATAATCAGCCTACGAATGTGACAAACTTATTCGCGTCTCTGCCGATTATCGATTTGGGGATTCTCAGTGGCTTGGCGGTATTGCAATGGTTGTTTCTACTGCGTCAAAGAAATAACCCTCCGCGCCGCGAAGTGATTTTCACCACTGCTGTCATTAGTACCTTTCTTGCCTTTATTACCGTAGTACCTTTTTGGCATCAAACTATCAGCCGGATTGATGAACTTGGTGTTTTTATTTTCAATGTACTTCTAGCAACATTAGCCTGGGGACTAATTCAAGAAGGATTGAAATTAAACAACAGAAGTTCCTTTTGGGGCGGTATGTTGTTAGTAACACTGCAAATTATCAGTCGCGTGCAAGAGTACGATACCGATTTACTTTTCAAGTCCCTAGTCTTTATTTTGTGCGGTTCTGCTTTAATTAGCGCTGGACTCTGGTTTGAACGCCGCCTACCTGGTGGTAGTGCAAGTAAAAAGTAGTGCAAATTTAGAATTCTGAATTCTGAATTCTGAATTCTGAAATCTGCTCATCATCAAAATCTCTGTGCGTTAAAGTTTTTAAAGTTTCTCTGCGTCAGTCCTAACCTCGTTACTTTTGACCTCCTCAATCCCTCTGCTTTTTAGGACTACGCTCATGACTAATAGTTCTTCTGAATCTAAGAATAAAACCTTATCTCCCGAAGCCGAATTTTCTAGTAAGGTAACTTTTCGGGATTACTTGATTGCTAGTGAACAAAAATCGAATAAGCGCTTACCTTTTTGGCGGTTACTAGTTCCCCTGGCGCTGCAAACAGGGCTAATTATGGCAGTACCAGCCCAAGCGCTTTATACAGATGTGACAGGTAAAACGGTGATTTTGCAAACCGTACCTGTAAACCCTAACAATGTGCTAGAAGGTAACACCTTAGACTTAGATTACAATATATCCCGCACTGCAAATTTGAGCAGATTACCTGGTTGGCAAACATTAGTCAGCAAAGGCCGTGGAAGTGGCAGAAGATTGCCTGAAGGAACCAACATTTATGTGACTTTGCAAGAGCAACTATCCACCGGTCGCGGTGTTCCTAGAGCTTGGAGACCGTTACGAGTAAGTAGCGATCGCCCCACAACTCTAAGAGCTAATCAGGTAGCCTTAAAAGGTGTTTATCAAGATGGTTCTGTTAACTACGGCTTAGAAACATATTACATCCCAGAAAACCAACGGCAACAAATTAGGAACGACTTACAAGCCCAACGCGCCCGTAGAGGACAAGTACCGCCCATTGTGGTCAAGGCGAAAGTTGATCCACAGGGTAAGGCAGTGCCAGTTAGTATGTGGGTGCGCGATCGCAACTATCGCTTTTAATGGATTGCGAAAGTCCCCACCTTCTGTGCGATCGCGCAGCGTGTCGCAGACAGACGCTAACGCGAACAATGTACTCATCAGGTGAGGATTGTGAGCAGGTGATGACGATTGCATCCTAGATGTATAAGGAATAAGCAATTTTCCGGGTATTTATTATAGCTGTGTCTTGACGATTTAGATATTGCGACGCTTAGGCTAGCAAAAACCGCAGGCATCGCAATATCTTATCATCTGTACAAGAATGGCTATCGCTTACCAAAATTACTTGCATTGAGCACTATCGTTTACGAGGTGCTATTCTAAGCACCTCGCAAACCGTACCCTTTGGTGATGGCAGAGCGCTAACTCCGATTAAACAACCACAAAATTATTTTTGGTTAGTGCTACTTCACCAGATAATTCTGCAAATTGTACCTGAGTAAACCCAGACGCACTGCCATCACGGTCAAAGAACAGTCCACCTGTAGCGCTGTTGTAGATAAATCGTTGAGTGTTAGTGGTTGCAGATGTTCCCAGGGTAAACTGACTTGTTTGAAGTGAACCTGATGATAACCCACCACCAAAACCAGCAGCCGATATCTGAATTAGTTCATTAGTCGCGTTGAAGTCATACAGTCTATCAATGCCTTCATTGAAACTATTGAAAGCAAAGGTATCAGTACCAGCTCCTCCATAGAGGCTATCATTACCACCATAGCCCCCAGAGAGCGTATCATTGCCATTGCTCCCCACAATCAAGTCATCGAATTGTGTACCTAAGATGTCTAATCGTTCGATAAACTTATAGCTAACACGATTCGTGCCCACTGTAATTGAGCCAATGTTAGTAGTAGCATTAAATGTGGAAGTGATTCCCTCAATGGGATCATAACGATAATAGGAGCCGGCATAACAGGATAATAAATCGTCACCTGTCCCCCCATCAACCGTTTGAGTTACTGAATCAGTCACGGAAAAATAGGGGACACTATCTGGGGATATGGTGCTTATATAAAAGGAATCATTGCCTTTGCCCCCAGAGAGGAAGTTATTGGCTATTGAAAGGGTAACACTCAAGTAATCGTCGCCAGCGCCACCGTTGAGGGTGTTATTGCCTGAGGAGGGGACAGTTCCGTATGCGTCGGTGCCAGAGGCGTCAAGAGAATCATTGCCATCGCCACCAGAGAGTAAGTTATCGCCGGATGAAATACCAGCACTCAAGCTATCGTCACCAGCGCCACCGATGAGGGTGTTATTGCTTGAGGAAACAGAAAATGTGAATCTGTTATCATCGCCAGAGGCATCAAGAAAATCATTACCATCGCCACCATTAAGTAGGTTATCGCCTTTTGAAGCCTTAGTGCTCAAGCTATCGTTACCAGCGCCACCGTTGAGGGTATTATTGCCTGAGGATTCAACAACCCCAAATCCGCCGGAGTTATCATCAAGGTAAGAGGCGCTAAGAAAATCATTGCCATCATCACCAGAGAGTAAGTTATTGCCTTTTGAAGCCCCAGCGCTCAAGCTATCGTTACCAGCGCTACCTTCGAGAGTATTATTGCCTTCTGAAAAATTAACATTCAAAATATCGTTACCACTACCAGCAACGAGGGAGTCATTTCCGCCATAACCCTGCGGGATGCCAGTCCCTACACTACCAACGAAAGCATCATTAAGAGCACCACCAATGAGAGTATCGTTACCCGCACCACCACTTAGGGTGTCGTCGCCCTCGTTCCCTGTGATGGTATCGTTGCCTACAAGACCCTTAATCGTGTCCGCTAACTCGCTGCCCACTAGTGTATCATTACCGTTGGTTCCAATGATATTTGCCATAATCTTTTATTACCTAAATCGATTTTTTCACTAACTTAAGTTCTCAACCTGCTATTTGTGCTGTTTTCGGGCACAAAACTTTGCCGAAATTGACATTTTCGGCAAAGTTTATACCTCAAGAGTGAGGAACAGTAATACTCATCAAAGATTCACCTTATGAAAAGGCTTTTCAATAGCACTTATCTAACTATCTCGCACAACAAGATAACCCTGTATTAACAACATACTACCTATATACTACCAAAATTTAAATGTCTTTCCTTGAAGACAGATCGAGAGCATATTCTTCACATTATTTTTTGACCAATTATAGGTACAAGTACTTTTATTGATTTCGCAAAGCGGTGCGTAAGCGAACGCGAGTACGTCTCGTAGAGAAGCTCGTCGTAGACATCGCTGGACTGGTCAAGCACCCTTGAAGCGGATAATATATATCATTGCCGTTGTCCTTCCAGCCTTCTACTCGCACCCTCAGATCAAAGTCCATGACTGAAACTTCCCCTAAACCCATTGCAACAAATGCTCCTTTACCTGCAAATGAGATAGAACGCTTAGAGGCACTGCGGCAATACAATATTCTCGACACACCAGCAGAACCAGCTTTTGATCGCATCACCTCCTTGGCAGCACGCTTATTTAATATGCCGATCGCGCTGGTTTCTCTAGTCGATGAATCGAGAGGCTGGTTTAAATCTGCCTATGGTTTTGATCTGCGGCAAGTACAAAGAGATGCAACTATTTGTAACTGGGCGTTATTATCCGATGAAGTTTTAGTTATTCCCGACACCAGGCAAGACAATCGCCTTGTCTGTAATCCATTTGTACAAAACGAACCAGGTCTGCGGTTCTATGCAGGTGCGCCATTGCTGACCCCAGATGGCTTTAACTTAGGCACTCTTTGTTTATTAGATACACAACCCCATGATCCCTTAACTAATGAGCAAAAAGCCATCCTGGCGGATCTTGCCGCAATGGTGATGGATGAACTAGAACTGCGACTGGCGGCGCGTAAAATTGCTCAAATCGATGCAGCCTTAGTAGAAGTGACTCAGGGTGTTTCTGTTGTAACGGGTGAAGCATTTTTCTTGGCTTTGGTGCAACATTTGAGCAAAGTGCTGGGGGTTGATTACATTTATATTGGTTTAGTGAAGGGAGATAACCAGGAAGCAATTCAGGCGATCGCCGCCTGCGCTAAGGGGCAAATAATCGACAACTTTACATATCTGCTGCGTGATACCCCCTGCCAAGAAGTACTCCAGAAACGAAAATTGTGCTGCTATCCCCATCGAGTCCAAGCCTTGTTTCCCAACGCGCCTCTTTTAGAACCTTTAAAGGTGGAAAGCTATGTAGCGGTTCCATTTTTTGATACAACGGGCGTACCCCTTGGCCTACTGGGCGTGATGGATGGCAAGGCTTTGACAAATGTTCAGCTTGCAGAATCATTATTGACTATCTTTGCCCTACGCATCGCCACCGAACTGGAGCGGCAGCAAACAGAAGCAACACGGCAACAAACCCAGTCTGAGTTAGAGGGTTTAGTTGAACAACGAACGGCTGAATTATCTCAAGCCAACGAATTACTCCAGTTAGAAATTGCGGAGCGCCAGCTTGCCGAAGCATCGCTGGAAAAAGAACAGGAGTTACTCAGAGTGCTACTTGATAATGTACAGGCAGGAATTGTTGCGTGTAATGCCGAGGGGGTTTTAACCCTATTTAATCGAGCAGCGCGAGAATTTCATGGCTTGCCAGAGCAACCACTGCCACCCGATCGCTGGGCAGAGTACTACGACCTGTATTTGCCCGATGGCAAAACGCGGATGCCTAAAAACGAGATCCCGCTATTTCAAGCGTTACAGGGACAGACAGTCGAGAATGTTGAAATGGTGATTGCGCCCAAACAGAGAAGGGCAAAGACGCTGCTAGCTAGTGGACAGGCGATCGCCGATAGCCAGGGCAAAAAACAGGGGGCAGTCGTCGTCATGCATGACATCACCGAGCGCAAACTTGCCGAAGCCGAATTACTAATTTCTGATGTTGCCTTGCAGCAAATGCCCGATGCAATTTTGTTAACAGATTTAGAAGGTAAGATTCAACGCTGGCTGGGCAATGCCGAGCAAATTTTTGGCTATACTGCCGCAGAGGCAATCGGCAAACCCGTTAACTTTCTTCATCACCCGGATATTAAACCGACGATGACGGCTGAAATTATTCAGTCTATTCAGACAACAGGAGAGTTTTGTGGTGAAATTCTCTGTCTGCGAAAAGATGGTTCGGTAGTGCCGATTGAGACAACAGCCAAAACCGTCTACGACAAAGCCGGGAATCCTGTATTTTTCATTAGTATCAACAGAGACATTGCCGACCGCAAACAGGCAGAAGCGGAACACGCCCAATTGATGCGGCAGCAAATTCAAGAGCAAGCTGCACGTTTAGAAGCAGAAACCGACCAGCAGCGATCGGCATTTCTGGCAGAAGTCAGCACAGCCCTGGCAGCCTCCCTTGACTATGAACAAACCTTGAACAACGTTGCCAATTTAGTAGTGCCGTTCTTTGCGGATTGGTGCGCGATCGACCTGCTGCAAGAAAATCAATTCATTCATCGAGTTGCTGTTGCTCACCGCGATGCAAAGAAAGTGGAATTTGGCTGGAAAATTCATCAGCAATATCCCAGACAAATCGACGCAATGGAGGGAGTACCCAAGGTGCTGCGAACTGGGAAAACCGAAATGGCCGCTGAAATTCCAGATGCGGCATTGGTGACGGTGGCTCAAGACGCTGAACATCTGCGAATCTTGCGCGAACTGGGTTTAAAGTCTGGCATTATCTCGCCATTGATTGCCCGTGGACAAATTTTAGGGGCAATTTCCTTTGTCACGGCTGAATCCGATCGCCGTTATGATGAAGCAGATATGGCGTTAGCAGAAGACATTGCTCATCGAGCCGCGATCGCCATTGATAATGCCCGCCTCTACCGGGAAGCACAGCAGTCTGCCGAGCGCATTACCCGGCTTCAATCTGTGACGGCTGCTTTTTCCGAATCCCTAACTCCCCTTCAGGTGGCAGATGTGATTGTAGATCAAGGGATTGCGGCTCTGAGTGCTAACTTTGCCCTTGTTGCTTTAGTAAATGAGACTGGCACTGAACTCGAAGTCATTCGAGTTGTGGGCTGTGAACCAGAGCAAATGAATGGTTGGCAGAGGTTTTCCCTCAATGATCCAGTGCCTCTAGCAGAAGCCGTGCGAACCGGACAGCCCATTTGGGCAGAACCATCAAAAACACGAGCAATCCGCTATCCACACCTAACTGAACAATATAAGCGGCATCATTTCGATGCCTGGATTTCCATTCCCCTGATGATTGAAGGTCGAGCAGTCGGTGGCATGTCCTTTGGTTTCATCCAGGCGCAACAGTTGGATGGAGAGCAGCAAATGTTTATTTTATCGCTGGCACAACAATGTGCCCAAGCGATCGCCCGTACCCGGCTCTATGAAGCAGAACGAACAGCAAGAAGTGCAGCAGAAGCTGCTAACCGCGTCAAAGATGAATTCTTGGCGGTATTGTCTCATGAATTGCGAACACCGCTTAATCCGATTTTAGGTTGGTCTAAATTGCTTCGTAGTGGAAAATTAGATTCCGTAAAAACAGATTATGCCTTAGAAACAATTGAGCGCAACGCTAAATTGCAAACCCAACTGATTGAGGATCTTTTAGATGTCTCGCGCATTTTGCAAGGTAAGCTCAACCTCACCAAGGTTCCCGTTAACCTGGCATCGACACTTCAATCGGCACTTGAAACCGTGCAGTTAGCAGCAGAAGCCAAATCGATTCAAATTCAAACTATGCTTGATTCAGAAGTTGGGCAAGTGTTAGGAGATTGTACCCATCTTCAGCAAGTTATATGGAATCTACTTTCCAATGCAGTAAAATTCACTCCCGAAGGTGGACAAGTCAATATTGCTTTAAAGCGTGTTGGCTCGCAAGCTCAAATCCAAGTTAGCGACACTGGCAAAGGCATTCATCCAAATTTTCTACCCCATGTGTTTGAATATTTCCGTCAAGCAGACAGCACAACCACGCGCAAGTTTGGCGGGTTAGGGTTAGGGTTGGCAATTGTCCGTCATCTGGTTGAACTACATGGAGGAACCGTGCAAGCAGATAGTCTAGGAGAAGGGCAAGGTGCTACATTTACAGTCAAATTGCCATTGATGAAGGCGGATCAAACAAAACATCAAAATGAAAGCATTTCCTCCCCACCGACTCTTGACACCGCCCCCCTTAAAAATACGCGGATTTTGCTTGTTGATGACGATGCAGATACACGGGATTTGATTGCGTTCATCTTAGAGCAAAGCGGTGCGATCGTTACTTCAGTCACCAGGGCAACTGAAGCACTGCAAGTTTTTAAGCAGACAAAATTTGATTTATTGATCAGTGACATTGGAATGCCTGACATGGATGGCTATATGCTGATAAAACAAATCCGGACAATGCCAACAGAACTTGGTGGAAAAGTCAGGGCAATTGCCCTCTCGGCTTATGCTGGAGAAATTAATCAGCACCAGGCACTTGCGGCTGGCTTCCAACAGCACATATCTAAACCTGTAGAGCCAGAGAAGTTGCTAAAAGCAATTATGACCTTTGTTGGAAAGTAGCGCGAACTCGTACCCTTCTTGAGAACTCGCAGTTAGGGCTTGCCGTTAGATATCACCTCACCCCTGCCCTCCTGCCTCTCTGGAGTAGCTCACTAAGATGCTGCTGTGACTGGATTTTGAAATTACATCCGGATTACACAAGTGCAAGGTAGTTTATGTATAAAAAAGAGATTGCTTTGCATGATTAATCAAATTGTCACTTTAGAATCTTGTTGGCATAGTTCTGTACCGTGGGGAAAAGCCATGCCACCATTAGCAGTTCAAATCATGGAAAAAGTTTTCTTATCAAGCTCTGATATATCAGGCTACTGTTGTGGTGTCCAATGGGAGAGACAGGAATGGATTTATGCCATTATCTGCTGTCGGGAAATACTCTATTTGTCTCAAAAAGAATTTTCTGGAACAAACTTAGTCGAAAAAGCTCCAGTTGCTACACCAGCTTTTAAATTGGGCGATGTGGTGGAAGTTGATTTTAGTGAAGAACCATCACGTCGCATTATTCAAGGGATTTTTAGCCTGAAAAACAATTGGCTTTATGCAGTAGAATGGCGTTCCCCAATTTTGGAAGAAATGGCATCGGCTCAAAGTAGAATTATCTGGCTTGCGGATGTGGATTTAGTAAAAGTGAATGCATGACTATGTTTTTGGATCTGTACCAAAAAAGTTAGTGCGTTCATCCGAGTCTGCGCTTAATCGTTTAGGTTGATTTCCTATTGCTGGGATTTAATCTGAATAATGAGTCAACCAAATCCCAAGAAACTTTTAGGGATGAAACAGCGATGCGAGAGGTTTTGACAAATGATTGTTGGGTAACTCTAAGCACTACTTTGATGCCAAGCTAACCGATGAGATTTTGAATAACTTACTGCACCTTCAAGAAATATCGACGCTTTCGTGTCTACACCCATTACAATTTGCGTGCTGTTCAAAACACCCAGTATTTACACTGTAGTATAAAGATTTACTATTGGATAAGATAATGCTTAGAGGCATAAGATATATATACATTTATATACTCTACTGAGGCAAATAAATTCAGTAGAGTATTTTTATAGGAATCCGATGTCTGCTCCTTGCCTATCGCCGCAGTAATAGCATTGAGCCAGATATTATTTTGAACCTTATTTCCCGACAATATACGCAAGAAAAACCCGTCGTACTTCCGATGCACCCCGCAGACTTGGCTCGATCATCGCTGTGAACCATGATGGATCGCCCTTAAGGAAATGAGCGTGGATATCAACGAACTGTCCATAACGATTGGCAATTTCTTGAATTGTAGTGTTCATGCGCTGGAGATTCTGGCGAGCGATCGCCGGTTCAACACCCAAAAAGTTGCGGCTGTCATCCCCGAAGGTGGGATCGTACACATTACCTAGCAGAACAGGACGGATTGGCAACTGCTGCATAAATGTGTCGAGGGTATTCGCAAAGATTGCGATTCCTGCACCGGAATCTCGAATTAACCCCCGTAATAAATCGTTACCACCGATAGTGATGAGTGCGTAGGCGCAGCCCGCCACAGGCATCGCCTTTCCTTCGACTCGCAATCCTTGCGCCTGAGTTAGCAAACCATCAACCGTTGCACCATCACGGGCACGATGTTTTAGACGAGTCGGTTGGCGTGATTTCAAGTCTTGACCTTGAAACTCTGGAAACAGGCGATCGTCATTCTGGACGAGGAGTTGCCCTGGATGAACCCCATACTCGTTATATCGTCCGCAATCTAAAATTGAGTCCCCAAAGGTATATAGTGTCAGCATTGCTTGCTCCCGTCGATTGCAGCCCAAGAGAGTCAGGAAACTTGTCCCTCCAGCTACTTGAATAAACCGTCGTCGTGTAGGTTGAAACGGAGCCATGACACTCTCCTATTTGTTCGACGTTAGCATGAGCAGATAGTAGACAATATGAATCAGAAGATGGATCTAAGTATAATTAGCGATCGCACACGAGAAATAGAATATCTGATGGGGTTATGAAGAATGAAACCTGTCCGAGTCTATATGTCAAAGTTTCTGGTATTTAGCGTCTACGCGATGGTTATTGTTGCGGCTTTCTCACTGTCTGGCTGTGTGCGCGAGAAAACAAAAAAAATTGTCGGATTTTCGCAAACAGAGAACATCGGCCCGTGGCGCATCGCCGAAACGAACAGCATCAAAGAGGAGGCTGCCAAGCGTAACAAAACTTACGATTTTCTGATGACGGATGCTCAGGGGCAGACATCTAAGCAATTTTCCGACATCGAAGATTTAATCGCCCGACAAGTCGATGCCATATTTCTCGCGCCACGCGAATATGAGGGTCTTACACCTGCTCTCGAAGCAGCGAGAGCGGCAAAAATCCCAGTGTTTCTCATCGACCGTGAAGCTGCGGGAAGACCAGGCGAGCATTTCGTCAGCTTTCTCGGTTCGGATTTCATTGTCCAAGGCCGCCGCGTTGGCAAATGGCTGGCTCAGGCTACTAATGGCAAGGCGTCTATTGTGGAACTCACCGGAACAGCAGGGTCATCGGTCGCAATTGATCGGGCAAAGGGGTTTCGGGATGCGATCGCCAGTTATCCCAACATGAAGATCATCGCTACCCAGACGGCGGATTTTTCGCGGGCTGCGGCAGTGCGTGTAATGGAAAACATCATCCAGGCTAAGGGTTCTGATATCACCGCAGTTTATGCTCACAATGACGAAATGGCATTGGGTGCGATCCAGGCTCTCAAGTCCGCAGGCATGAAGCCTGGCAAGGATGTGATCGTCGGTTCAATCGATGGTCAGAAAGCAGCACTTGAAGCGATTATTCGCGGCGAACTTGGCGTGAGTGTCGAGTCGAACCCGCGTTTTGGCCCACTTGTTTTCGCTACGATGGAGAAATATTTTGCCGGCACAAAGATTCCTCCTAGAATCATTCTTGAGGACAGACTCTTTGATGTGACAAACGCCAAAGATTTTGTGGATGAAGCATACTAATACCGCAAAGCGGAAGTCAAAAGTCAAAAGTCAAAAGAATTATATTTATTCCGAGCTTCTTGCGCCATATAAATAAAGAAAAGATAGCCAGGAAATATGTTGAACCTGGACGATGAATAAAGAACATGACTATGGGGTATCAGGACAAAAACTAGGTAAAGCGGATGATTCAGGCGACTCGAACTGTCTTGTGCATGAGGGACATAAAGAAAAGTTTTTCCGGGGTGTCGGCGCTCCGGGGTGTAGATTTTGAGCTAAAGGCGGGCGAGATCCATGCGCTGGTTGGAGAAAACGGCGCTGGCAAATCGACACTCATTAAGATCATGACGGGAGCCTATCGACGAGATTCGGGTGTTATGGATTACGGGGAGAGTCCTGTTACATTCCAAAGCCCGACCGAAGCACAGGCGGTAGGCATCGTAGCTGTGTACCAGGAGATTCAGCTTGTGGGTTTCCGAACCGTTGCTGAGAATATTTTTCTTGGCAGAGAGCCGCATCGCTTTGGGATTATTGACAGACGGCGGATGAATACCGAAGCATCGGAGATATTGGAGCGCCTGGGGTTGGATATTGACCCGCGCTCGGTAGTTGATTCGCTCAATATTGCTCATCGCCAAATGGTGGCGATCGCACGCGCCATATCCTTTGGTGCGCGGGTGCTTATCCTTGATGAACCCACGAGTTCGCTTACCGAAACTGAAGTCTCTGTTCTTTTTAACGTCATGCGGCGACTAAAGTCGGAAGGGACAGCCATCGTTTACGTCAGCCACCGTTTTGAAGAACTCTATGCGGTGTGCGATCGCGTTACAGTTCTGCGTGATGGGCGCAATATCATAACACAATCCCTGGCAACGCTCAATCGCTTGGAACTCGTTTGTTCTATGCTGGGTCGTGAGCCAGAAGAGGTGAGCAAAGGAGTCACGGCGTTCGCAGGGCGATCGCAAAATGCAGTAGATCGGCCAGTGCTGCTCCAGGCGGAAGCTCTCAAATATAAGAAACGGCTCAATGGTGTCTCGATTGAAATGCGGCATGGGGAAATCGTTGGGCTTGCGGGTTTGCTCGGCTCTGGTCGAAGTGAAACAGTGCGTACCCTCTTCGGGGCGGAACCACTTGAGGGTGGAACTGTAAAACTCGAAGGTAATCTTCTATCCCTGCGCGATCCTCATGATGCGATCGACGTTGGGATAGCTTTCCTTTCAGAGGATCGCAAGGCGGACGGCATCATCCCTGAGCTTTCGGTGCGAGAAAACCTCACCCTCGCTGCACTACCAAACCTTACACAATGGGGCGTAGTTTCCAGAAAACGACAGAACGAGCTTGTTGATCGTTTCATGCAGCGCCTTGGAATTAAGGCGGCCAGCGCCGAACAGAAGATCCACGAACTATCGGGCGGCAATCAGCAGAAGGTTCTTCTGGCGCGATGGCTGTGCAAGAATACAAAACTTCTTCTCCTCGACGAGCCGACTCGCGGTATTGATGTTGGTGCAAAGGGCGAGATCCAGCGCCTGATCGCCGAATTAGCAGAGCAAGGGCTGGGGGTTGTCATGATTTCATCGGAAGTGGAAGAGCTAGTTGAAGGTTCGCAACGTGTTATCGTCCTCCGTGACGGCCAGTCAATTGCGGAACTCAGTGGCGAGCAGAAGAACATAAAGGCAATTCTGCACGTAATGGCGGAAGGTGCAGATCGTCAGGAAGCCGTGAAACAGAGCAGCACAGATAATGAATCAGGACTTACGCATTGACATGAGTCTGGCTATGTGCATTCCACCTCATCTTTTGTTCAAGATGTTCCAGAATGAAGTCACGAGCCACCTGAAGAGACAAATTTCTCTGGACTTCATACCAGTTTTCAATTAACTCTTGAGTTCGCATTAATTCTAGTTGAACGAAAGCGCGGATAGCACTAAAAAAGTGAGTTTTAATTGCCTCAGATGTCCTTACCATGAATAGTTCAATTCCACACACTTGCTTAATGGCTCGATGGTAACATTCAAT
>NZ_DASQZC010000451.1:0-21878 GCF_035638895.1 Nostoc sp. | reverse complement strand
TGAGGCAATCAATACAAGCTATACTATTAGAAAAAAATTGGTCTTGTATTTGTTATTAGGAAAAAATCTGGCGATCGCTTCCTGTACAAAGGCTCTGGAAGTCAGAAATGACAAATGTTTTCGGAGAGTGACAGAAGAGGGGTAAAGTCAGCGTAGGCGTAGCCCGTCGTAGACATTGTATCTACACCAATACCACTCAAGGCAAAAGCAGCATCAGTGTCAATACGGTTCGGATAAGGTTTTTTGATGACACGCTCTAGGTAGGCGCATCTTCAAAAATAAATGGTATTGATATCTCAACTTTGAATATTTGCAGCAAATACTTTAACCTTTGCAACAAATACTCTTACATGTATAAGAAAGGCTTAAGCAATTGCAACAATCATTGTAGTGAACTTATATATATAGCTTTTGCTAAAAAATCGCCTACTAGATAAAGGGAACCGCATAAAACGGTTAAGTAGTCTGTGCTTGAGGTTGCGGTTTCTAATGCTGTGAATAAATCTGGATGGATTTGGCGATCGCTTAATTCGGGACAAATATTATAAGCTAGATTTGCTAAGTAGTCTAAATCAGCAGAAGTTCTACCTGGCCAAGATTCTGTTGGTATTGGTACTAAAAAAAGGCGATCGCCTGGGCGCAATAAGGCGGTAAAAATATCAGCATGATCCTTATCGGCAAACATTCCCATAACCCAATTGATGGGTTTGGGGTTAACTGCGTCTAAGCTATCGACATACTGGCGAAGAACTTGGGCTGCGGCGGTATTATGAGCGCCATCAAGTAATAATTTATGGTTTTTCCAGGTAGTCCATTGCATCCGCCCAGGCCATTTAGTTTTTGCCATGCCGTTACTTATGGCTTCTTCAGAAATCTGCCAACCCTGTTGTTGGAGAATTTCTAAAGCTGCTATTGCCAAAGCTGAATTTGCTAATTGAATTTGTCCTGCTAATGGCAAAGGGTATTTAATTAAGTTTGAATTTTGAATATTTTGATATTCTGCCCATCCTGTAGCGATTTGACGGGCGGGTTGAGGCGTAAAAATTGGGCATTGTAATTCTAAAGCACGCGATCGCACAACTTTCTGTGCATCCGGTGGCAATGCTCCAACCACAACAGGACATCCAGGTTTAAGAATACCAGCTTTTTCTCTAGCAATGTCAGCAACAGTAGGGCCAAGTTGCTGCCAGTGTTCCCGACTGATGGAAGTGATGATCGTAACGAGGGGTTCTAGACAAACATTGGTAGCATCCAAGCGCCCTCCTAGTCCGACTTCTACCACAGCCACATCAACTTGCTGCTGGGCAAAATATAACCAAGCAGCCCCCGTAATTACTTCAAACTGGGTTGCCGATTCGTCTTCAGGGCGAATAACCGCTTGGACTTGTTGGAATAATTGACTCAATTCCTCAGAAGAAATTGGCTGTTCATTGAGACAAATACGTTCTGTCCAATTGACTAAATGGGGGGAAGTATAACGCCCTGTACGATAACCAGCCTCAGTAAGTACTGAGGAAAGATAGGCACAGACTGAACCTTTACCATTAGTGCCAGCAACATGAATTACCGGGACTTGGTGATGAGGATTACCAAGATTTGCTAAAAGGTTGAGGATGCGATCGAGTCCCAGATGGACACCAAAGCGTTGTAGGGGTTGTATTACAGAATCGATATCCAAGGAAGGGGGAGTGGGAGTGGGGAGTGGGGATGAGGAGCAGGGGGAGCAGGGGAGGCAGGGGAGGCAGGGGAAGAAAAATTATTGATAATGACTAATTCACAATGCCCCATGCCCAATGCCCCATGCCCAACCCCCGATTAATGAATTTAAGCTTCTCTATCCAAAAAGCCTTGAATTTGTCTTAAAGCCGCAGCGCCAATATTAAACACTGCCCAGCTAGCAGCAATGACCACTGGTGCTAAAACGATCGCTATCCGGTAATCGATATCCATATCTAGAACCCCTCTCTTAAGTAGAAATTAAAGTTTTGTCAACTGCTCTCATTTTTATTTTTAGCTGAAGTGGGCAACTTTTCCAAGTAGATATGTAAAGAATGTTTAAATTATTAGGGATTGGGGATTGAGCATAGGGCATTAGGCATTAGTTATTCTCCTTGTCCACTCAGTCCCCAGTCCCCAGCCCCTAATCCCCAATCCCCACTCCCTAAGCCTTGCTAAACCCAATATCAGTTCCCTTACCAGCATGAACTAAAGCTAACTTTTGGTAACGTTTAGCGTGTTCAATCAGTTCTGCGGCTTCAACGTCTGTTACTTGGCGTAATACTTTGCCAGGAATACCGACAACTAAGGACAAAGGCGGTACATTTTTAGTTACCACTGCACCAGCACCGATAATGCTACCAGCGCCCACTCTTACCCCGTCTAAAATCACTGCGCCTATGCCAATCAAACTTCCACGCTCAATGTAAGCGGAATGTATCACAGCGCGATGTCCGACAGTGACATGATCTTCTAAAATTGTGGGAAAACCAGGATCGCTATGTAAAATTGCACCATCCTGAATATTTGTGCATTCGCCAATTTCAATGCGTTCCACATCTCCCCTAACCACTGCTCCATACCAAATGCTTACCCCTGCTGCTATATTTACCGAACCCATAACAACAGCGTTGGCTGCGATGAAGGCAGCTTGAGAAAAATCAGGAGATGTCCAGTAAGAAGCGGTAGACACGATAGAATATGAATATGGTACCCAGGAACACTGGAGAAACTCCAACCTTTGAGGCTGGTTGCACAACTAGGATATCACAGCGTCAAGCCTCTACACTGAGGAAAACACTAGTGAGCATTGTTGCTGCCGCAACTCCATGTCTGTGCAGCACTGACCAAGTAACCCAAAGTGATGGAGCCAAAGTGTATAATACAATACACTAGTGCTGGTGAAGACAAAATTATGTTTGTACGCACTTCATGATGAATCCAGGCTTGCAGTACCCGATGTTTGGGCCTGAAATACAGTGTCCCCATTGTCGCCAGACTATTCCGGCGCTGACATTAACAGATACTTATTTGTGTACGCGTCATGGCGCGTTTGAAGCTAATCCTAAAAATGGAGAGTTAATCCATTTGCAATCGGGGCGTCATTGGCGGAGGTGGAATAATGAATGGTATAGACAGCATACTCATCCCGATGGTATTCGCTTTGAAATTCACGAAGCATTAGATAAGCTCTATACCCAAGGCTTTCGAGCAACAAGAGTAATTATTGCTCGGCGCTATCAGGAATTGATGAGTGGCTATTTGGAACGCAGCACCCCTTGGCGTTCTGGGCAACCAGAAGCTATTGCTGCGCGTTTATATGGCTTACCCGTGGAGTTTAGCCCCGATACCTCAGATGATCCCTGTTGGGAAGTAATTAATTTTGACTTGGAAAAAGAGCCTGGTGTCCCTGTACGCTACCCTTATTTCAGGTTATTTGAGTAATCGATCATTAGTCATTAGTCAAATGACCAATGACTAATGACTAATGACTAATGACTAATTATGCATCACGCTTCTATTCGCACTGCCAATATTCATCGAGCGATCGCTTTCTACGAACATTTAGGGTTTACAATCTCAGAACGCTTTACTACAGGCTACACCCTAGCTTGTTGGATGGAAGGATTGGGCGGCAGAATTGAACTGATCCAAATTCCCGAACCAAAACCAGCCCCAGATGCCTTTGCTGACGAGCATTATGTAGGGTATTATCATCTATCGTTCGATTTAACTGAGATTACACCAGATTTACCTAGCTGGTTGACAAATTTACAAGAGCGTGTATCACTGGCGGCTGAGAGCCAACCCGAAGAATTACAACCGTTGAAAGTACTTTTAGAACCGACACAACAACAAATAGGCGATCGCATTTACGAAGTGGCTTTCATCGCCGATACCGATGGCTTACCTTTGGAATTCATTCGGGTTTTAGCAAAACTCCCATAACTTAGCTTTTTTATTACCTTTATTGCTAATATATTGTTTTTCTGTATTGTTACTGAGGCTACAGATTTTTTGGGCAGATTAAACTAACTTCACTTCCCAAAATAACTATGTAATTTAATTTACATAATTTGCTAAATATATATATATGGATGGATTTTCCAGATTTTATAAATATCCTTTGCCGTTATTATTTTTAAGCTTATGGCTAGTAGCAGTTTTTTTGTTAAGTAATAAACCTGCTCATAGCCAACATCCAGTCATATCTAACAAAGAAAAATACCAGTCAACCTTGCTAGCAAAAAGAATAATGCCCTCAACACTGACACAAAATGTCCGTAAGACAGTGCTGGAGAATGGTCTAACTGTCCTGACAAAGGAAGTGCATACTGCGCCAGTAGTGACGGTGCAGGTGTGGTACAAGGTTGGCTCACGCAACGAAGAACCGGGCGTGAATGGCATTGCCCACCAGTTGGAACACATGATGTTTAAAGGTACTCTAAACCGTCCAATTCAATTTGGGCGTTTGTTTAGTGCTTTAGGTAGTGATTCCAATGCTTTCACCAGCTACGATCAAACTGCATATTACGGTACTGTTGAACGAAACAAGCTGAAAGCGCTCTTAGTGCTGGAAGCAGACAGGATGCAAAATTCCCAGATTGAGCCAGAACAACTAGCGAATGAGAAGCGGGTAGTAGTTTCCGAGTTGCAGGGTTATGAAAATAGCCCAGAATATCGCCTCAACCGCGCCGTCATGCAGGTCGTGTTTCCCAATCATGCTTATGGGTTGCCTGTAGGTGGCACTAAAGCTGATGTCGAGAAATTTGAGGTTGAGCAGGTAGAAAAATATTACCGCAATTTTTACAGTCCTGATAATGCCGTCTTAGTAATTGTTGGAGATTTTCAAACTGCAAATACTCTCGAAACAATTAAAGAGGTGTTTGGCAAAGTACCAAAAAAAGTGAGGAGTGAGGAGTTAGGAGGAGCCAGTGCGGTCTTGGGGTTTCCCCAAGTGGAGCAACTGGCGTTTAGGAGTAAAAATACTTTTACCTCATCCCCCTCATCGCCGATAGTATTGCGAGAACCGGGAGCAGGGCGGCTGTTACAAGTTGTGTATGCGCTACCGGATGCAAATCAACCAGATGTGCCTGCGCTGGATGTGATGGATTACATCTTGACTGAGGGACGGAATTCTAGACTTTATCAGGCATTGGTGGAATCAGGTTTAGCTAGTGAGGTTACAGCCTCCGTTACCAGTTTGCGAGAATCTGGCTGGTATGAGGTGTTGGTGACGGCTGGTTCTAAACAAGATTTGAAAAAAATTGACTTAGCGTTGAGTAGCGCGATCGCTAATGTAGCAGAAGATGGCGTGACATCTGAAGAAGTAGAACGAGCCAAAACCCAATTAACAGCAGATGTAATTTTGAGTAACCGTGATATCACCTCTCAAGCAATGCGCTTGGGCACTGATGAGACAACAGTTGGTGATTATCGCTACACAGACCGCTATTTGGCTGCTGTCAGTCTGGTGAAGCCGACGGATATTGTCGCTGTGATTAACAAATACCTGAAAAAAGGAGCCGGGACAGTAGGCTTTTTTGAACCAACCCAGAAGCAGATAACAGAAGTTGGTGATAAACCAGACTCAGCCCAAACCACAGAGAATTTCTCTCCTGGCGCACCTGTGCTTCTTTCTGAGGTGATGAAGTACTTACCGCCTGTGGATTTGGCTACAGATGCAATTGCCCAAGTGTTACCACAGGAATTTAAATTTACTAATGGACTGCGGTTATTACTGTTACCCGATCATAGTACTCCCACTGTTACCCTGAGCGGACACATTAAAGCCGGGACGGAATTTGATCCTGAGGATAAAGCTGGACTGGCTGCTTTTGTGGCAGACAATTTGCTAAATGGCACTAAGACCAAGGATGACTTAACTATTGCCAAACTCTTGGCAGAACGAGGAGCGAGTTTAGACTTTCACTCCTACCGCGAAGGTGTGCATATCGAAGGTGATAGTTTAGCTCTTGATTTGCCGATACTCCTTGAGATATTGGCAGATGTTGTTAAAAATAGTACCTTTCCAGCCAAAGAGTTGGAATTGCATCGCCAACAAACTTTAACTGACTTACAACAGGAATTAGATGAGCCATCAGAAGTAGCCAGAAGAGTATTTGTTCAGTCAATTTACCCGAAAAAACATCCCTTACATACCTTTCCCACAGAGGAGAGTTTACAGCAGATTCAGCGCCAAGATGTGATTGATTTCAAAGCTAAACATTATCGTCCAGACACGACAGTGTTGGCGCTGGTGGGAGATTTTGATCTAGACAAAGTGCGATCGCTGATTAAAAATGAGTTTGGTAACTGGGAAGTGAGTGGCCAAGCACCGACATTAAAATATCCCCCGGTGTCAACGCCACAGAAAATAGTCAATGTCAACCCAGTTTTACCAGGTAAAGCCCAAGCTGTGACATATATGGGTTACACAGGCATTAACCGTTATGATCCTCGGTTTCACGCAGCCTTAGTATTGAACCAGATTTTGGGAGGCGATACCTTATCTAGTAGACTAGGTGCAGAAGTGCGCGATCGCCAAGGTTTGAGCTATGGAATTTATAGCTCCTTCCAAGCCGGGAAGAATGCAGGCACATTTTTGATAGAAATGCAAACTAGTCCTGAAGATAGCAGAAAAGCGATCGCTAGCACCCGCCAAATACTACAGCAAATCCATCAACAAGGTGTCACTGCGCTAGAAGTAGAAACTGCTAAACGCACCCTGATGAGCAACTACAACGTTTTGCTGGCAAACCCAGAGGAATTAACAGATAGAATTCTGATGAATGAGGTGTATGGACTAGATAAAGGAGAATTGCACTCCTTCACTGACAAAATCCAGAAAGTCAGCCTTACTCAAGTTAATCAAGCGGCTCGTGAGTTACTTCACCCAGATAAAATCGTAGTTGTTACTGCTGGGCCATCTGTGTTGGCAGAAAAAAGCATTCGCTAATTGGGGACAAATTACAACAATTAATCTAGCTCATCAGGATTCACGCCTAACTGACGCAAACGTTCTGTTAATTGTTCTGCCTTTTGTCTTGCTTGAGCCGCTTCTTGTTTAGCTGTAGCTGCTTCTTGTTTAGCCGTAGCCACTTCTTCTGTGGGTAGTGGAATTAATTTTCCTGCTAAGGTAAACCACCTTAACCACAACTTACGAATATCTTGAAATGACCCCTGCCATAATCCCAAACTTAAACCCAACTCTGGCATTGGTAAACGTCCCTCAATCAAATTCATTGGTTCATAGTGACCGCCTACTAGCTGAAAAGCTTGGAGTTCATCAGTGTAGCGACTAAAAACAATATAGTAGGGAATCCGCAGAATTCGTTCATAAACTTCCCATTTGCTGGGAGGTTTATCGGCTGCGTTTTTTTTCATGCCTAAATCTTCCGCTTCTGTACCTGGAGATAATAATTCCACTACTACAAAGGGATTTGCTGGTTCTTGCCAAGTTACATAACTTAAACGCAAGTCCTCCCCTTTGTAGAGTTTTGATACTCCTACCACACCAAACCAATCTGGGCGCTTATACCATAAAGGATGCTGGAGATCATAGTAGAGATTAAGGTCAGCAGCGCTGTAAACTAATTCTGGATTCCAGATAGTGGGTTGAAAAGTTAAGTATAAAAGTAAAGGCTGTAAAAAGTAAAAATCGTCTGGCAATCCTGATTCCTCTGGGTTGTCACTTCGTAAATCATACATCGTTGGTAGGGTTTCCCAAGGAGGAAGCGGAGGGTCAGATTGAGGGATAAAGAAAGGAGAGGAACTCATAAGGAGTTTAGGAGGAAATTAATTAATTATATTGGTAAATCCTATCAGTTGCTGTTGACTAATCCTAGTCAACTGAAACGCTATTTTATCGCCAAACATTTTACCGATGACATGCGGACGCAAAAAATCGAAGCGGGGAAAGTAGAAATAAAAGGAGACATCCATAAACTGGAACTCAAGTTCAACACATCAGAAGTACGCGAATGTGTTATCCTATATACATTAGCGGCTAAAGTGGAAGAATCCCTATCAGGGATTAAAATAACTTAAATTATAGATATTATTTCTCAAATAATTTAGAGAAAGCATTAATACTCAGTGTTAGAGCCACCAGTAATTATTAGTTTCCCATGAACATTTTCAGTAACTTACTTCCTCAAGCAACTCAGCCTAGAACATCGAAAAAACAGCGCCGAGGAATTGAAATTAAATCGCCGCGTGAAATTGAAATCATGCGGCAATCAGCGACAATTGTGGCAACTGTCCTAAAAGAAATTTCCGAACTAGTAAAGCCAGGAATGACCACAGCTGATTTGGATGCTTACGCAGAAAAACGTATCCGCGAAATGGGTGCAACACCGAGTTTTAAAGGATATCACGGTTTTCCAGGTTCTATTTGCTCCAGCATTAACAATGAAGCAGTGCATGGCATTCCTAGTCCCAAGAAAGTGATTCGCGTGGGGGATGTATTAAAAGTAGATACGGGGGCTTATTATCAAGGCTTTCATGGTGATTCTTGCATTTCAATTGCTGTTGGTGAAGTGACCCAAGAAGCCGCTAAACTAATTTGCGTAGCAGAAGAAGCTTTATATAAAGGCATTGAACAAGTTAAGGCGGGTGCATACCTGCTTGACTTAGCTGGAGCAATTGAAGACCATGTTAAAGTTAACGGTTTTAGTATAGTTGAAGAATTCACTGGACACGGTGTTGGTCGTAATTTGCACGAAGAACCTTCAGTATTCAACTACCGGACTCGTGAGATGCCAAATGTTAAACTCCGCGCGGGGATGACGCTGGCAATTGAGCCAATTTTAAATGCAGGTTCTAGACACACCCGGACATTATCTGACCGTTGGACAGCAGTCACTGTGGATAATTCTTTATCGGCTCAATTTGAGCATACAGTTTTGGTGACAGAGACTGGTTATGAGATTTTGACTGACCGTTCTAAGCTGTAATTGTTCGTGTTTGTAGTAAGCACTTCAGTGCTTAGAAAACAAAGACTAAAGTCCTTACTACGAACTGAAAACGATAAAGGCTATTATTTATCTGATAGCCGCATAGTTAGTTTTATAAATAATAAGCGTTTCTTTAGCTTGTATAGAGACAGAACTATTTTCTGGAATCGCTTCTAATAAATTGATTGCTTGTTGCCATTTATCTTGTGCTTGCTGCCGAATTAGTAGCGAGTAAGGTGAATTTTTTACAAATAAACTAGCTTCTATTGCTAGGTTTTGAGCTAATTCTAAGTTTGCTAAGGCTTGCTTTTCAACTAATACTCTTTGACTGATAGATTTATAGTTAATTTGATAGTAAGCTAATTTCTTCTTTGCTCGATCAGAAACTGATGTTTCATTAGGAATACTATCTAACAAGATTATTGCCTTATACCATTTGTTTTGTGCTTGTTGCCAGGCTTTTAGAGGATGCGGTGGTTTTTGAACTAAAGAAGCAGCCTCCATACCAAGTTTTTGAGCAGATTTAAACTTAGTGTTTGCACTCGCTTCTTGAGTTAAACTTAGACTCATCTGCTGCAATTGTGAATGCTCTTTAATTTTCCAACCACCAAAACCTAAGATTAATAAACTTGAGGCTATGACTAAAGCCGAACGTACTATTTTTTGTGTCGAAAATGGTACTATTTGTACATCCTGGCTAATAATTGGCTCTTTACTACTTTCTTGTTCAATCTTTTTTAGAGCTTGTTCTGCCTGTTCCCTTAAAGTATCACCCTGAATAATTAAAGCAGCAATTTGCTCTTGGAAATAATCACAATCATTGAGAATATCTGTTAATTCTTGAAATTTACCATCGCTCGATATAATTAATTCGTGGTCATCATCTAACCACTCTAAGGCAAAACCAGATTTTCCGCAGAAAGCAGACACACCTAATAAAATATTTAATAAACTACGGCTATTTTTAATTGTATTAAAAACATAATTTAACTTCTGTTGTAGTTCTAATAATTCATTTTGATAATTGCTGATTTTTTGAATTTGACGCTCTAAAATATTAAAATCTTCAAAAAATAAGTTGTTTTTTAAATTCTCAGCAATAATCTGAAATTTGGTGCGTATGCTTAGATGATTAATATCAGAATTTAGTTGATTTACAAACGGAGCATCACTGAGAATATCAGTAGCTATTGCCTGCAAAAAATAACCCCATTCAATCCAGCCATCAATTTTTGATTGTAGTTCAGTTAATGAAATTTTAGTTTTTGAGTGGCCAAATTTTTCTGCGATCGCAGGATCTACTAATTCCACACTAGGTATAAATAAAGTAGCTACAGTACCTATTCGAGGAAGTGTAGCGATCGCAGAACCTTTGATATTCTCAAATTTCAATTCCTGAGCAATTAATTTCTTAATATTCCGTAGTTGTTCCTGAGCATTATTGATCAGGATAATTTGCTCCATGATTTGATTAGAATCGCCAATAGTCAGTTTTAGGCTCTGAATCAGTGTTGGTAATTCACTAACAAGTTTTTCTAGGTTAGCCATAAGTACCCCTTAGGGATTTGTCGAAAGTTTACGTGAAACAATTAAAATGGCTTGAGTAAGCAGGCCTGTTGCATCTGAGCATCCTAGTTGAATGACAAATCTCAGGAGCTATAAAATGTATAGTTCCCGTAAATCCACCTAAAGTAACAATTTCCGTTTAAAAATCTCAGAGAAAAACAAAATTACCCATTCACTAACCTATGAATGAAGTTGATTTAGCATTTACCCCAGCGCTAGAGTTGGCGCAATTAATTCGTCGCCGGGAAATATCACCGCTAGAGTTGGTGGAAATATATTTAGAACGGATTGGGCAGTTGAATCCCCAATTAGGAAGTTATTTTACGGTGACGGCAGAATTAGCGATCGCAGATGCTAAAGCCAAAACAGAATTATTGACAACTACCTCAGAACTACCGCCGTTTTTTGGTGTGCCGATTTCCATTAAAGACCTCAATGCTGTAGCAGGTGTTACCTGTACTTACGGAAATCCAGCATTACTGAACAATATCCCTAATTATGATGATGGAATTGTGACGCGGATCAAGCAAGCTGGGTTTACTATTCTCGGTAAAACAGCCACTTCAGAATTAGGTTCGTTTCCATACAGTGAACCTATGGGTTTTCCCGCAGCTAGAAATCCGTGGAATTTAGAATACACCCCTGGCGGTTCCAGTGGTGGGGCGGCGGCGGCGGTAGCAGGGGGATTGTGTGCGATCGCTCAAGGTTCAGATGGCGGTGGCTCAATTCGGGGGCCTGCGGCTTGTTGTGGTTTGGTGGGAATTAAGCCATCCAGGGGCAGGGTTAGTAAAGCACCCGTAGGCGAACGCCTCGCTGGAATTGCCGTCAACGGCCCAATCGCCCGGACTGTGGCTGATGCTGCTGCCCTTTTGGATACCATCTCTGGTTATACAACAGGCGATCCTTACTGGTTGCCAGATCCTGAACCATCATTTCTCGCCGCTACTGGGACAAAACTTGGTGCTTTGCGAATTGCCTTTGACACTAGTATTTCTCCTTTGGGAGAAGCTGACGCTAACTGTCAGCAAGGTGTCCGCCAAACAGTTGAGTTATTAGAACAACTCGGCCACCAAGTTGAACAGAAATCTCCAGATTTTAGTGGTTTAGTTGAACCATTTCAAATCGTCTGGCAAGCTGGGATAGCTGCATCAGGACTTCCTGTTGAAGCCATGCAGCCAGTAAATCGCTGGTTATTTGCACGCACAGGCTCTGTTCCTGAGTACCTGCAAGCAGTTTCTCAAATGCAGATAGTGGCACGGCAAATTGTGGCGTTTTTCGATACCGTGGATGTGCTGGTATTGCCAGTTTATTTACATTCACCTATCCGCGTTGGAGAGTGGGCTTCTCTGAGTGCAGAAGAGACATTCCAAAATATTATTGAGTGGGTTGCCCCTTGTCCACCTGCAAATGCAACTGGACAACCTGCGATCGCAATTCCTGTAGGCTTTGATAGTAAAGGTTTGCCCATGAGTGTGCAGCTAATTGGTAAACCTGCTGCTGAAGCCACACTCATCAGCCTAGCAGCACAATTAGAAGCAGCTAACCCTTGGATTCATCATCGTCCAGCCTTTGCAATATAGGGCTAATCATGCAAGCATCGCTGGAACAACTTTCACAAATAATTGTGTTTGCAGGTTTAGAAACAGCAGAAAAGATAAGTTTGCACCCTTATACTCAGGTGCAACGGTATCGCAAAGGAGAGATTATTCTGCATGAGGGCGATGTCTTACCAGCAAAACTCTATGCTGTTGTTAGTGGAGCAATTCGAGTTACAAAAACAGCAACAATGGGGAAGGAAACGATTCTCCGCGCCTTAGCTGCTGGAGAAATTTTTGCGGCTCCTGCTTTGTTAGGAAATGGAATTTCTCCAGCAACTGTGACTGCTGAATCTGATTGTGAAATACTCACTGTAGAGCGAGATGCTTTATTAAAAGCTATTGGGCAAAATCCTGAAATTGCATTACGAATGCTGATGGTTTTTAACAGTCGAATTCAGCAATTACATGAAACAGTCCACGGCTTAGTTTCTGAAAGGGCTATTGTTCGCCTTGCAAGATTAATTCAATATTTTGCTGCTGAATCGGGAACTGAATCAGCTTCACAAGGCGAGTGTTTAAAAGTCAAATTATCTTATTATCGCATGGCTCGAAGTAGTGGCATTACTTACGAAGAATGCGTGCGGTTAATTAAAAGTCTCAAACCAGTAATTGCCTATAGTCGGGGTGGAACGATTACCATATTTGATGCGGATAAATTGGATGCGATCGCATCTGGAGATATAGCAGTCCTAAATCATTCATGAACAATAAGATCCCCGACTTCTTTGAGAAGTCGGGGATCTTAGTCTCTCGATTTTCACAACTCATTTAAGATTGCTATATAGATTAGAGCATCTGAGGAATACAATTGGCGGTTCCATAGAGAAAACCTGCAAAGGCAGGTTTCATAAGGTTAATTTTTCGTAAAGAGTTATCAGACTGCTACGGCTGCTCTATCTTCTTCGCGTGCAGCGACAACTAGAACTAAACAAAGAGCCGCGATCGCTTTTTGCCATTCTTGCCGAACTTGCGCGTCTTTGACACCTTCAAACATCCCTATCAAACGGGGAATAGAAGCTTCTAAAGCCGGACGAGGTACTGGACGGTGTAACTCAACTAAATGAGTTAAACTTTCTTGATTATGGAGGAAATTAATTACCCATGTCGTTGTGTGATCAGGACTATCAGGAACCCGCTTGACTCCCAACTCATTTTTTAGCCAGTTATAGAAAGGTGGTAATTCCTTAGCTAAAACTCCTCCTGCTGTGGGTAAAGTTTCCTTAAGCAAATTGGTATCTAAGCTGCTTAATGCTTGCTGCAACTCAGGCGAATTGATAGCTTTACTTAGAGGTTGTGATAGTATTTTTTCCACCTGAGTTTCAGAAAAATTCAAGTTTTCAGCAAAAGTTAAAAGTAGCGATCGCATTTTTCCAGACTCCATAAATAACTAATTACTATCTGCAACTTTCTCAGAAAGTATGAGCAGAAATGTCAGGTTTTCTTCAGCTTTTAAAGCATGAGGTGCATTAGGAGGCATAAAGATAAAAACACCAGCTTCAAGTGCAATATCTTCTCCAGATAAAGTAAGTAAACCTCTGCCTTCGATTACGTTGATAGTGGCATTACGAGTAGAGGTATGCTCCGAAATATCAGTGTTAGCTGCTAGACAAAATAGACTGTATTGACAAGCGTTATCTTTCAGCAGTACTTTGCTGAGAACTCCTGCGCTAGGGTATTCAATTTGTTCTCGTAGTTGGATAATAAAAGATGGGCTAGTTGTAATTGAATTTGTCATAGTATTTTTAGATTGTGAACCGTAAACAAAGATTGAAAATCATTCAAAAATCATCGGTATTTATCAGGTGATAGTTTTGGGAATAAATTATCTTACTAGGCAACAGCACACAAAATGATGTAGCCTAATTCGTGTTGGTATTTATGAAAAACTTGGTGAATTTCTAAAAGCCGTTTGCGAAGATTTCTCTGCGTCAATATATTCCACAAAATCCGGATTGTGTTAAAAATACCTTCATCTTGAAACATCCGCCTTAAATTCAATAAATTCATTGAGCCAGTTTGGCATTTTTCTACTTGCAACCCTGCTTTTACAAAAGCCGTAATCCAGTTGGATTCTGAAAGTGGTGTAGAATTAACTCGAATTACTCGTGCTAAGTCAATATGAATTTGTTCTTCTTTGCCACTGGCTAAGAGTTCATGGGAGAGGAATTTACCTCCCGCTTTGAGCCTATTATGAATTTCAGCTAAAATCTTGGCTTTTCCCAATGGGGATTGCATTGTGAGAATGGCTTCTGCCAATACATAATCAAACTTTCCTGAGATTGCCTCTAGGTTGAAAATATTACCTTCAATTATTTCGACTTGATTTTCTAACCCAGCAGCGCAGATATTAGCACGCGCACAAGCTACACTATCAGAATTTTTTTCAACGCCTACTACCTTGACATGGTAGCTTTTTGCTAAAGCGATCGCACTATATCCAAAGCTAGAACCTAGCTCTAAAACTGTCTCTCCAGGCTGAAAGTTTGCCCACTGAAATAATTTCTCCGTCGCTATTCGTCCACCAGGACGCAGATATTTTTTACCTGCTGCTGCTAAAATTTCATGTCCGGTAGCTGTTTGGAAATTGAGGATAGTGTTGGTCATGTCTGTGACCCTCTAAATTTGTCTTACCCTCAATTTCCCAGTAATTTACAATATTGTCTCTGAGGTAGCTCATAGAAGCAATAAGCTGTTGCGCCTTTAATTTGCACTAATATTTTTTCAATATGATTGTAGGGTGGGCATCTTGCCCGCCCTGATAATGCAAGTTGTATACGTAACAGCTTACTACTTTGCTTTCCACTCGTGGTCAAGGATAGCGTAAATAAAATTGTCGTACCATCTGCCTTTGATTAATTCTTTTTCTCGCAGATGACCCTCACGACGCATACCAATTTTTTCTAATACCTTTACAGAAGCAACATTCTGTGAAACACACCAAGACCAGGTACGATGCATTCTCAATTCTTCAAAGCCGAACTTTAAAATGGCTTGTGCTGCTTCTGTTGCATAACCTTGTCCCCAATACTGAGTGTTTAATTCATAGCCGATATTTGCTTCCCGCATTTCCGGGTCGTTTACACGGATACCACAATTACCAATAAGCTGATTTTCTGCTTTGAGGATAATAGCTAACTGAAACTTTATTCTAGGTTGCTCTTTTTGCTGACCAATAAACATCTGGACAAACTCACAAACATCTTTTTGCGTGCGATGCGTCCAATAGCTGTAACGCAAGTACAAAGGATCAGATTGATAAGTAAAAACCGCTTGCCAGTCTGCCTCTACAAAGTCACGCATTAGCAAGCGGTGTGTTTCTAAGATCATTTATTTTCTCTGTACCCTTATTGCAGACAATCTAGAAATTTTAAATTTTACATTTTGCACCTTGAGGAGTAGCATCAGGGTAATAGGTAATGATCGCTTTTCCTTTCCTAACAAAAACTGTAGGAAAGGATTGACCCGTTTCTTGGTCACGTACATTATAAATACACGCTCCCTCATTATTACCTTGGAGTTTAAATATTTTGGTGGTATCTAAAAGCATTTCTTCAGCATTGCTGAGGTAGCTATAGCCTTTAATGACATCTGTTACTGTCCTATTTTTCTGCTTAATTACTACACCCATTGTATAAATGGCTCCAGGAACAACTTCCTCTCGTCCCTGATTATTTGGCAACCGTCCGCCTATTCCTTCATTTTGTAGTTGTAAATATCTGCCGTGAAAATGTAAGCCACCAATATCATTGGCGTTATATATTTCACCACAAAATATATGCTCAAACCCTCGACGTTGGAACCAAATATTGGTTAAATCATCGATAAATTGTGCTGTATTATTACGTCCAGGACGCAGTTCACCGCCGCTAGCTTGCTGAAGTTTCTGCAATACATCTGGGTAATAAGACAACAATTGTTTAAAATTATTAGAACTAACTCTTGTACCAATAGGGCCGCAGACTTTTAGTACAGCCTTATCAAAAGGATTTAGCAACGGTGGAGCTGGTGTGATATCTGCCTGTTGTCCTGCGGGGAAACGAACAGGAACTGGGTTATCTACATTATCAAAAAACGGCAGAAGTTGCGTATTTGACTGAGACTGCGCCTTCACTGAATTTTGCCAGCAAAATGAGGAAACCAGTAGCAGAACAAACACATTTACCATCTGCTTTGACCTATTGGTTAGAGGATTTGGCTGCATAATTTTTAGATTAATTACTTAGATTGCAAGACTACATCAAGTTTAATTTAAGAGATAGCCTACATTAAAAAAAATCGGTTTTTTTTTAATGTACCGGGTTGATGAAGTTTTTTAAAAGTCTGTTTACTTGAAATTTTAAATTATTGATTACCTTGTCTTAAACTAACTAAAGATGGCGCGTAATCCCAATTCTGTATAAAGATGTGCTAAATCATCTTGATCGCTTCTGGTCGAATACTTAGTTGCAATATAATTACTTTGTAGAGCAGGCGAGAAACCTGCTGTTTTTTTAATATTTAATTAATTGTCAAAAATGTCTTTTACTTATAAACGCACGGTTCGTTTTCAAGATACTGATGCTGCTGGGGTAGTTTATTTTGCTAATGTTTTGGGTATTTGCCACGAAGCTTATGAAGAATCTCTAGAAGCATCAAGTATTAATCTCAAACAGTTTTTTACTAATCCATCTGTAGCTTTCCCCATTGTTCATGCTAGTGTCGATTTTTTACGCCCTATGTTTGGGGGAGACAAGTTGCTAATTAGTTTAATTCCCCAAAAAATAAGTGGTGATAAGTTTGAAATTACTTACGAAATTACAGTGGCTGAGGTGGTAGTTGCTAAGGCTATTACTAGGCATGTTTGTATTGATGCAAGTAGTAGAAGTAAGCAGGAATTACCTGATGAGATTATTCAGTGGTTGGAAACGAACCGCAGAGATGCTGAGAAGCCAGTGCGTTGCGGTGAATCCAGCGCTGTAGGCGGGTTTCCCGCCGTAGGCGACTGGTGTTAGCGTAGCGGTAGCGACGTTAGGAGCGTCACCCGAAGGGGGGTTCCCCCCGTTGAAGCAACTGGCGCGGAGCAGAGAGAAGAAAGTCGAGAGAGGTTATGTAATGGGATTTTGGAGGAATTCTCTGGCTATTTGCTGTAATTGTTGGCGGTTAATTTTACCTTGGGAGTTGCGAGGTAAGTTTTGCTGGGGAATCCAATATTTGGGAATTTTAAATTTGCTGAGTTTGTCTTTGAGTAGGGTTTGAATTTTTAAGGCAGAGGTATTTGATTTTTTGGGAATATAAATCGCTGTTAAGGCTTGTCCCCAATGTTTATCTGGGATGCCGATGACACAAATATCAGCAACTAATTGAGTTGCTTGTATAGCTGATTCAATCTCTACTGGGTAAATATTTTCTCCACCTGTAATAATTTTGTCGCTGTTACGTCCGACAATATTTAAATGACCTTGCTCGTCTAAAAAACCTAAATCATCTACTTGGAAATCAGCTTGATTTTCTCTGGTTATAGGATAGTAGCCAAGGGCTAAAGATTGAGCCTGAATGGTGATATTTCCGATTTGATTTAAATTTAAAATCTCGCCTTGCTGATTGCGAATAGTTACTTTTGCATGAGGAAGAATTTGACCACTACTAATTTTACCACTGAGAAAATCATCTGGTTTAAGAGTAGCAATTTGAGAGGCTGTTTCTGTCATGCCATAAGTAGGCGCTAACCGGATGCGATGAAATCTAGCTTTTTCTAATAGTTCGTTCCATGCTGGCGCACCTCCCAGAAGTACAGTATTAAATTGGGTTAGCCATTCAGTTAATTCGGAATTTTGTAAGAGTCTTTGTAACTGTGTTGGAACTAAAGATATTAAAAACTCTGATTGTTTAATATTGAATACTTGACCTGTTTCTACTGCTTTAAATGGGAGAATAACCAGTTTACCCCCGGTGGTGAAAGAGCGCATAAACTGCATTAAACCGCTAACGTGATATAGCGGTAATACACAAAAAGAATTGACTTGTTTTAGTTGAAAGTATTCTGTAAATCCTTTTACAGATGCGATGAGAGTTTCCCAAGTATGAATGGCAAATTTAATCTGCCCAGATGAACCACCTGTGGGAATCAGGATGAGTGGGGAGTGGGGAGTGGGGAGTGGGGAGTGGGGGTATGAGGGAGATATGATAGTAATTTCTTTGCAATTCCGATTTCCTGTTCCCCATTCCCTATTCACCATCCCCCAAATAATGTCTGGTTTTACTAAATCAAAGACTTGCTGCCATTCTTGTGTTCCCCAATCGGGGTTACAAAGAAAAACTGGACAATTAGCTGCACAAGCGGCAATGAAACTTGCTAAAAATCGTACTGGTTCGCGTTCAGCTAAGATGATTTTTGGTGGTATTCCATACGCTGATAATTGTGTTAGTTCTAAATATAATTCTTGAGCTATTTGAT
This sequence comes from Nostoc sp., assembly GCF_035638895.1. Taxonomy (GTDB): domain Bacteria; phylum Cyanobacteriota; class Cyanobacteriia; order Cyanobacteriales; family Nostocaceae; genus Nostoc. The sequence continues at coordinate 3,327 of NZ_DASQZC010000451.1, read as the reverse complement.
TAAATTGATGGCTGTTGTAACCAATAAGCCAATCATTTTGAGCCAGGTTATTAAGACAGTTTAAAGGTCGTTCCATAGACTTTGAAGCCACGTTTCTTCTTGTTCAAAAAAATGGTCGATGCCAAAACCAACTGCCCTATTGTTTCGGGATAATTCCACCGCTAGCTGGAGTGCTGCAAGTCTTCCGATCGCAGTTTCAAATACTGATGAAAATACAGTATCAATTTTATGCTGGTGGCAAAAGTTTCTCAGACGAGATGGCGATCCAACTATCCCAGGCTTAATCACAAAAATCCCTCGCCAACCTTGTTGATAACAAGCGGCGAGTTGCTTAAGTGTGGCGACAGATTCATCTATTGCGATCGCAGTTTGATAAGTCGTACTCAATTCCAATATTTCCTGAAATTGCTCAACGGGTAACGGTTGTTCGATAAATTCAATTTCTACAGCTAGTTCTGCATTCGCCTTGAAATCATCGCAAGTCCGCAACCATAAGTTAGCTTCCTCATAGCTGAGTCCACCGTTGGCATCTAATCGCAGTTTGCTAAAGTCTGGTAAGGTGTGTATCAGTGAATTCAAAATTTCTAGTTCATCAGCGATCGCATACACACCAATTTTCCACTTAAACGTATGATATCCCTGCTGCCACAACGTTTCCCATTGATTTAAAGCCGCTTCCCCTGCTGGTAATAACGCACTGTAAAAAAGTGAGTTGGTACAGACGCGATTAATCGCGTCTGTACAAGAGTTAGGAGTTATAAAATTATCTCCCTCATCCCCCCCACTTCCCACTCCCCACTCCCCATTCCCCATCTCCCACCCTGACTCAAAGCCAAATTGACAAGCAGGTAACTCATCTGGGATGGAGAAAATTATCTCGTCTGTGATTTCTTTTGGGAGTTGGCGACAAAAATCTAAGGCTTGTTCTAGGGTTTCGGAACCGAACCAGCTAATGGGGGCAATTTCTCCCCAGCCGACTTTGCCTGATTCATCGGTAAGCCGGAGGATAATCCCCTCACGAATATCCCAATTACCATGATTGGTAGTCAGCGTTCGCACAAATCTTCGCTGATAAGGACGAAATTCAAATCTGTAGCCATTAGTCATTAGTCATTCTCCCTCTGCTTCAATGCCTAATGTCTAATGCCCAACTAAAGCATAAATCCTAGTCCAAGTAGCAAGCAAGCCCAGAAATGCACAGCTACGGCAATAAATTTACAGTTACTAACTTTGTCTGGCTGGTTGTGATTTTCTTGGACATGGCGGCATAATTTGACAGCAAACGGTAAACTTACCCAACTTAATAACGTCCAAGCTGGAGAAATTCCCCACAGCACAAACAGCAAGGTGAGGGGATAAATACTACCAGTAAACCAAACTAGGAGTTGGGCCCCTTTTTGGGTTCCTAGACGGACGATAGGCGATCGCTTGCCTGCCGCTATGTCATCCTTAACTTGGTGGAAGTGTGAGCAAAATAAAATTAAGGTTGTGGCAATCCCGACAATGACTGAGACTGCTAAACTTGTCATTGACCAAGTTTGGGTTTGGCTGTAATATGCTGCCTCCACTGCTAAGGGGCCAAAGGCAAAAAAGCAAAGAATCTCACCTAAACCCTGATATCCTAAGCGAAAGGGAGGCCCTTGGTACATATAGCCTAAACCACAGCATAGTAAAATAATGCCGATAACAGTTAGGTCTTGTTGCCAAAGAGCGATCGCTAATATGCCCAGCAACCCCAAACCTAAACACAAATTTCCTATCCAAAATATTAATGGCTTATTATCTGTTAAGTTAACCAGAGAATGGTGCTTATTTTGATCAATACCTGTTTCGGAATCAAAAACATCATTACTGATATTTTCCCAGGCAAGAATTAAGATTGCCGCAGCTACAAAAGTAGAAAATACCGCACCATTAAGATTTTTAGTTTCGGCAAATGCTACTGCTGTTCCTACCCAAATAGGCATAATGGCAACACTGTACATTGGCGGTTTAATCGCTGCCATCCATAACTTAGTGTTGGGATATAAAATCTGCTTAGTTGTCATCAGTGGTGATTAATTAAATTGCTAGAAAATTACTTACAGTTGAGATTTTATAATTTAAGATAGACGCACCGCTACGCGGAAGTCAAAAGTTAAAAGTCAAAAGTCAAAAAAATTATGATTTGGGTTTTTGAACTATTGGACTGGTCGCTTTTGTACCCGTGCTGTACTAAATATTTATGGGCTAAAAACAACTGCTACTTTGACTGTGGCTCGTTAACCTTGTGTTGTTAACACTCTACTCTCATGTTCCAGCTTGGGCTGGAACTGGCTTGTCAGGGTCTGGGAACACCATAAACAACGCAAATCCTACGCTGGTGAAATGATAACTTAATATGTTACCTGTAGAAATACGACCACGATTAATTACACTTTAGGAAGTTAACTTAAAAAAAATTTACTATAGATCCATGACAGTTTCACCATGTCGTAACAACCTCTCTGTACACAAAGATTTATATCAATTTTTGGTAGCAGTGCAAGAAAAGTGCGTCAAAAATAATTGCAAGCAAATTGTCAGTATCTCTCAGGAGATCGATTTAGTTGACCCTTTACTTGTATTAGATAAACTAACACAAGCAAATGAAATAAATTTTTACTTTGAGGATAAAGGTAAAGGAGAAGCGATCGCAGCAATTGATTCTGTAGCAAAATTACAGATTAATGGTGCAGATCGTTTTACTCAAGCTGAATATTTTATCAAATCTCGTCTAAAAAATATAATTAATTTTGGTAACGCTAATCAACCTTTTTCTGGGCCTCACTTTTTTTGTTATTTCAGCTTTTTTGATAAAAATGCCCAAGTAGATTATCCATTTCCATCTGCTACCATCTTTCTTCCACGTTGGCAAGTAGCTGTTAAAAATCAGCGTTGCATATTAGTAACAAATATAATTATCAAAGAAAGCGTAAATATTCAAAGATTATTGGAGAATCTGCAAAATAAAATTGAATTTATCCAATCTTTAGAATATTACGCTGGTACTATTGATTTTTTTCCAGCAAAATTCTATAAAAAATCTGTCACCAATGCTACTGGGTTTAAACGCTCAGTAGTCTCTGTTTTGGAAAAAATTAGGTCTAGTCATTTAAGCAAGATTGTCCTTGCAGATATATTAGATGTAAAATCAAGCAACCAGTTTGACTTAGTTAAATCTTTAAATAATCTTAGGCGAATACATCCTAATTGTTATATTTTCTCTACAAGTAATGGCAAAGGACAAAACTTTATTGGTGCAAGTCCAGAAAGATTAATTAGTATTAATAATCAACAGTTAATCAC